>NZ_LYVN01000042.1 GCF_001990265.1 Sphingopyxis sp. KK2
GCCCGCCGATGCGCCGGTCCAGATCATCGCCAAGCGCGAACAGGGGCGGGTGCGCATCGACGTGCTCGACCAGGGATGCGGGATGACGCGCGAGTTTGTTCGAGACGAACTGTTCAAGCCCTTCGTGTCGACGAAGGAGGCGGGCTTCGGGCTCGGGGCATTCGAGGCCTTGCAGCTGGCGCAGGCGATGGGCGGGGCGATCGACGTGGCGAGCGAGCCGGGCAAGGGGAGCCGCTTCACCTTGTGGCTGCCCGCCGCGGGCGAAAAGGGGGCGGCCGGGAACGGCGACGACTGGATGAAAGTGGCATCATGACAAAAGACGGGGCCGAAGCACCGCAAAAACTGCTCGTGGTCGAGGACGACGCGGGGCTGCAGACGCAGCTCAAATGGGCCTATGACGGCTATGAGGTGCTGATCGCGGGCGATCATGACGCAGCGATCGACCTGTTGCGCGCCGAGGAGCCCGCGGTGGTGACGCTCGACCTGGGGCTGCCGCCCGACCCCGACGGGACGCGCGAGGGGTTTCGGACGCTGAAGGCGATCCTCGAGATGAAGCCCGACACCAAGGTGATCGTCGTGTCGGGGCATGGCGAGCGCGCGAGCGCGCTCAACGCGATCGCGAACGGCGCGTGGGATTTCTATCAGAAGCCGATCGATATCGAGGAACTGGGACTGATCGTGCGCCGCGCCTTTCATGTCCGCGAGCTCGAGGTCGAAAATGCCCGGCTCGCCGAGCAGGGCGCGAGCGACAATCGCGTGCTGGGGGGGATGATCACCGGCGCGCCCGAAATGCAGAAGGTCGCGCGCACGATCGAGCGCGTCGCCAATCTCGACGTGTCGGTGATGCTGCTCGGCGCGAGCGGGACGGGCAAGGAATTGCTCGCGCGCGGGCTGCACGAGGCGAGCGGGCGCCGCGACGGCGCCTTCGTCGCGATCAACTGCGCCGCGATCCCCGAGAATTTGCTCGAGAGCGAATTGTTCGGGCACGAGAAGGGCGCGTTCACCGGGGCGGTCAAGACCACCGAAGGGAAGATCGAGCTGGCGCATGGCGGTACGCTCTTCCTCGACGAGGTCGGCGACATCCCGCTGCCGTTGCAGGTCAAGCTGCTCCGCTTTTTACAGGAACGCACGATCGAGCGGATCGGCGGGCGCAAGCCGATCGCGGTCGACACGCGGATCGTCTGCGCAACGCACCGCGACCTCGACGCGATGATCGCGGCGCAGAGTTTCCGCGACGACCTTTATTACCGGCTCGCCGAGATGGTCGTGAAGATCCCGTCGCTCGCCGAGCGGCCGGGGGACGCGGTGCTGCTGGCGCGGCATTTCCTGCATCAATATGCGCCCGAGATGAATCCCGGGGTGCGCGGCTTTGCGCCCGACGCCCTGCAGGCGATCGACGAGGCGCGCTGGCCGGGCAATGTCCGCGAGCTGGAAAACCGCATCAAGCGTGCGGTGATCATGGCCGATGGCAAGCTGGTGATGAAGGACGACCTCGACATTGCCGGCGGCGACGACGCCGGGAGCGAGGAGAGCTGGCTCAACCTGCGCAGCGCGCGCGAGGCGGCCGACCGCGTCGCGATCCGCCGCGCGATGATGCAGAGCGAGGGCAATATCTCGGCCGCCGCCAAGCTGCTCGGGATCAGCCGGCCGACGCTGTACGATCTGCTCAAGCAATATCGGATGCAGGCGGCCTGAGCTTGCACGGCGTTCGCCTCTGGATCGGCGCGCTGTGCGGCGCGCTGCTGCTGGCGGGGTGCGACGGACCGCGCCCGGAGAGCCCGCGTATGTTGCTCGAGGCGCGGCGCGTGGCGCTCCAGCAATCGCTCGCCGAGGATCCGAGGCAGCTCGCCAAGCAGGTCGAACTGGCGCGTATCCTGTTCAAGCTCGGCGATGGGGTCGGTGCCGAGGCGGCGGTGCAGGCGGCGCTCGGCGCCGGGGGTGACGTGTCGGCGCTGCGCCCGCTGGCGGCGAAGGCTGCGGCGATGCAGGGGGAAGGCGAGCGCGCCTTTCGTATCCTAGACGCCGGGCCGATCGCGCCCGAGATGATCGGCGAGGCGGCGTGGGTCGCAGGCAATGTCCATCTCGATAACGGCGACCTCGCCTCGGCGCGCGACGCCTATGACCGCGCGGTGCAGGACCTGCCGCGCAATTCGGACCTGTGGGTCGATGTTGCGCGCTTTCGCGACGCCAATGCCGACGCGCTCGGCGCGCGCGATGCCATCGATTATGCGATCGAACTAGACAAGGCGAACAGCGCGGCGCTGGCGTATAAGGCGAACCTCGTGCGCACGCAGCGTGGCCTGACCGCCTCGCTCATATGGTATGATGCGGCGCTGGCGGCCGATCCCGACAATGCGGGCGCGCTGATCGACCAGGCGGCGACGCTCGGCGACCTCGGGCGCTACAAGGACATGCTGGTGTCGCTGCGCCATGCCGCGACGCTGACCCCCGCCGATCCGCGCCTCTATTATCTTCAGGGCGTGGTCGCGGCGCGCGCGGGCAATTATCGGCTCGCGCGCAGCCTGCTCCAGCGCACCCGCGGGCGGATGGACGAGGAGCCGGGCTTCATGCTGCTGAGCGCGGTGGTCGAACTCGAGCTCGGCGGCGAGGCGGTGGCGGCGACCTGGGCCGACCGGTTGCTGGAGGAACAGCCGCACAATCTGACCGCGCGGCGCATCCTGGCGGTGTCCGAATGGGCGGGGGGCGATGCCGACGGCGCCGCCGAGGCGCTGGCGCCGATCGTCGCGCGGAGCGATGCCGACAGCTGGAGCTTGCTGCTCGCGGCGCGGGTCGCGGGCGAGCGCGGCGAAACGGCGGCGTCGGCCGAATATCTGGCGCGCGCCGCGGCGCTGTCGCCGGGCGAGGCGGCGCCCTTCGCGACCGACGGGTTCAACCTGTCGGGTGAGGCCGATGCCGCGCCGCTCGACCCCGCCAAGGTGATCCCGGCGATGGAGGCCGAGATGGCAGGCGGCAATGCGGCGCGCGCCTTGCAACGCGCGACGGTGATACGCGACGCCAATCGGGGCGTCGCCGACGCGCATATCTTGCACGGCGATGCGGCGATGGCGGCGGGCGATTACCGGCTGGCGGTACAAAGCTTTCGCGCCGCGCGCGACCTCGATGCGAGCGAAAGGACGACGCTGCGGCTTGCCAACGCGCTGTTTCGCGCGGGCGATATCGCCGGGTCGGGGGCGACCATCCTCGCGCTGCGCGACAGCCAGCCGTCGAGCATCGCTGCCGACCGGCTGGCAGGCGCGCTGGCGATGGACCTTCAGCATTGGGACGATGCGATCACCCATTTCGAGCGCGTGCGGCGGCGGATCGGCAACCGCGACGTCGTGGTGCTGCGCGAACTGTCGAAGGCCTATGCCGCGAAGGGCGACCGCGCAAAGGCGACGGGGATGATCGCGCTCGCCTATCGGCTTCAGCCGCTCAATGGCGAGATCATGCGGCTCTATGCCGAGCTGTTGGCGCAGGGCGGCGACGCGCAGGGCGCGGCGGACTTGCGCGACAAGATGGCGCAGGTGGGGCGGTAGTCGGTCGTCATTGCGAGGAACGCAGCGACGAAGCAATCTCCAGTTACCCGCCTTGCGCGACGCCGATAGCTGGAGATTGCTTCGCTCCGCTCGCAATGACGGCAGAAATCAGGCCTCGGTCAAATCCAGCAGCGTCCGTGCGTCGAGGCCGATGCGGCGCATCTGGTCGGCGACGGGGGGCCAGACATTGGCGAGGAAATCTTCGCGCATCAGCGTGCGCAGGCGCTCGGTCGCGCCGTCCGCGACAAACATGCCGACCCCGCGTTTCACCGTGACCAGCCCCTCGTCCTGAAAGGTCTGATAGGCCTTGGCGACGGTCAGCGGGTTGGCGCCCTCGTCGGCGGCGAGGCTGCGCACCGACGGGAGCATGTCGCCGTCGCTGAAATGGCCGTCGAGGATCGCGTTGGCGATGACATCGCGCAGACGCTGGTACACGGGTTTGGACTGGTCGAGCATGCCGCTTTAATGCCATAAGACAGCAGCACAGTCAAATCACAATATTAGCGATGCGTCACGGTGCTTGAAATTAAATTTCCCATGCGCGGACGACCTCATCATATTCCGGGCGGGGGCGTTCGGAGAGCGGCGCGCCGGCGGTGCCGAGGAAGAAATAGCCGACGACCGAGTCCCCTTCGCTCGCGCCGAAGGCCGCCGCGACGTCGGGGCTATAGGCCGCCCAGCCGGTGAGCCAGCTACCGACGAAACCGTGCGCATGCGCCGCGTGGAGCAGGTTCATGCCGACCGCGCCCGCCGACATCTGTTGCTCCCAGACGGGGATTTTGGCGCCGGGGACGGGGGTCGACAGGAGGACGAGCAGCGTCGGCGCCTGATGCGCGAACTGGTCGAGTGCCGACAGGTCGAGGCCGGCCGCGCCCGGATTCTCTTTCACCCATGCCGTCTTGAGCAGGGTCGCGAAGGCCTCGCGCTGGTCGTCGGCGACGGTGACGATGCGCCAGGGGGCGAGCTTGCCGTGATCGGGGGTGCGCAGCGCGAGCGCGATGATGTCGCGTAATTGCGCGGCATCGGGGCCGGGCGCGACCATGTCGCGGGCCTTGCCCGAGCGGCGGGTGGCGAGGTGCGAGCGGAGCGAGGAGGTGTCGTTGAACATGGCGCCGCATGTGGCCTTTCCGGCGCGCGGTTGCAAGTGTTGCGAACGATTCGCAACAATATCCGGCCCGATTGTGATGGTTTCACGCGCAATTAGATTCTTCCCATACGCAATTTTGACGCTAGTGTTACGACCATCTGTCCCGTTTTCGGGACCAACATCATACCCAGGGAAGGGTCGCCATGACCAAAGCCTATGCCCAGCACGGGGATGCTGCCGGGACGTTTCTCGGCCATCCGAAGGGCCTGTTTGTTCTGTTCTTCGCCGAAATGTGGGAGCGTTTTTCCTATTACGGGATGCGCGCGCTGCTCATGTTTTACCTTACCAAGCACTGGTTGTTTTCGGACGGCAACGCGAGCATCATATACGGTGCCTACACTGCGCTGGTGTACATCACGCCTGTGCTCGGCGGCTACCTGGCCGACAAATGGTTGGGGCAGCGAAAGGCGGTGCTCTACGGCGCCGTATTGCTGACATTCGGCCATCTGCTGATGGGCTTTGAGGGCGATGGCGGGCAGAATGCCGCCGACCTCAACATCTTCTGGCTTGCTCTGGCGTTCATCATTGTCGGGTCGGGCTTCCTGAAGGCCAATATCTCGGTGATCGTCGGTCAGCTCTATCCGCGTACCGACGTGCGCCGCGACGGCGCCTACACGATCTTTTACATGGGGATTAACCTTGGCGCGGCGCTCGGTTCGCTGCTCTGCGGTTATCTGGGCGAAACCTATGGCTGGGCCTATGGTTTCGGCGCGGCTGGCATCGGCATGCTCGCGGGCCTGATCGTTTTTGTCGTATTCAAGCCGCTGCTGCTCGGACGCGGTGAATCCGAAAATCCCGAAGCGCTGGCGGCGCCGGTCTTGGGCGTAAAGCTTGAATGGCTGCTCTATCTGCTCGGTCTTGTCGCGGTAGCCGTTTGCTGGTGGCTGGTTCAGAATCAGGCTGTTGTCGGCACTCTGCTGGGCATTGGTGGCACGATCCTGATCCTGCACGTGCTGGGCGTCGCGACGTTCAAGTTTGTTTACGGAAGCTATGAAGCAGCGCCCAAGGTGCCGCTGTCGTTGTTTGCGTTGGGCGGAGTGCTGTCGATCGTCGCCTTCGTATCGATGTTCATGGAAAGCATGACCGAAGATGCCGCGCGCAATCTTGCGCTCATCGGGTTTGGCGTGTCGCTTGCCGTCGTGATTTGGCAATCGATCGGCCGGGTCAATCACGATCGCGACCGCATTTTTGCGGCGATGTTTCTGATCGTCGGTTCGATCCTGTTCTGGGCCTTGTTCGAACAGGCCGGTTCGTCGCTCAACCTGTTGACCGATCGCCACGTCGATCGCGAAGTGCTTGGCTGGACGATCCCGGCTTCGATGTTCCAGTCGCTGAACGCCATCTATATCGTGCTTCTGGCGCCGCTGTTCGCGTGGTTGTGGACGTCGCTCGGCCGGAAAGGAATCGAGCCGTCGACGCCAGCGAAATTCGGCCTGGCGGTCATTCAACTCGGCGCCGGTTTCCTCGTTCTCGTTGCTGGTGCATCGGGCAATGCAGCGTTGATCCCGCTGATCTTCATCTTCCTGATCTATCTGCTCCACACGACCGGCGAGCTTTGTCTGTCACCCGTCGGGCTGAGCGCGATGAACCGGTTGGCACCGTCGCATATGGCTTCGCTCATCATGGGGACGTGGTTCTTCGCTTCGGCGACCGGCAATTTCGTGGCCGGCCTGATTGCAGCAGCTACCGGTTCGGAAAGCGCGAGCGGAGAAGCCGCAGGCAAGCAGACGGTTCTGGATGTGTACAGCACGATTGGCTGGGTTGCCGTTGGCGTGGGTGTTGCGATCATTGTCATTTCGCCGCTGATCAAGAAGCTGATGCACCTTGAAACGCTGCGCGATGCCGATGACCTTGCGGGCCAAAAGGAACTCGGTGAGCCTGCTGCCGCCGGCGTCCATCCCGAACCCAAGGGAGCATAAAAGATGATCCGGGGCGTGAAAGCCAGCCTTCTGGCCGCGGTGTCGCTGGCGTTCGCGGGTTGCACCGCGAACGGCGGCGAGGTGGAGACGGCGAGCAGCAAGCCCGCCGCCGAAAAGCCGGTGAAGTTCAACAAGGACCCCTATCCGTCGACGTACAAGGGATATCCGACGCGGCTGACCGTCGTGCGGAACGTCACCATCTTCGACGGTGAGGGCGGGCGGATCGACAATGGGTCGATCGTCCTGTCGAGCGGCAAGGTCGATCGTGTCGGCGGTCCCGACATGGAGCTGCCGACCGACGCCGATGTCGTCGACGGCACCGGCAAATATCTCACCCCCGGGATCATCGACATCCACAGCCACCTCGGCGACTATCCGTCGCCGAGCGTCGAGGCGCATTCGGACGGCAACGAAGCGACCTCGCCGACCACGCCCGAAGTCTGGTCCGAGCATAGCGTCTGGCCGCAGGATCCGGGGTTCAGCCGGGCGCTGGCGAACGGCGGGGTTACGTCGCTCCAGATCCTGCCGGGCAGCGCCAACCTGATGGGCGGGCGCTCGATCACGCTCAAGAATGTCCCCTCGCGCACCGTGCAGGGGATGAAATTCCCCGGCGCGCCCTATGGCCTGAAAATGGCGTGCGGCGAGAATCCGAAGCGCGTCTATGGCAGCAAGGGGCGCATGCCCTCGACCCGCATGGGCAATTTCGCGGTCAACCGCGCGACCTGGCAGAAGGCGGCGGCGTATAAGAAGAAGATGGACGACGGAAAGGTCGTCGATCGCGACCTTGCGATGGAAACGCTCGCGGGGGTGCTGTCGGGCGAGATCCTGGTGCACAATCACTGCTACCGCGCCGACGAAATGGCGCTGGTGATCGATATGTCGAAGGAATTCGGCTACAAGGTCTCGACCTTCCACCACGCGGTCGAAAGCTACAAGATTGCCGACATGCTGGCCAAGGAAGGCATCTGCTCGGCGATGTGGGCCGACTGGTGGGGCTTCAAGATGGAAGCCTATGACAGCGTGCCCGAGAATATCCCGCTGGTGTACAAGGCGGGTGCCTGCACGATCGTCCATTCGGACGACGCCAACCAGATCCAGCGGCTGAACCAGGAAGCGGCGAAGGCGCTCGCCTCGGGCCGCCGCATGGGCATGCAGATCAGCGACGAGCAGGCGTGGACCTGGCTGTCGTACAATCCCGCCAAGGCGCTGGGCATCGGCGACAGGACGGGCAGCCTCAAGCCCGGCAAGATGGCCGACGTCGTGCTGTGGAACGGCAATCCGTTCAGCGCCTACACGCGGCCCGAGAAAGTGTGGATCGACGGCGCGATGATGTTCGATGCGATGAATCCGAAGCTGCGGCCGGTGAGCGATTTCGAGCTTGGCCAGCCGGGCGAAGGGGATGTGAAATGATGCGCGCGCTCCTTCTTTCCGCCGCCGCGCTGATCGCGGCCCCCGCCCACGCGCAGGACGTCGCGATCGTCAATGCCAAGCTGGTCATCGGCGACGGCAGCGCGCCGATCGACGGCGGCACCGTCGTCGTGCGCGGCGGCAAGGTCGTCGCCGCGGGCGCGGGCGTGACGGTGCCGGCGGGCATCGATCGCGTCGACGCGGGCGGGCGCTGGGTCACCCCCGGCATCGTCGCGGCGTTCAGCCGCGTCGGGCTGACCGAGGTCGATGCGGTGAACGGCACCAACGACCGGTCGGCGGGCAAGTCGCGCTTTTCGGCGGGGCTCGACATCGCGCCGGCGCTGAACCCGATGGGATCGCCGATCGCGGTCAATCGCGCCAATGGCGTCACCCGTGCGATCGTCGCGCCGGGCGGCAGCGGCGGGCTGTTCGCCGGGCAGGGCGCGGTGGTCGACCTGGCCGACGACAATGACATGGTGACCAAGCCGCGCGCCTTGCAGTTCGTGGCGTTCGGCGAGGACGGATCGGCGACCGCGGGCGGCAGCCGCGCGGCGCTGTTCCTGCTGTTCCGCGAACAATTGCTTGCGGCGCGCAATTATGCGCGCAACCCCGCAACGCTCGCCGAGTGGGGCAGCGACGCGCTGATCCAGCGGGCCGACGCCGATGCGCTGGTGCGCGTGATCGACGGGACGACGCCGCTGTTCGTCCGGGTCGACCGCGCGACCGACATCCTGAACGTGCTCAAGCTCCGGCAGGACTTCCCCGCGATCAAGCTGGTGCTCGTCGGCGTGACCGAGGGCTGGCTCGTCGCGAACGACATCGCCGCGGCGCGGGTGCCGGTGCTCGTCTCGCCGCTGACCGACCTGCCGGGCAATTTCGAGCAATTGGGCGCGACCCAGTCGAACGCCGGACGGCTCGCCGCCGCCGGGGTGCCGGTGTCGGTCGGGGTGTTCGACGACGATGACGCGCACAAGATGGGCTATGCGACGCAATATGCGGGCAATCTCGTCGGGCTGGCGAAGCTGCCGGGTGCGAGCGGGATGAGCTGGGATCAGGCCTTTGCCTCGATCAGCAGCGCCCCCGCGCGTGCCGTCGGCATGGATGCGACGATCGGCTCGCTGCGCGCGGGCCGCGTCGGCGACGTCGTGATCTGGGACAATGATCCGCTCGAACTCGGCAGCCGCCCGGTGTCGGTGTGGATCGACGGCAAGGCGCAGTCGCTCGTCACGCGGCAGGACCGCCTGCGCGAACGCTATCTGACCCCGCAGGAAGGCAATCTGCCCAAGGCATATGACAGGTAAGGCCCGCACCTGAGGACAAGCGGCGGACCGGGGAAGAGGAGAGGGAGAGCTCCATGCAACCGATGACGCTGTTGATCACCACGGGGGCGCTGTTCGTCGGCACCCATTTCGCCCTGTCGCACCCGCTGCGCGCGCCGCTGGCGGGGCGAATGGGCGAAAGGGCGTTCCTGATCGTCTATTCGATCGTCGCGATCGCGACCTTTGTCCTGCTGGTGCAGGCGTGGCGCGGCATGCCGCCCGAACCGCCGCTATGGGCGGTCGGCGACGGGCTGTGGGCGTTTGCCAGCGCGCTCGTGCTGGTGGCGAGCATCCTGTTCATGGGCTCGCTGATCGGCAATCCGGCGATGCCCGCGCCGAATGCGGCGGCAGCGGCGCAGGCCGCGCCGCGCGGGGTGTTCGCGATCACGCGCCACCCGATGATGTGGGGTTTCAGCCTTTGGGCGCTGGCGCATGCGCTGGTCGTGCCGACGCCGGGGCAGATCGTGCTGTCGGCGATCATCGCCTTCCTCGCGCTCGCCGGGTCGGCGGGGCAGGATGTCAAGAAGGCGCGGCTGATGGGCGACGCCTGGCGCCACTGGGCGGCGCGGACGAGCTTTGTGCCCTTTGCCCGGCAGTTGAGCGGGCGGGCGTCGTGGCTGGACGCGATCCCGCGCCCGCACGCATTGTTCGGCGGAATCATACTGTGGCTTGCGGCGACGTGGGCGCATGGCGCGCTCGGCTATATGGTTGCAGGGCTGTGGCGCTGGGTCGGATGAACGGCGAAGCGCATCTTGCCGACCTGTCGCTGCGGCTGCTTGGCAAGCATATCGACCAGCTTGATCCCGAGGAGGAACGTGTGGTGCGCGCGATCGCCGAGCGTGCGCCGACGAGCCGCGATGCCGCCGACATCGACGATGCGCAGGCGAGCGTCGGCGACCGGCTCGCCGACCGGGTTGCGGCGGTTGGCGGGTCGTGGGGCTTCATCATCGTCTTCACGCTGGTGCTGCTGGCGTGGATGCTGCTCAATTCGGAGGTGCTCGAGCGTTTCGGGCTCGCCTTCGACCCCTATCCGTTCATTTTCCTGAACCTGATGCTGTCGACGCTGGCGGCGGTGCAGGCGCCGATCATCATGATGAGTCAGAACCGCGCTGCCGCGAAGGACCGGCTGGCGGCGAGCCTCGATTATGAGATCAACCTGCGCGCCGAGCTGGAGATCATGCGGCTGCACCACAAGATCGATGTGCTGACCGAGAAGGTAGAGGGGATCGCGGCCCGCGATTGAAATTCGTGATTGCGAGCGAAGCGAAGCAATCCAGAGCGGTTGCCGCACGCTCTGGATTGCCGCGTCGCTTCGCTCCTCGCAATGACGAGATGTTACAGCCGCACCATCCGCATGCCCATTTCGCCATAACGCGGCCCGCTGGTGCCGCCCATCGGCGCGGCGGCTTCGATCGCGGCGAGGTCGTCGGCGTCGAGCGTCACCTCGGCGGCGGCGACGCTGTCCTCCATCGTCGCGCGGCGCTTGGTGCCCGGGATGGGGACGATGTCGTCGCCCTGCGCGAGCAGCCAGGCGAGCGCGACCTGCGCCTTCGAGGCGCCATGCTTGTCGGCGACCGCGCCGATCGCATCGACGATCGCGAGGTTGGCGGGGAAATTCTCTTCGGAATAGCGCGGGTCGTTGCGGCGCCAGTCGTTGGCGGGAAGCTCGTCGCGGCTGCGCACTGCGCCCGCGAGGAAGCCGCGGCCGAGCGGCGAATAGGGCACGAAGCCGATACCGTTCTCGCGGCAGGCGGACAGGATTTCCTCCTCCACATCGCGTTCCCAGATCGAATATTCGCTCTGCAGCGCGGTGATCGGCGCGGCCTTCGCGGCGCGGCGGATCGTTTCGGGGCCGGCTTCGGACAGCGCGATGTGGCGGACCTTGCCCTCGGCGACGAGTTCCATCATCCCGCCGACGACCTCCTCGATCGGGATCGCGGGGTCGACGCGGTGCTGGTAGAAAAGGTCGATCGTGTCGATGCCGAGCCGCTGGAGCGAGCCTTCGCAGGATTTGCGGGCATTGGCGGGCGAGCCATCGACGCCGACGATCTGCTGGCCGTCGAACTTGAAGCCGAATTTGGTCGCGATGACGAGGCCGTCGCGCTTGCCCTTGATCGCCTCGCCGAGCAGTTCCTCGTTGCTGAACGGGCCATAGATTTGCGCGGTGTCGAAGAAGGTGACGCCGAGGTCGATCGCGCGGTGGATCGTTCGCGTCGATTCGTCGAGGTCGGCGGCTTCGCCATAGAGGATGTTGCCGCCCTTGATCATCGGCATGCAGCCGATGCCGATGGCGGAGACTTCGAGGCCGTGGCCGAGCTTGCGATATTTCATGGCGTCTCTCCTGCTATCTTTTCGTCGCCGACGCCGTCGGCGGCATATTTGGTGGCGGCGACATCGCCGATAACATTGCCGAGTGTCCGGAAGATGTCGGGGAAGGTCTCGACCGCGACGAGCAGCCCGAGCGGTGCGACCGGCACCCCCATCGACACCGCGATCGGGGCGATCGAGGTCACGAAGCTGATCGATCCCGGCAGGCTGACCGATGACAGCGCTGCGGCCATCGCGACGCCGAGGCCGACCGCCATTTCCCATGGCGTCAGTTCGATGCCGAACAGCCAGGCGACATAGATGACGACCGCGAGGTTCATCGCCGGGCTGGTGAAGCGGAAGAGCGCGACCGCGAGCGGCAGCACGACGTCGGCCTTCTTGGGATCGACGCCGAGTTCGGCCGACGATTTGAGCATCGCGGGCAGGCTGGCGAGCGAGCTTTGGGTGCTGATCGCGACCGCGAGTGTCGGCACCATCGCGCGGACGAAGCGCGGCAGCGAGATGCCGACGACGAGCCAGGCAAGCAGCAGCCCGAGGATGATGCAGCTGACGCCGATCCCCATCAGGATCAGCACATAATGGATCAGCCCGCCGAAGGCCGCGACCCCCGCCTTGACCGCGAGCGCATAGCCGAGCGCAAAGACGCCGATCGGCGCGAGCGCGAGCACCCAGCCGATGACGATCAGCATCGCATCGCCGAGCGCCTTGAACAGCCCCGACAATGTCGAGCGCTGCGGCGCGTCGAGCTTGGTGATCGCGAAGGCGAAGATCGTCGTGAAGACGATCAGCGGCAGGATCGCCGTTTCGGCCGCAGCGGCGATGGGGTTGGTCGGGATCAGCGAGAGCAGGAAATCGCCGAAGGTCGGCGACG
The DNA here is from genome assembly GCF_001990265.1 of Sphingopyxis sp. KK2. Classification (GTDB taxonomy): domain Bacteria; phylum Pseudomonadota; class Alphaproteobacteria; order Sphingomonadales; family Sphingomonadaceae; genus Sphingopyxis. The sequence continues at coordinate 12,528 of NZ_LYVN01000042.1, forward strand.
GCCCTGCCTCGGTCGTCCCGCCGAGCCCGTGGCGCAGCGCCTCGGCGGCGCTCGTGGAAAGCGGGAAGAGACGCAGCAACAGCGGGGTCATCAGGATCGACATCAGCCCCGAGAGGAAGATGGCGGCGAGGAAGGTGACGACCGAGCGCGCCGCGAGCCGGCCCGCGCGCGCCGCGTCGGCGGTCGCGGTGATCCCGGTGATCAGAAGCGCGACGACGAGCGGGACGATCGTCATCTTGAGCGCGTTGAGCCACAGCAGCCCGATCGGCTCGACATAGGGCAGCGATACGGTGGCGGCGTCCATCGAGACGCTTTCGATCGCGATTCCGAGCAACATGCCCGCAATCAGCGAACCGAGGATGATCCATGCCGATTTCAAGTTCAAATTCCCCCTGGGAGCGCCGCTCAGCTTGCCAACAAAAAACGGGTGACCTACTGCCGTCCCAGGATTGCCGGGGTGGGCTTCACCCGGCTTATTTGGCAGAGGTTGCATGCGCAAGTTTTTCGGCACCGACGGCATCCGCGGACTGACCAACCAGATCCCGATGACGGTCGAGGTCGCGATGCGCGTCGGCATGGCGGCGGGCGCGCATTTCCTTCGCGGGCAGCACAAGCACCGGGTGGTGATCGGCAAGGACACGCGGCTTTCTGGCTATATGCTCGAAAACGCGCTGGTCGCGGGGTTCACCAGCGTCGGCATGGACGTGGTGCAGGTCGGCCCGATGCCGACCCCGGCGATCGCGATGCTGACGCGCTCGATGCGCGCCGACCTGGGCGTGATGTTGTCGGCGAGCCACAATCCGTTCCATGACAATGGCATCAAGCTGTTCGGTCCCGACGGCTACAAGCTGTCCGACGCCGACGAGGCGCAGATCGAACTGCTGCTCGCGAGCGAGCCGAAGCTTGCCGAACCCGCGCAGATCGGCCGCGCCAAGCGCATCGACGACGCGCGCGGACGCTATATCCATGCGGTGAAACAGAGCCTGCCCGAATCGGTGCGGCTTGACGGGCTGAAGATCGTGCTCGATTGCGCCAATGGCGCCGCATACAACAGCGCGCCGACGGTGTTCTGGGAACTGGGCGCCGATGTCGTCGCGATCGGGGTCACCCCGAACGGGATCAACATCAACGACAAATGCGGCTCGACCGCGCCGGGATTGTTGCAGGAGACGGTGGTCGCGAGCGGCGCCGACATCGGCATCGCGCTCGATGGCGACGCCGACCGGCTGATCGTCGTCGACGAGAAAGGCGCGATCGTCGATGGCGACCAGATCATGGCGCTGATCGGCGCGAGCTGGGCGCGGCAGGGGCGGCTGAAGGGCGGCGGCGTCGTCGCGACGGTGATGTCGAACCTCGGGCTCGAACGTTTCCTCGAGGGGCAGGGGCTGACGCTCGAACGCACCAAGGTCGGCGACCGCTATGTCCTCGAACGCATGAAGACGGGCGGTTTCAACGTCGGCGGCGAGCAGTCGGGGCATATGATATTGTCGGACCATGCGACGACCGGCGACGGCACGCTGGCGGGGCTGCAGGTGCTCGCCGAACTGGTCGCGTCGGGCAAGCCGGCGAGCGAATTGCTCCACCAGTTCGACCCGGTTCCGCAGCTTTTGAAGAATGTCCGCTTCGCGGGCGGTGCGCCGCTCGAGGATGCGCAGGTCCAAGCGGCGATCGCCGAGGGCGAGGCCGCACTCGCGGGGCGCGGGCGCCTCGTCATCCGCGCGTCGGGCACCGAACCGCTGATCCGCGTCATGGCCGAAGGCGATGACGCAGCGCGGGTCGAGCAGGTCGTCGACATGATCTGCGATGCCGTTCGCGTCGCGGCCGCCAACTGAATTTTTGTCTCATCGCGTTCGTCCCTGGGCGTGACCCGGGGTTGTCGAAGCCCCCTTCTTTTCTCTAAAGGCGGGGAAGGACAAACGGCCCTTCGACAAGCTCGGGGCGAACCGGTTTAAGGAATTTTCTATGCTCGAAATGCGTCCCGATTGCGAAAAATGCGGCCGCGACCTGCCCGCGAACATGCACGGCGCCTTCATCTGTTCGATGGAATGCACCTTTTGCGCGAATTGCGCCGACCGGATGGACGAACAATGCCCCAATTGCGGTGGCGATCTGCTCGACCGCCCGCTGCGCGAAGGCGCGATCCTCGCGAAATATCCGGGCTCGACGGTGCGAAAGCATAAGGCTTGACCGCACGCGTCCTGATCATCGCCGGCTCCGATAGCGGGGGCGGCGCGGGGATTCAGGCCGACATCAAGACGGTCACGATGCTCGGCGGCCATGCGATGACCGCGATCACCGCAATCACCGCGCAGAATACGCTGGGGGTCGAGGATATCCATGCGATCCCGGCCGATATGGTGGTGCAGCAGATGCGCGTCGTCGCCGAGGATATCGGGGTCGATGCGGTCAAGATCGGGATGCTCGGCGGCGCCGACAATGCGATGGCGGTCGCCGAGGAGATGATCTCGGGCGTCTATGGCGAAGCCTTCGTCTTCGATCCCGTGATGATCGCGACGAGCGGCGCGCGGCTTGCCGATCCGAAGACGATCGATGCGATGGAATTGCTCGCCAATCTGAGCACGGTCGTGACCCCGAACCTGCCCGAACTCGCCGCGCTGTGCGGCCGGGTGAACCTCGCCGACGACGCGATCGAGGGCGAGGCGGTCGCCTATGCGCAAAAGGTCAATGCGGCGGTGCTGGTCAAGGGCGGGCATGGCGCAGGCGAGACGATCACCGACCGGCTGGTCACCGAACATGGCACGATCGCGCTGTGGGAGGCGCCGCGGATCGACACGCGCAGCACCCATGGCACCGGCTGCACGCTGGCGAGCGCGATCGCGACCGGGCTGGCGCAGGGCATGCCGCTCGAACCCGCGGTGGCGCGGGCGCGCGATTTCGTGCGGCTGTCGCTGCTCGACGCGCCGGGGCTGGGGCAGGGACACGGCCCGATGGGTCAGCAGGCGGTGCGCAACGACGGGCTGTTCACCGGTCCGGCGCTGAACCAGATCACCTTGCCGGCGCAGGATTATGCGGTGTCGGTCGGCTTCTACAAGCAGATGGGGCTGACGCAGATCGTCGACAGCCCGGATAATGGTTATGCGCGGTTCGAGGCGATCAACGGCGTGACCTTGTCGATCCATGTCGGCGACGGCGCTGCGGGCGGGGCGACGATCTATCTGGAAAGCGGGGCGCTCGACGCCTGGGTCGCCTATCTCGCGCGGCGCGGGGTGCGTTTCGACCAGATGCCCGCCGACGAGGAATGGGGCTGGCGCGAGGCGCGGCTGACCGACCCCGCGGGCAACCGGCTGTGCCTGTATCAGGCGGGCGAATATCGCCGCTATCCGCCCTGGCGCATATGATCGTAGGGGTCGATGAGGCCGGGCGCGGGCCGCTCGCGGGACCGGTCGTCGCGGCGGCGGTGCTGCTCTGCGAGGGCGGGATCGCGGGGCTCGATGACAGCAAGAAGCTGACCGCGAAACGCCGCGCCGCGCTCGAGATCGAGATCAAGGCGCGCTGCCGCTGGGGCGTCGGCGAAGCGAGCGTCGCCGAGATTGACGGCATCAACATATTGCAGGCGACCTTCCTCGCGATGACGCGCGCGGTCGAGGCGCTGGGGATCGAGCCATCGGAAATATTGGTCGACGGCAACCGGCTTCCCCGCTGGCGCTATACCGCGCGCGCGATCATCGGCGGCGACGCGTCGCACGCGTGCATTTCGGCGGCGTCGATCCTCGCCAAGGAACATCGCGACCGCTTCATGGTCGCGGCGGCGCGCGACTTTCCGGGCTTTGGCTGGGAAACCAACATGGGCTATGGTACCGCCCAGCATCTCGCGGCGCTGCGTCAGCAGGGTCCCACGCCGCTCCATCGGACCAGCTTTGCACCGGTCGCGCAAAGGCTGCTGGTCTGACCGATATCCTTTAGAGGGAGACGGCGATGAGCAAGGGTTTCACGGCCGACGATGTCGGCGCGCAGACGGGCCGACGCTTCCTCGTCACCGGGGCCAATGCCGGATTGGGGTTCGAGACCGCGCGCGTGCTCGCGGCGCGCGGGGGCCATGTCGTGCTGGCGTGCCGCGATGCGGGCAAGGCCGAGGCGGCGATGCACCGCATTCGCGCCGATGTGCCCGCCGCCGAGCTGTCGTTCCAGCCGCTCGACCTCGCCGACCTCGATCAGGTGAAGGAGGCCGCGAAGGCGGTACTGGCGGGACCGCGGATCGACGTTCTGATCAACAATGCCGGGGTGATGATCCCGCCCAAGACGCTGACCGAACAGGGCTATGAGCTGCAATTCGGGGTCAACCACCTCGGCACCTTTGCCTTTACCGGGCTGATCCATCGCCATGTCGACGACCGCATCGTCATCACGTCGAGCATCGCGCATAAGGATGGGTCGATCGATTTCAGCGACCTGTCGGCGAGCCGCAGCTATCATAAATGGCCGCGTTATCAGGCAAGCAAACTCGCGAATTTGCTCCATATGTTCGAACTCGACCGGCGGCTGGGCGCGGCGGGGCGCTCGACGCAGGCGATCGGTTGCCACCCGGGGGTCGCGCTTACCGAACTGACGCGGCATTTGCCGTTCCCCTTGCGCACGATGACCCCGCTTGCGGCGCCCTTTTTCAACAGCGCGGCGCAGGGCGCCTGGCCCACGCTGCAGGCGGCGACCGGCGCGCATGTGCAGGGCGGCGACTATCTGGGGCCGCAGGGGCTGGGCGAGATATCGGGACGCTCGGGTCCGGCGCGCGCAACGCGCATCGCGCGCGATCCGAAGCTGGCGCGCGAGCTGTGGGCGCGATCGATCGACCTGACGGGGGTCGATCCGGGTCTTTGATCCGTCACAGAAGAATTTTTTCGTGACTGAGTCCTCTTCGCCACACCACCAGTGGTTGAGTCTGCGATTCGGCGCAGACTCCATATGCTGTGTGGGACTCGTTTCGTTCCCGTCCCGTTAACTATTATTACACCCGGAATCCCTAGGATTCCGGGCTTGACGGCGGACTCCGCCGGACTCATCAGGGCCTTCTTTTCATGCGGGACAGGGGCGAAACATGGGTGTGATGGAACGGGTGAAGGCACCCGCGGTTAAGCAGCGTGCGGCCAAGATCGCGCCGGTCGAGCTGCCGCTCGACAGCATCCTGCAGGGCGATTGCGTCGAGATGATGCGCAGCCTGCCCGCCGCGTCGGTCGACATGATCTTCGCCGACCCGCCGTACAACCTCCAGCTCGGTGGCGACCTGCATCGCCCCGACGGCAGCCAGGTCGATGCGGTCGACGACGAATGGGACAAGTTCGACAGCCTCGCGACCTATGATCGCTTCACCCATGCCTGGCTCAAGGAAGCGAAGCGCATCTTGAAGCCCAATGGCAGCATCTGGGTGATCGGCAGCTATCACAATATCTTCCGCGTCGGCACCGCGCTGCAGGACAATGGATATTGGATCCTCAACGACATCGTGTGGCGCAAGGCGAACCCGATGCCGAACTTCAAGGGCACGCGCTTCACCAACGCGCATGAAACTTTGATCTGGGCGTCGATGGGCGAGAAGTCGCGCTATACCTTCAACTATCGCGCGATGAAGACGCTCAACGACGAACTCCAGATGCGTAGCGACTGGCTGATCCCGATCTGCGGCGGGCAGGAGCGGCTCAAGAAGGGCGGCACGAAAGTCCATCCGACGCAGAAGCCCGAAGCCTTGCTCTATCGCATCCTGCTCGCCTGTTCGAACCCCGGCGACGTCGTGCTCGATCCCTTTTTCGGCACCGGCACGACCGGCGCGGTCGCGAAGCGCCTCGGCCGCCACTTCATCGGCATCGAACGCGAGGATGATTATATCGAAGCCGCGCTCGAGCGCATCGAGATGGCGCTGCCGCTCGACGAAAGCGCAGTAAAGACGATGATGGCGCCCAAGGCCGCGACGCGCGTCGCCTTCGGCACGCTGGTCGAATGCGGCATGATCGCGCCGGGATCGGTGCTCACCGACACGAAGCGCCGCTGGAAGGCGACGGTGCGCGTCGACGGCAGCCTCGACTGCGAAGGCCAGCCCGCGGGGTCGATCCACAAGGTCGGCGCGGGCGTGCAGGGCGCGCCGAGCTGCAACGGCTGGACCTTCTGGCATATCGATACGGGCAAGGAATTGCGCGTGATCGACGCGGTGCGGCAGGACTGGCTGCTGGCCAACGAGGCCTGATGTTCCAACCGCTGACCAAACCCGACCTCGGCGCGGCGTCGGCCGATGCGCGGCTCTATTGCCGCCCGGCCTGTTTCGTCGATCGCCCGCACGAACTCGACGACGCCTGCCTGCGGATCGCCGATACGATGGTCTGGTTCGCGGCGTGGCACGTCAGTCTGCGCGATACGGGCGTAGTCAGGTCGGCGATCGTCACCATCCCGGAATTCGCCGACTGGGTCGCGGCGATGCCCGATCATCTGGTCGAGATGGCCGCGAAGCAGCGCGCGGGCGTGATCCGCCCGCGCGGCGCGTTGCAGCTTGGCGAGCGCGTCGTGCGGCTGAACGAGCCGCAGCTTATGGGCATCCTCAACGTCACCCCCGACAGCTTCTCCGACGGCGGCAAGCATGTCGACAGCGCGGCGGCGATCGACGCCGGTTTCGCGATGGCCTCGGCGGGCGCGGCGATCATCGATGTCGGCGGCGAATCGACGCGCCCCGGCGCGCCGCTGGTGTGGGAAGGCGACGAGATCGAGCGCGTGCAGGCGACCGTCGCAGGGCTCGCCAAGGGCGGCGTCGCGGTGTCGATCGACACGCGCAAGGCCGCGGTAATGGAGGCGGCGCTGGCCGCCGGCGCGACCATCGTCAACGATGTGTCGGCGCTGCGCTTCGACGATCGCGCGATGGAGGTCGTCGTCAGGGCGGGCTGCCCGGTGGTGCTGATGCACGCGCCCGCGGCCAAGAGCGACCCGCATGAGGGCGGCGACTACGACCATGTCCTGTTCGACGTCTATGACCTGCTCGCCGAGCGCGTCGCGGCGTGCGTCGCCGCCGGGGTCGACCCGGCGAAGATCGTCGTCGATCCGGGGCTCGGCTTCGGCAAGGGGATCGGTGACAATCTGGCGCTGATCAACGGATTGGCGCTGTTCCATTCCCTGGGCTGTCCGATCCTGTTCGGCGCGAGCCGCAAGAGGATGATCGGCGCGCTCGACAATGAAGCGCCCGCCGACCAGCGGCTCGGCGGCACGGTGGCGCTGCATTATCAGGCGGCGACGCAGGGCGCGCAATTGCTGCGCGTGCATGACATCGCCGAGAATAGGCAGGCCCTGCGCGTGTGGCGCGGGTTGAGGGATGCGGCGCTGACCGCCTGATCAAGCCGCCGTGTCGATCCCGAGGTCGCTCAGCTTGCGGTAGAGCGTCGAGCGGCCGATGCCGAGGCGGCGGGCGACTTCGCTCATGCGGCCGCGATAATGGCCGATCGCGAGGCGGATGACGTCGGCTTCGATTTCCTCGAGCGGACGGAGGTTGCCGTCGGGGAGGTAGAGGGTGACGCCGATCGCCTCGCCGTTGATCGCGACGTCGTTCTGACCGGTCATCGCACCGCCGGCGAGCGTCGCGTCGATCGCCTGGAAATCGGCGCTGGTGAGGACATCGGTCTCGCTCGCCACTGCGGCGCGGAACAGCACGTCCTGCAACTGGCGGACATTGCCCGGCCAGGCATAGGCGGCGAGCAGGCGCAGCGCGTCGTCGGTGACCCCGATCGGCCCCATGCCGGGCAGCCCGCCGATGCGCGCGAGCAGGTGCCGCGCGAGCGGGCCGACGTCGCCGCGGCGTTCGGAGAGCGAGGGCAAGGTGAATTGCGCGCTCGACAGCGCGTAGAACAGGTCTTCGCGGAAGTGGCCGGCCTCGATCAGCTTGTCGAGCGGGCTGGCGCTGGTCGCGATGATGCGGACGTCGACGCTCTGGCGGATGCTGCCGCCGATCATCTGCACTTCGCCGGTGTTGAGGAATTCGACGAGCTTCGCCTGCGTTTCGAGCGGGATGCATTCGACATGGTCGATGATGATGCTGCCCGCGTCGGCCTGGACGAGGCGGCCGACCTGGCGGTCGAAGGCGCCGGGGAAGGCGCCGCGCTCGTGGCCGAACAGCCCCGATCCGATAAGACCCGGCGACACCGCCGAACAGTCGACCATCACCAGCGCACCGCGGGCGCGCGGGGATGCGCTGTGGATCGCGCGGGCGAAGACTTCCTTGCCGGTGCCGGGCTTGCCGTTGATCATCACCGGCACGCGCGCGCGCGCGGCCTTGGCGGCGATCGCGAGCGCGCTGCGGAAATTGGGGCTCGACCCGATGATTTCCTCGAACGCCAGCGGCGCGCGGAGCTTTTCGGTGAGCGGGCGCAGTTCGGCCTGCGGGCCGGTGCTGGTCGTGATGCGGTCGAGCGCGTTCAGCAGCCGGTCGGGCGCGATCGGTTTCTGGACGAAGTCGCTGGCGCCGGCGCGCATCGCGGCGACCGCGACCTCGACCCCGTTGCGCATCGTGATGACGATCAGCGGCAGCGCCGGGCGCCAGCGGCGCAATTCGGTGACGAATTCGGCGATCTCCATGCCGGGCGTGCCCTGGTCGACGAGCACCGCGTCGAGCGCCATGCCTTCCTGCGTGCCGAGCTTGGCGAGCGCGGTGTCGGTGTCGCCGGCGACGACGCTGCGCCAGCCGCCACGCGACACGAGCGCCGACAGGAAGCGCTGCTGCGCCGGTTCGCTGTCGACGATCATCACCGTTCGAGTGTCGCGCGCACTTGCCATTGTTGCGATTCTGCCCCCGATGGGCGGCCGTTTCCGGCCGCCTGTTCCGCTTTGAGCCAATAATCTACGCCAAAGGGGTAAAGGGGCGATTAAGCGCCGCGGGGCCTTGCGGGCGGGTACGACGTGCAAAACCACCTATTGAGCATCGCGGACCGCATGGCTAAGACCGGCGCGAAGGCCGATTCCGGGCCGGTCGCAGCGCGTCCGCCGGCAACCGGCAGCGAACAAGGGGAAAGAGCCATGGCACAGCAGCAGGAAATGAAGGCAGCGGAAGAAACCTACACGGGTTTCCTGAGCCTGCTCAAAGTGGGGTCGATCATCACCGCGATCGTCACCGTCCTCGTCGTCCTCCTGATCTCCTGACCGGCACGGCATGCGCATCGCTGTCCTGAAGGAGCTCGCCGACGGCGAGACCCGCGTCGCCGCGACCCCGGAAACCGTGAAGAAATTCATTGGTCTGGGCGCCGAACTTGCCGTCGAATCAGGGGCAGGGGAGCAGGCGTCGATCGCCGATGCCGACTATGCCGCCGCGGGCGCCACGGTTGGCTCGCGCGCCGATGTGCTGAAGGGCGCGAACATCATCCTCGCCATCCAGGGACCCGATCCGAAGGGGCTGAAGGGCATGGCCGACGGCGCCTGGCTCGCGGCGGGTCTCAATCCCTTTGGCGAGCGCGCGCGCGTCGACGACTATGCCAAGCTCGGCATCGAGGCGCTGGCGATGGAGTTCATGCCGCGCATCACACGCGCGCAGTCGATGGACATATTGTCGAGCCAGGCGAACCTCGCGGGTTACAAGGCGGTGCTGATGGCGGCGAACGCCTATGGCCGCGCCTTTCCGATGATGATGACCGCCGCGGGCACGGTCAGTGCCGCCAAGGCGTTTGTGATGGGCGTCGGCGTCGCGGGCCTCCAGGCGATCGCGACCGCGCGGCGCCTGGGTGCGCAGGTCAGCGCGACCGACGTGCGCTCGGCCACCAAGGAACAGATCCTGTCGCTCGGCGCGAAGCCGATCTTCGTCGAAAGCGTCGCAGGGATCGAGGGCGAGGGCGCGGGCGGCTATGCCACCGAAATGTCCGAGGAATATCAGAAGGCACAGGCCGAGCTGGTGTCGTCGCACATCGCCAAGCAGGATATCGTCATTACCACCGCGCTGATCCCGGGGCGCCCCGCGCCGCGGCTGATTTCGGACGCGCAACTTGCGACGATGCGCGCGGGCAGCGTGATCGTCGACATGGCGGCCGAAAGCGGCGGCAATGTCGAGGGTGCGGTCTCGGGCGAGGCGAAGAAGATCCACGGCGTCACAGTGATCGGCGCAAGGAATATCGCGGCGCTGATGCCCGCCGACACGAGCGCGCTGTTCAGCCGCAACCTGTTCAACTTCCTCTCGGCCTTCTGGGACAAGGAAGCGGGCAAGCCCGTGCTCGACGAGGAAATCGGCACCGCGGTGCGCCTGACGCAGGGCGGCAAGGTGGTACACGAGCGGCTGCTGGGGTGATAATCCTGTCCCTCCTGCTGTTGGCGGCGGGAGGGCCGGAAATCCCGGTGGCATTCTGGCGAAGCGGCGACGACGATCTGAGCGTCCGCTTTTACGAGCAGGTTGATCGGTCCATCGCGGGCCATGTGCGCCTTCGCCCCGCGTCGGCCGCCGACGACGTGCGCTTTGCGCTTTATGCTGAAAGCAATGTCAGGCCGCTCGACCGGGGTGGCGGCGGCTTTTCCTATCGTGTCAGCCTTAGGGAGGGGCGGTCGGCGAACGGCCGGGTCCTGGCACGGTTCGATGGCAAATGTGTCGATGCGATAGCAGTTTGCGCCGACCGTTTAGTCGGGCGCGTCGCGGCGCGAATTGCCCGGCTTTCGTCGCGGGAAAGGTGACCGCAGAGCGTGGACTAAGCGCCAGCGCGATCCACGGAAAGTGCTGCACCTGCGCGCGCGAATCCTTGTGGTCGGCTGAGGCGGGCCGAGACTACCGCGGGATGAGCGGTGGAGACGAAATGGAAAAATGGCTGATTTCGGCCTTTTCATGAAACTGTCATGGCGTAGTATGCGTTGCAGGGGTTTCACCCCGATTCCCAACATCCGGAGAAATATCTGATGCTGCGTGCCAAGTTTCTTGCTGCTCCCCTCCTTGCCTTGACCACCATGCTTGCCGTTCCCGCGTCGGCGATGGCCGATGAAGTCGCCGCCGAAGAAGCACCCGATTCGACGGTTGCCGAAGCCGCGAGCTTCAACCCCGACCTCACCACGCTGTCGAAAGCGCTGACCGCTGCCGGGCTCGAAGACACGCTGAATGGTGCCGGCCCCTTCACCGTCTTCGCACCGACCGACGCGGCCTTTGCTGCGGTGCCCGAGGCGATGACCGCCTTCCTGATGGATCCGCTGAACAAGGCGTCGTTGGCGCAGGTGCTCACCTATCATGTCGTGCCCGGCAAGGTGACCGCCGAGGACCTGTACAAGAAGATCAAGGCCGGCGGCGGGACTGCTAAGCTGACGACGGTCGAGGGCCAGGAAATCAGCTTCACCGAGGTGCAGGGCAACATCAAGGTCGACGGCACGATGGGCAGCACGGGCTATATCACGCAAGGTGACCTCGCCCAGTCGAACGGCGTCGTCCATGTTCTGAACGGCGTGCTGATCCCGACGATCACCCCGCCGAGCGCCGAACCGGCTGCCGCCGATGCAGCGGCGCCCGCCGCCGAGGCGACCCCCGCGAGCTGATCGCCCGCGACATAAAATGTCCCGAAGGGCCCGCAATCCGCCACCCGGCGATTGCGGGCCCTTCTTTTTGCGCGTCTTTAAGAGTCGACAGGGGGGCGGACGCGCGGCAAGAGGTTCGCCAAGCGGAATCAGCAGGGGAGCTCGCCGTGGATTTCATCGGTATTTTTTCGATTTTCGTCCTGGCGTGCTTCGTCGGTTATTTCGTCGTCTGGTCGGTGACCCCGGCGCTGCACACGCCGCTGATGAGCGTGACCAATGCGATTTCGTCGGTCATCATCGTCGGTGCGCTGATCGCCAGCGCGGCCGCAGGCTCGGCCACCTCGAAGTGGCTCGGCCTCGCCGCGGTGGTGATGGCCAGCATCAACATCTTCGGCGGCTTTGCGGTCACCGCGCGCATGCTCGCGATGTACAAGAAGAAGGCGCGCTGAGATGGACATGCAAGCGATCCTCTCGGCCGCGACCGGCGAACATGGCCTCGCCGTGAACCCATGGGCGGCCGTCGCCTATCTGGTGTCGGGCGTGCTCTTCATCCTCGCGCTGCGCGGGCTTTCGAGCCCCGCAACGGCGCAGAGCGGCAACCGCTTCGGCATGGCGGGCATGCTGATCGCCGTCGTCACGACGCTGCTGACGCATGCGCCGGTCGATGCGGCCGGCGTCCTCGACAGTGTCAGCCTGATCGAAATCCTCGTCGCGATCGGAATCGGTGCCGTGATCGGCATCGTCATGGCGCGGCGCATCGCGATGACCGCGATGCCGCAGCTCGTCGCGGCGTTCCACAGCCTCGTCGGCCTCGCCGCGGTTGCGGTCGCGGCGGCGGCCTATCTCAATCCGCTGGCCTTCGGGATCGCCGATGCGGCGGGGCAGATCCATGTCGTCAGCCGCGTCGAAATGGGGCTCGGCATCGCGATCGGCGCGATCACCTTCAGTGGCTCGGTGATCGCCTTCCTCAAGCTCAATGGCAATATGTCGGGCTCGCCGATCATGCTGCCGGGGCGGCATGTCATCAACCTCGGTACGCTCGCCGCGATCGTCGGGCTGACCGCCTACTTCACGCAGGACCAGTCGCCCTGGGTGTTCTGGACGATCACCGGGCTGAGCTTTGCGATCGGTTTCCTACTCATCATCCCGATCGGCGGCGCCGACATGCCGGTCGTCGTGTCGATGCTCAACAGCTATTCGGGCTGGGCCGCGGCGGCGATGGGCTTCACGCTCGGCAACACCGCGATGATCATCACCGGCGCGCTCGTCGGCTCGTCGGGTGCGATCCTGTCGTACATCATGTGCCGCGCGATGAACCGCAGCTTCATCAGCGTGATCGCGGGCGGCTTCGGCGGCGACGATGCCGCGGCCAGCTCGGGCGGGTCGAAGGAACAGCGGCCGTGGAAGCCGGGCAGCGCCGAAGACGCAGCCTTCCTGATGAGCCAGGCCGAGAATGTCATCATCGTTCCGGGTTACGGCATGGCGGTCGCGCAGGCGCAGCACGCGCTGCGCGAAATGGGCGACCAGCTGAAGAAGGAAGGCGTCAACGTCAAATATGCGATCCATCCGGTCGCAGGGCGCATGCCAGGGCATATGAACGTCCTGCTTGCCGAGGCGAATGTGCCTTATGACGAGGTGTTCGAGCTCGAGGACATCAACGGCGAATTCGCGCAGTGCGATGTCGCCTTCGTCATCGGCGCGAACGACGTGACCAACCCGGCGGCGAAGACCGACAAGAGCTCGCCGATCTATGGCATGCCGATCCTCGACGTCGCCAATGCCAAGACCGTGCTGTTCGTGAAACGCTCGATGGGCGGGGTCGGCTATGCTGGCGTCGACAACGACGTTTTCTACATGGACCAGACGATGATGCTGCTCGGCGATGCCAAGAAGATGGCCGACGACATCGTCAAGGCGCTGAGCGGCACTGGCCACTAAGCCCGGCCGCGAGGCCTAGTGCAAACCCAGCAGCCCCCGCAGCCGCGCGACCAGCGACGGCGGCGGGGGTTTTGCTTTGGGCGGCGCTTCCTGCCCGAGTTCGCGCAGGCGGCGGATCACCGTCCCGATGGTGGCGATGCCGTAACCGTCGGGATCGCGCGCCTCGATACGAAAGCGATCGGCAACGACCTCCAACTCGGCGATCAGTCGCTCGCGGTGGCGCGTGGGGTCGGCTTCCTCATCCGGTAGCGGTGCCGGATCGACAACGCGCATCGCGGCGAGCGCCTCGCGCTCGTCGAGACCGACGTTGCGGCCCGTATAGCGATCGACCCAGTGGCTGCTCGACAGATGGCGGTCCGCTTCCGCCTCCTGTTCGGCAATCTGCGCGCGGTAAAAGGCCTGAACGCTGTCCATGGCGTCTTTTGCGCGGCCCGTCCCGGCGGGTCAAAGAAATTGCCGCGCCTGTCTCGACCATGGCCGCCGTTCTGGCTAAGCCCGGCCAAAGGCACAAAAACGGGGAAATCGACAATGCGCAAGATCGGCCTGATCGGAGGCATCAGCTGGGCGGCGACCGAGCTCTATTACCGCCACCTCAACAAGGGGGTGCAAAAGCGGATCGGGACGTCCTGTTCGGCGCCGATCATCCTCGAAAGCCTGAATTATTGCGAATTGTCGCGGCTGACGACGCCCGAGCAATGGGGCCATGCGAAGGATGTGCTGATCGAGGCGGCGCAGCGGCTCGAGGCGGCGGGGGCAACCGCGCTGATGATCGCGGCCAATTCGATGCACAAGATCGCCAAGGAGATCGAGGGTGCGGTGTCGATCCCGCTGCTCCATATCGTCGACGAGACCGGCGAGAAATTGAAGGCCGACGGGGTGAAGTCGGCGGCGGTGATCGGCACGCGCAACGTGATGACCGAACCCTGGTTTCGGCAGGCGCTGGTGCGTCACGGACTGACGCTCGCCCCCTATGATGCGGCGCGCGCCGAGGCGATCGACAACATCATCTATGACGAGTTGATGCAGGGCAAGGTGACCGAAAATTCGCGGCGCACGATGAAGACCTTTATCACCGATATCGCGAAACAGGACGTGCAGGCGCTCGTCCTTGCGAGCACCGAATTGGTGATGCTCGTCGATCCCGACGCCAATGTCCTGCCGGTGTACGACACGACGCGCATCCATGTCGCGGCGGGGGTCGACTGGATATTGGGGGATGCGCCCTAGCAGGAGGTGGGCCGATGCCGTTGGGGTTGGCGATCTTGCTGCTTCAGGCTTCGACGGGGTTGCCCGCGCCGCTGGATATCGAGGGGCGCTGGCAGATTTCCACCGAACAGCCGATCGTCAAGATCGCGCCATGCGGCGAGTATCTCTGTGCCAAGGTCGAGCGATTGAACCGGCCGGCGCTGGGCGAAGCGAAGGACCGGTTCAATCCCGACCCCAAGCTGCGAGGGCGACCGCTGTCCGGCGTGCCCGTCCTCTTCGACTTGAAGGTCGAAGGCGATTTCTGGCGCGGTAAGGTTTATGCGCCAGCAGTCGGGCAGGTCGGCGACACGCTCGTCCAGCGCGACGGCGATCGTTTGAAGGTGGGGCGATGTGTGCCCGCCGACGCAGGCCCCAACCTCATCTGCCTTTGGAACTATTGGGAACGGGCCCGCTGACGATCAGCTCATTTTCGTCCACGTCACCGTCTTGCAGAAAACGCTGACGCAGCCCTTCATCGTCATCTTCGCGCCCTTGGCGGTCAGGTTCGCCTTGTAATAGCGGCCGTCCTCGGGGCTGTAGCCCTGACCCTTCCACGCATTGCCGTCGGCGGCGAGGTCCCAATAGATTTGCAGGCCGGTTACATGGCGCGTCCGCTTCGCTTTGTCGGGGTTGCGCTCGTCGCGCTGGCCGCCAGCGGGCTGCTTGATCAGCAATTTGTGGACCTTGCCGCACAATTTTGCGCCGCAGGCATAGATGTCGACGATGGCCTTGCCGTCGTCAGTGGCCCAGCGGCCGGTGATCGATTGCGGCGCGACCGACGCTGCCGGCGATGCGGCGACGAACGCGGCGGTCGCCGCGATGATGAAGCGTTTCAAAATATTCTCCCCGGTACGGGCGGGGTTGCGACCCTGACCCTAGCTACATCCATGTCAGCAACATGGCTTGGCATGGCTGCACTCTTGCACCATGCTGGCAAAAAACAAGGGAGAGTCTGATGCGATTCCATCATTTCGCTTTGCCGTTGGTCGCTGTGATGCTGGCCGCCGCGCCTGTGCATGCCAAGACCATCAGCGTCGCGGCCGGCGGCGGCGATGCCAATGAGAAACTCCAGGAAGCGCTGATCGTTGCCGAACCCGGCGATGTCGTTGAACTAGGGGCGGGGACATGGCACCTGACCGACGGGCTGTCACTCGACGTCGCCAATGTCACGATCCGCGGCGCGGGCACCGACGACAAGGGGTCGATCCTCGATTTCAGCGGCCAGCAGGGCGCGGGCGAGGGGCTGCTCGTCACCAGCGACGATGTGTTGCTTACCAATTTCGCGGTGCTCAACACCAAGGGCGACGGGATCAAGTCGAAGGGCGCCGACCGCATCGTCTATCACCGGGTTCGCGTCGAATGGACCGCGGGACCGAAGGAAACCAACGGCGCCTATGGCATCTACCCCGTTGAGAGCACCGACGTGCTGGTCGACAGCGTCTATGTCCGCGGGGCGTCGGACGCAGGCATCTACGTGGGCCAGTCGAAGAATATCGTCGTCCGCAATTCGATCGCGACCGAGAATGTCGCGGGGATCGAGATCGAGAACAGCTATGACGCCGACGTTCACGACAATATCGCGACCAAGAATACCGGCGGCATCCTGGTGTTCGACCTGCCCAGCCTGCCGATGCAGGGCGGGCACAATGTCCGCGTCTTCGACAATGATGTGAACAACAACAGCACGCCCAATTTCGCGCCGAAGGGCAATATCGTCGCGAGCGTGCCGACGGGGACCGGGGTGCTGATCATGGCGAACCGCCATGTCGAGATTTTCGAGAATGACTTCGACCAGAACGGCACCGCAAATGTGATGATCGTCGGCTATCGTTACGAGCATAAGGACGCGAAATACCAGCCGCTGCCGCGCCAGATCGTCGTGCGCGACAACCAGCATGGCAAGGCGGGCTATGCCCCCGCGTTCGACGGCGGCGCGCAGATCGCGGCGGCGCTCGGCGGGGCGA
>NZ_LYVN01000043.1 GCF_001990265.1 Sphingopyxis sp. KK2
CCCGCCGAGGCCGCCGACGGCGCCGATGTCGTCATCACCTGCGTCGGCAACGACGACGATCTCGGCCAGGTCGCGCTCGGCCGCGACGGCGCCTTCCGTTCGATGAAGCGGGGCGCGCTGTTCATCGACCACACCACCGTTTCGGCGCGCATCGCACGCCAATTGTCGGTCGAGGCCGAGGAGCCTGGCCTGCTCGTCGTCGACGCTCCCGTCTCGGGCGGCGAAGCCGGCGCGCAGAACGGCACGCTCTCGATCATGTGCGGCGGCAAGAAGGCGGCGTTCGAGGCCGCGGCGCCGGTGATGCAGGCCTATGCCGCGCGCATCGTCCATATCGGCGGCCCCGGCGCGGGCCAGACGACCAAGATGGTCAACCAGATCGCGATCGCCGGGGTGATCCAGGGCCTCTCCGAAGCGCTGCGCTTTGCGCAGGCCTCACGGCTCGACACCGACAAGGTGTTCGAGGCGGTGTCGGGCGGCGCCGCGGCGAGCTGGCAGATGCTCAACCGCTGGAACAGTATGGCAAAGGACGAATTCGACTTCGGCTTCGCGGTCGACTGGATGCGCAAGGACCTCGGCCTCGCGCTCGAGGAAGCACGCGTCAACGGCGCGACGCTTCCCGTCGCCAGCCTCGTCGACCAATTCTACGCCGACGTCCAGAAACTGGGTGGCGGCCGCCGCGACACCAGCTCGCTGATCACGAGATTGCCAAAGTGAAGAACGCCATCGACCGCAACCACCCCCTCCCGCATGCGGGAGGGGATTGCTGATACTCGCCGCCCTGACCCTCGCCGCCCCCGCGCATGCCGACACGCTCGTCGACAATGTCAACGGCATCACGCTCGACAAGGACGGCAAGCTCGTCCGCTTCACCGGGCTCGTCATCGGCAGCGACGGCAAGGTCAAGGAACTGCTCGACCGCAAGGACAAGCGCCCCGAACGCCCCGACTTCAAGGAGGACGGCAAGGGCAAGACGCTGATCCCCGGGCTGATCGACGCGCACGGCCATGTCATGGGGCTCGGCTTCTCGCTGATGCTGCTCGACCTCAGCGACACCAATTCGCTCGCCGAGGCGCAGGCGGCAATCGCCAAATATGCCGCCGACAATCCCGAAATGCCGTGGATCATCGGACGCGGCTGGAACCAGGAGAAATGGGGCCTCGGCCGCTTCCCGACCGCCGCGGACCTCGACGCCGTCGTCCCCGGCCGCGCGGTATGGCTCGAACGCGTCGACGGCCATGCCGGCTGGGCGAACACCGCGGCGATGAATGCGGCGCAGATCGGCGCGACCAGCAAGTCGCCCGAGGGCGGCCGCATCGAAATGGCCGGCGGCAAGCCGAGCGGGGTCTTCGTCGACGCCGCGATGAGCCTCGTCGACAAGGCCAAGCCCAGGCCGCTGGCACGCGACGTCGACCGTGCGCTCTATCTCGCGCAGCAGAAACTGCTCTCGCAGGGGATCACCGCGATCGCCGACATGGGCACGACGATCGAGGAATGGCAGGCCTATCGCCGCGCCGGCGACAAGAAACAGCTCGCGATCCGGATCCTCAGCTATGGCGGCGACATCGACAATATGGCGCTGATCGCGGGCGGCGAACCGACCCCCTGGCTCTATGACGACAAGCTGCGCATGGTCGGGGTGAAACTCTATCTCGACGGCGCGCTCGGTTCGCGCGGCGCGTGGCTCAAGGCGCCTTATGCCGACGCCCCGGGGCAGAAGGGCCTGCCGCTGCTCACCCCGGCGCAGCTGCGCAACAAGATGGTGCGCGCCTCGATGGACAAGTTTCAGGTCGCGATCCATGCGATCGGCGACGCCGCCAATGCCGAGGCGCTCGACGCGATTACCGACCTCAACGCCGACCTTCCGGGCGAGCGCCGCTGGCGCATCGAACATGCGCAGATCATCGACCCCGCCGATATCCCACGCTTCGCGCAATTGAAGGTCATCGCCTCGATGCAGCCGGTCCACCAGACGAGCGACCGGCTGATGGCCGAGGCGCGGCTCGGCCCCGAGCGGCTGAAGGGCGCCTATGCCTGGCGCAGCCTCCAGACCGCCGGCGCGCGCCTCGCCTTCGGCTCCGACGTCCCGGTCGAAAGCGCCAATCCCTTCGCGGGGCTGGCCGCCGCCATCTCGCGCACCGACGCGAGCGGCCAGCCCTTCGGCGGCTGGCGCCCCGAGGAAGCGGTGAACCGCGAAACCGCGCTCGACGGCTTCACGCGCACCGCGGCCTTCGCGGGCTTTGCCGAGGACCGCATCGGCACGCTGATGCCGGGCATGCGCGCCGACTTCCTGATCGTCGACAGCGACCCGATGCTCGCCAGCCCCGACGAGATCCGCCGCATGGTCCCGCTCGAAACCTGGATCGGCGGCTATCGTTATTACAAGAAGGGCAATTGACCGCGTGACGGCGACCCGCCTGATCCCGCGCCGCGTCGCCAAGCCCTGGGGCCGCGACGACATCGGCCCGCTTTTTGACGCGGGCGGCGAGCGGATCGGCGAAATCTGGTTCGAACTCCCTGCGGGCAGCGCCGAGCCCGCGCTGCTCGTCAAATATCTCTTCACCTGCGAAGCCTTGTCGGTGCAGGTCCACCCCGACGACGCGCAGGCGCATTCGGTGGGGGCGCGGCAGGGCAAGGAAGAGGCCTGGCTGATCCTCGACGCCGACGACGACGCCGTCATCGGCCTCGGCCTCGAACAGCGCGTGTCGCCCGCAGCGCTCCGCGCCGCGGCGCTCGACGGCAGCATCGAAACCCTCATCGACTGGAAGCCCATCGCCCCCGGCGATCATTTCCACGTCACCCCCGGCACGATTCACGCGATCGGCGGCGGGCTGACGCTGATCGAGGTGCAGCAATATGCCGACATCACCTATCGCCTCTACGACTATGGGCGCCCGCGCGAACTGCACTTGGACGAGGCGATGACCTGTGCCGAGGCCGGCCCCTATCTCACCGCCAATCTCCGCACGCCGATCGCGGTCGGCATCGACCGTCTCGTCGATGGTCCCAAATTCACGCTGATCGACGCGCATAGCGAGGATTTCGCGGCACTCCCCGATCTCGGCGCAGCGGGACCCGTCTGGTTCATCCCGGTCGACGGCGGGGGCTGGATCGACGGCCAGGCCTGGCAACCCGGCGAATGCTGGCTACTCGGCGACGCGGCGGGCTTGGCCGGCCTCGGCGGTCAGGGCCGCGCGCTGATCGCATGGTCGATGGGGGCAACAACATGACGACGCGCCGCGCCCTGCTCACCGGCCTCGCCGCGCTCCCCGTCGCCGCAGCGGCCGCCGCCGAACGCAAGGAACGCCGCTCAAAGAAGCGCAAGGATGCCAAGCCCACCGTCCAGCATGTCGACGTCGCGGTGATCGGCGCCGGCGTCTTCGGTGCCTGGACCGCCTGGCATCTGCTGCGCGCGGGCAAATCGGTGCGGCTGTTCGACGCCTATGGCGCCGCCAACGCGCGCGCCTCGTCGGCGGGCGAGAGCCGCGTCATCCGCATGGGCTATGGCGCCGACACCATCTATTCGAACATGGCGCGCGAATCCTTGCCCTATTGGAAAGAGCTTTCGGACAGCGCGAGCGCGCCGATCTTCCACAACACCGGCGTCCTCTGGTTCGCGCTGCAAGGCGACAGTTACACGCAGCAATCGCTCGCCTGGCTGCAGGCGAACCGCATCGGTCACGAACATGGCGACGTCAGCTGGCTCCAGAACAAATATCGCCAGATCCAGTTCTACCAGGGCGAGACCGGCATCCTCGAGACCGAGACCGGTGCGCTGATCGCCGCGCGCGGAGTGCAGGAGGTGATCGCCGACGCGCAGATCGCGGTCGAACCCGTCGTCATGCCCGCGCCGCTGCTGTCAAAGAAGATCCAGCGCCACACCTTGCCCGACGGCGGCACCGCCGACCATCTCGTCTATGCCTGCGGCCCCTGGCTCGCCGAACTCTTCCCGCAGCAGCTGATGAACAGGATCGTCGCGACGCGGCAGGAGGTCTATCATTTCGGCGCGCCGCAGGGCGACACGCGCTTCGCGCCGCCGAACCTGCCGGTCTGGGCCGATTTCAACAACGGCCGTATCGTCTATGGCATCCCCGACCTCGAAGGCGCGGGGTTCAAGATCGCGATCGACGTCCACGGCCCGGTGGTCGACCCCGACACGCAGGAGCGCGCGCTCACCCCCGCCGGCATCGCCGAGGCGCGCGCCTATGTCGCGCGCCGCTTCCCCGGCCTCGCCAACGCCCCGCTCGTCGGCGGGCGCGTCTGCCAATATGAGAACAGCTCGAACGGCGACTATCTGATCGACCGCTTCCCCGGCCAGCAGCATGTCTGGCTCGTCGGCGGCGGCTCGGGGCACGGCTTCAAGAACGGCCCCGCGGTCGGCAAGCGCGTCGCCGCGCACATCCTCGACGAAAATCTGCCCATCGAACCGCGCTTCAGCTTTGCGAGCAAGGGGACCGTGGCGGCGCGGACTGTTTTCTAGTGAAAAATCGAACCACCCTTCCCCGTTCGTGTCGAGCGAAGTCGAGACACGCTGCGTTCGTGCATGACCTCACGTGTCTCGACTTCGCTCGACACGAACGGAAATGTAAAAGATGAAACTCACCGACTGCCACAATATCGACGATTTCCGCGCGCTCGCGAAACGCCGCCTGCCCTGGCCGGTGTTCGACTATATCGACGGCGCCGCCGACGACGAGGTCACCCGCCGCCGCAACCGCGCCGCCTTCGACGACTGCGACCTCATCCCGCGCGTGCTCGCGGGGGTCGAGAGCATCGACATGCGCACGACGCTGTTCGGGCGCGAGATCGCGATGCCGCTCTTTCTTTCGCCGACCGCGCTCCAGCGCCTCTTCCACTGGCAGGGCGAGCGCGCGGTGCTGCGCGCCGCCGCGAACACCGGCACCGTCGCCGGCATCTCGAGCCTCGCGACGATCAGCCTTGCCGAGGCGGGCGCGCTCACCGATGGTCCCAAGCTGTTTCAGCTCTATGTCCATCATGACGAAGGCCTCAACAAGGCGATGCTCGACGCCGCGCGCGATGCGAAATTCGACGCGGTCGCACTCACTGTTGATACAATAGTCGGCGGCAATCGCGAACGCTGCCTGCGCTCGGGCTTCACCTCGCCGCCGCGCTTCACCGCGGGCAATATGCTAAGCTACGCGATCAAGCCCGGCTGGGGGCTCAACTATCTGCTCCGCGAGAAATTCAGCCTGCCGAACCTCGCGACGCATGTCTCCGAAGGGTCGAGCGTTCCCAAGTCGGTCGCCGAATATTTCACCTCGATGCTCGACCAGAGCCTCGACTGGAAGCGCGCCGAGGCGATCCGCAAGCAGTGGAGCGGCCCCTTCTGCCTGAAAGGCATCGTCGCGGTCGAGGACGCGCGCCGCGCGGTCGACATCGGCGCCAGTGCGATCATGGTGTCGAACCATGGCGGGCGCCAGCTCGACGGCAGCCGCTCCCCCTTCGATGCGCTCGCCGAAATCGTCGACGCGGTCGGCGACAAGGTCGAGGTGATCTGCGACGGCGGCATCACGCGCGGCACCCATGTGCTGAAGGCGCTGTCGGTCGGCGCCAAGGCCTGCTCGGGCGGCCGCCTCTATCTCTACGCGCTCGCCGCTGCGGGCGAGGAGGGCGTCACCCGCGCGGTCGCCCTGCTCCGCGCCGAAATCGAGCGCGGCATGAAGCTGATGGGCGCGAAAAGCCTCGCCGACCTCGGCCCCCACAATCTGCGCTGGCGGTAAGAAAAAGGGCCGACGAACGCCGACCCTTCCTTTGGGATAACAGAGAAATGGGAGGCGGCCTCCCCCCAGAGGCCGCCTCCGCGCAGGGCGTCAGAAAGCGGCGCCGAGCGAGAAGAGGACCGCACCGTCGGCGCCCACGGCTTCCTTGTAGCCGAGGGTCTTCGGTGCGTCGGTGTTGACGTAGGAGATGCCGAGCGTGAGCACCTTCCAGGTGAAGTCGACGCCGACCGAATAGTCGAAGACTTCGCCGTCGAGACCGCCGAGGAAGCTGTCGCTCTTGGCATAGCCGAGATGCGCCTTCAGCTTGATCGGAGTATCGGGGATGGCGACACCGACGTCGCTGTAGAGGTAGATGCCGCTGGCATCGCCGAGCGAATCCTGGCCGCCCGGAGCCCAGGCGACGCCGCCCTTGATCGACGCCGGGCCGACGGTGCCGGTCAGCGACGCATAGGGTTCGATCACGGTCGTGTTGCTGACGCCGGGATAGAGATAGAGGGTCGCGCCGATGTCGCCGACCAGGCCGGGGGTCAGTTCGGTCGAATAGCCGGCATAGACGTCGATTTCGGTGCCGTTGTTGAAGCCGATGCTCGAACCCCAAGTGCCGAGGTACAGCCCGCTGTCATGCGCGATCGTGAAGGTGCCCTGGATGGCCGCTTCTTCGTTCGACTGGCTGAAGCCGCGGAAACGATAGTCGCTGACGACCGTCGCGCCACCGGTGATGGTGATGCCGTCGGTGTCTTCTTCTTCCTGGGCGTAAGCGGCCTGCGGAACCGCAACGGCGGCGAGAAGCATGCCGAGGCATGCGCGAGAGAGTTTCTTCATGGACAGATCCCCAAATTAAAAAACGGATCGTCCCTGCCTGCTGCCTGATGGCCGGCCTCTGTCTTGGGCCAGTCCTCTCATGCGAGGCTCCCTTTTGGCCATGTTGCTGCGCCGCACAATCGAAAAAATCGCGACACCTGTCTTAAAAGGGACCGCTGTGACAATTATGCAACAATTACCTTGCGCCGAAACGGTTTCATCCGAAACAAAGTTACACGCTGGATCAGAAGCTCAGCCCCAGCGACGCGACGACGGTCGCATCATAGCGGCGGTCGATCGCCTTTACCCCGGTCTTGCGTACATCGGTGTCGACATATTTCAGCCCCAGCGTGAAGCGGCCGAAGGTCGCGGTGCCGCCGAGCGACCAGTCGCGATAATCGCCGCCGGGCGCAAGCGCGCCGTCGCTGTGCCCGATGCCCGCCTTCAGCGTCACCGGGGTGTTCGGGATGCCCGACGACAGCCCGAGCCGCAGATAGAGATTGTCGGCATCGCCAAGCGCCGCCTGGTCCCAGGCGTAAGCGACGCTGCCCGTCGCCTCGACCGGCCCCAGCATATAGGACAATCGCGCCGTCGCCTCGCCATAATCGCTCGCCCCGAAGGCGTCGTCGGCGTCGGGATAGGCATAATAGGTGAACCCGACGTCGAGCCGCGTGCCCGAGGCGATCTCGGTCTCGTAACCGCCATAGATGTCGACTTCGACGTCGCCGCCCGCGGGCCCGATGTCGATGTTCGACCCCCAGGCGCCGAGGTAGAAGCCGCTGTCGTGGCTGACCGTGATCGTCGGCTGGACCGCGACATCATGGTCGGACAGCGACAGCCCGCGAAAGCGATAGTCCGACACCAGCTCGACGCCGCCCGACACCGACAGCGACCCCGACGGCGGGTCGGCGATATCCTGCGCGGCGGCAGGGACGGCGAACAGGAGCGCCGGGACGGCAAGCAGGCGAAGCATGGAGGATCCTTGGGTGCTGGGGGGAGCGCGACCTTGGCCGCCTGAGTCGAGCGATGCAACCCTGTCCCGTCGCCCCCGCCTTCGCGAGGGCGACGATGAAGACTAGGCTTCATCCCGCCACAATCCTGCTCTAAAGGGACAGCAACTCTCCCGAGGACCCGAAGAATGAGCGATCACAATCCCGGCCTGCGCCCCTGGCGCGACATCGCGCGGCGCACCAGCCGCCAGATCATGGTCGGCACCGTCCCCGTCGGCGGCGACGCGCCGATCAGCGTCCAGACGATGACCAACACGCTGACGTCGGATGCCGTCGCGACGATCGACCAGATCCGCCGCTGCGAGGAGGCCGGCGCCGACCTGATCCGCGTCTCGTGCCCCGACACCGATTCGACCGCCGCATTGGGGAAGATCGTCCGCGCCGCGCGCATTCCGATCATCGCCGACATCCATTTCCACTATAAGCGCGCGCTCGAAGCCGCCGACGCCGGCGCCGCGTGCCTGCGCATCAACCCCGGCAATATCGGTTCATCGGAGCGCGTCGGCGAGGTCGTCCGCGCCGCCAAGGCGAATGGCTGCGCGATCCGCATCGGCGTCAACGCCGGCAGCCTCGAAAAGGATCTGCTCGAAAAATATGGCGAGCCCTGCCCCGAGGCGCTGACCGAGAGCGCGCTCGACCATATCAAGCTGCTCCAGGATCACGACTTCCACGAATATAAGGTCGCGGTGAAGGCGAGCGACGTCTTCCTCGCGGTCGCGTCGTACATGCAGCTCGCCGACGCGGTCGACTGCCCGCTCCACCTCGGCATTACCGAGGCGGGCGGCCTCATCGGCGGCACCGTCAAATCGGCGCTCGGCATCGGCAACCTCCTCTGGGCCGGCATCGGCGACACGATCCGCGTCAGCCTCTCGGCCGAACCCGAGGAGGAAGTCCGCGTCGGCTATGAAATCCTGAAGTCGCTCGGCCTCCGCACCCGCGGCGTCCGCGTCGTCTCCTGCCCCAGCTGCGCGCGCCAGGGTTTCGACGTCATCCGCACCGTCCAGGCGCTTGAGGATGCCTTGAGCCACATCAAGACCCCGATGTCGCTCTCGGTCCTCGGCTGCGTCGTCAACGGCCCCGGCGAAGCGCGCGAGACCGACATCGGCATCACCGGCGGCGGCAACGGCAAGCATATGGTCTATCTCTCGGGCGTCACCGACCACCATGTCGCCGACGCCGACATGATCGCGCATGTCGTCAAGCTCGTCGAAGCCAAGGCCGCCGAGATCGACGCGGGCAGCGCGGTGAGCATGGACACGCTCCACGGCAAGGCCGCGTGACGGCGAAGAGCGACATCGTCATCGAACCCCCGGTCGCTAGAAAAGCGGCCGCCACCGGCGCCAGCGCGACCGGCGCCGCCGCACTCGGCGCGGGCCATGTCGCCGCGCTTGCGATCGGCGCCTTTGCGCTCGGCGCCGTCGCGGTCGGCGCGCTCGCCATCGGCCGGCTCAGGATCGGCAAGGCGCGCATCCGCAAGCTGCGCATCGACGAGCTCGAGGTCGGCCGGATCGTCCGGCTCGGCGAGGATCGGAGCTGATCCTGCACGACCATTGCCGAACTCTGGGTCCTATGATAGGATTCAAGACCTAAGGAGTTCGCCATGACCCACCACGCGAAACTCATCAAGGGCGGCAAGATCGTCATCCCCGCGGACCTTCGCCGCGAACTGGGATTCAAGGACGGCGATCGGCTGGTCATTGAACGCGACGGGAACAGCCTCGTTATCAAGACCTCGCAGCAGGTCCTGCGGGAAATCCAGGCCGAAGTTCGCAGGCTGATCCGTCCGCACGAGGGATCGCTGGTCGACGAACTCATCGCCGAACGGCGGGCGGAGGCCGCCGCCGAAGATCGCAGGCCGTGACGGTCGTCCTCGACGCGTCGGCCGTCCTTGCAGTCGTGCTGACCGAAAAAGGTTGGGATATCGTTGCCGATCACCTGAGCGACGCCCATCTGGCGACCGTCAACATGAGCGAGACATTGGTCAAGCTGATCGAATATGATGTGACGGCGCAAGACGCTCTGCGACAGATCCGACGGCTCGAACTCAACATTCATGACTTTGATGCCGAGCAGGCCGAACGTGCGGCCCTCCTGCGGCAACCCACCAAACGACTCGGCCTTTCGCTCGGCGACCGGACATGCCTCGCGCTGGGGCAACGGCTTGCCCTGCCGATCCTGACCGCCGACCGCCGGATGGCCGAAGCCAGCGCGCTGGTCGATGTCGACATAAGGTTGATCCGCTGACATGCCGCGGCGCGCAGCATTGCGAAAACCGCTCCGGATCGCCATCCTCGCCATCCTGCTCCTCCTCGCCACCGCGCTCGCGCTCTGGCGGATCAGCAAGCTGCCCTGCTGGCAGATGGTCGGCGCGGTCACTTGCCGCGTCGAAACCGACGAAAAAATCGTCGCGCTCTCCTTCGACGACGGCCCGACGCCCGAGGGGGTCGATGCGGTCATCGACGAACTCGCCAGGCGCCGCGTCCATGCAACCTTCTTCCTCATCGGCAGCAAGATGGAGCGCTATCCCGAACAGGCGAAGCGGCTGGTCGCGGCGGGGCACGAACTCGGCAACCACAGCTGGTCGCACGGGCATATGGTCGGCCGCTCGCAGGCGCATTACCGCGCCGAGATAGCGCGCACCGACGCGCTGCTGCGTGCCGCCGGCGTCGCCCGTCCGGTCCTGTTCCGCCCACCCTATGGCCGCCGCCTGTTCGGCCTGCCGCTCGCCGTCGAGCAGCAGGGCTATCGCAGCATCACCTGGGACGTCGCCGACGACGTCGGGCGCCACCCGACGCCGGCGGCCTATGCCCGCGACATCGTGGCGCGCGCACGGCCGGGGTCGATCATCCTCGTCCACCCGATGTACCGCGGCAACCGGGTCGAGCGCGCCGCGGTGCCGCTGATCCTCGACGGCCTCGCGGCCAAGGGCTATCGCATCGTCACCGTCGGCGAATTGCTGAAAAGGGAGAAGCCCGAATGAGTGCCGCCGCGCGCGCGATGATCGTCCTCCGCTCCATCCTCTCGGCCATCGGCGACTATCTGACGCGCAGCGTCAGCCTCTTCTGGATCGGCCCCGCCGTCGTCGCGCTCGTCGTCGTCCCCGAATTCGTGCAGCATGTCGCGGAGATCCAACTCGGCATGTTCGACAGCGTCGCTGCCGCGAAGCTCGCCGGCAACGATCCGCTGCGCATGGGCTTCGGCTATGTGAAGATCGCCGGGCTCGTCCTGACCTTCATCGCCTCGGCGCGCTTCTGGTGGTGCCGCGCACATGGCGGGCGCTGGTACGACATCCGGCGGCTCGCGTGGGTCCGGCTGATCGTCGGCTTCCTCCTGTTCATGGCGATCGGATCGGTCACCGAACTGATCGAGCCGCTGACCGGGCACAAGGCGCCGCTCGCGCTGATCGTGATCGCCAGCCTGCTTTCGCTCCCCTATCTGTTCGTGATGCTCGCCGGCCTGTTCGGCGACCGCGCCACCCCGATGAAGGCGCTGATCGCCAAAAGCTGGCCCTGGCTGCTCCTCCTCGCCCTGATGCTGCCTTTGCTCTTCGCCCCGCTGTCGTGGCTCCACGGCATGAACCACCGCTGGGCGCTCGGCGCGCCGGGTGCGCTCGTCTGGGCGCTGATGGTCTTCGACAGCCTGGTCGTCGGGCTGATGGCCTCCTCGGTCGGCGCGGCGATGTTCATCGCCTACGACCGCTTCCACCGGAGTATCGCGCCATGACCGCCGCAAAGCCCGATGCGCTCGACCGCCTCGTCCAACTGCTGCTGCTGATCGCCGCCGTCACCACCGTCGCCAATGGCGCCTTCATGCTCGCGAAGCCGCTCGACTGGTATGTCTTCGTGCCCACCGTCGTCACCACCGGGCCGCCGAACCAGCATTTCATCCGCGACATCGGTCTCGCCTATATCGGTTCGGGGCTGATCCTCTTTTACGCGATGCTCGCCCCCGCCCGCCGCTGGCGCGCCGCCTGCGTCGGCGGACTGTGGCTCGCGCTCCACGGCGCGCTCCATGTCTATGAGGTGATGGCCGGCATCTGCGGCCCCGCAACCTTCTGGGCCGACGCCCCCGCGGTGATCGGCCAGCCCGCACTCGTCGGCATCGCGCTCGCGATCCTTGCAGGCCGCGGACGCATCGGGCGCAGCGGCGCATGATCGCCTCGCTCGCCGCGCTCCTCCTCGCCGCTCCCGTCCCGGCCTATGATGCGGCCACCGCCGAGCGATGCCGCACCACCTCATGGGACGAGCGCGATGCGGGGCTGAAAGAGGTTTGCAGCAGTTTCGGCGTCCTGCTCGTCGATCATCTTGCGCGGCAGCTCGGCGCCGACGATCGCGCTTTCGCCCTCCTCTGTCAGGGAACCGCTGCGGAAGCCGCCCGCGCCGCCGATCTCGACATCGACCTCGGTTGCATGCTGGTCGAGGCCGAGCGGACCGACGCCGCGGTCGAAGCGCTGCTGGCGGACCCGCCCGCGCTCGAGCCGCGCTGCGCCGCAAGGATCGATGCCGACCGCGACCCCGCCCTCGCCACCGCCTGCGCCGACCGCGCCAAAGCGCGCGTCTCGGGCGAAATCGAACGGCTCGCGTCGGATGACGCGGCCTATACCCGGACATGCGCGGCCTTTGCCGAAACCGCCATCGACCTGTCGCGCGACGACCTGACCGACGATCAGGTCGCGTGCGAACATGCCCGCTACCGGCGCAGCATCGGCATCGGGGTGCCGCCCGGCTGGACCGCCTATGCGCCGCCGGGCGAAACGATCGAGACGGTCATGCCCCTCGGCCCATCGACGCCCTATGACGCGCTTTCCGATATGCCGATGCCGGGCGACGGGTCGCCCTTCGACCGTGCCGCGCGCGACACCGCTGCCGCGATCATCTCGCGGGCCAAGGCCGGGAGCGACTGATCGCCGAAGGGCGCCGCGACGGCTCCGGCGGCCGGGCCATTTGACAGGCGCGCGCGGGGCCGACACAGGGGATGGATGACCCTCGCCATCCGCCCCGCCACGCGCGCCGACCTGCCGCTGATCGCGCAGTTCATCCGCGACCTCGCCGATTATGAAAAGCTCGCGCACGAAGTCCGCTTCGACGAGGCGGTGCTCGGCGACCGCCTCTTCGGCGCCCGCCCCTATGCCGAGGTCTTGATCGGCGAGATCGACGGCGCCCCGCAGGGCTTCGCGCTGTTCTTCCACAATTTCTCGACCTTCGAGGGCAAGCCCGGCATCTATCTCGAGGATCTGTTCGTGCGCCCCGACGCGCGCGGATCGGGGCTCGGCAAGGCGCTGCTCGCGCATCTCGCCAAGCTCTGCGTCGAACGCGACTGCGCGCGGCTCGAATGGTGGGTGCTCGACTGGAACACCCCGTCGATCGGCTTCTACCAGAGCCTCGGCGCCAAGCTGATGGACGAATGGACCGTGATGCGCGTCGACGGCGATGCGCTGACGACGCTCGCGGGGCAATAGACGCAAAAGCCGCAGCGCGCCCGCCTTGGGGTGCGAAGCGGACATTCCCGAAACCGTCGCTCCCGCGGAACGACTGTCTTGGCCGCTAAACGGTCCGGTCGCCGATTCTTGATGTGAACCGGCTGGAGCGAAGCGCCCGACATGCTAAGAGCATCCTATGGTTCACATGCACGGCCGCGGCGGCACCGTCCAGATCGATGGTGCCGAATATGACTGGGAGCTCCTGAGCGAGCCCCAACTGTCCTCTTCCGATGGCTGGAAGGGCATGACGGTCGCCTTGCGCCAGCGAGACATGCCGCGCGAAGCCGTGCTGGAATTTCCGACACCAAAGCGCCTGTTGAAAGGACTGCCGAAAGGGCGTTCGCACATCAACGACGCGATCGCCGCGCGAGGGGTGCGAGCGGCATTGGCTGCAGGATGGGACCCGGCTTCGCGCGGCAAGCCGACGGTCTTCATGGTCGATGCCAACGGCGACTAGGCGCGATCGTCCAACCAGTCGGCCCCGATCTCTCCCCGATGCCCCTCCGGCGCCAGCGCGGCGCGCAGGGCCTCCAGCAGGGGCGGCAGCGCCTGGGTGAAGGCGTAGGGCGGATTGACGATGAAAAGGCCCGCGCCGTTATAAATGTCGGGCTGATCGCTGTCGTACAGCCAGTGCTCGACCACCAGAAACTTCGGGATGCCGAGTTTCCGCAACTGCTGCTTCCACCGCACATGCGTGGCGCGGTCCTTGAGCGGATACCAGATCACCGTCACGCCATGCGCCCATTTGCGATGCGCGGCGGCGAGGGTGGACGTGATACGGGCGCGTTCGTCGGTCTGCTCGTACGGCGGGTCGACCACCACGACGCCGCGCGCGGTGCGTGTCGGCAACAGCGCGAGCCAAAGCTCGTAGGCGTCGCGCTGATGCACCGCGGCGGATGTGTCGCGCATCGCGCCGCGCAGGGCATAAACATCTTCGGGATGTTTCTCGTTCAGGATCAGAAAATCCTGCGGGCGCAGAAGCTGCGCCAGAAATCGCGGCGATCCGGGGTAGAGACGCGGCTCGGCCCCCGCATTCACCGCCTGTACGGCGGCGCGATAGTCGTCGAGCAAGGGGTTCGCGTCGGCAAAGGCCCGCAGCACCCCCTGCATGGCCTCGCCGGTGCGTTGGGCCTCATCGCCGCCAAGGTCGTACAGCCCGCAACCGGCATGGGTGTCGATCAGGGTCAGCGCGCCCGGTTTTTGCTGCAAGGCCCGCAAAAGCGCGATCAGCAGGCTGTGCTTTACGACATCGGCGCTGTTGCCGGCATGAAAGCTATGGCGATAATTCATCGTAGTTCAAAATCCCGGCGATTTGCCTCTGCACGCACGACCGGGCGCGAAGGCCGGGCACGAGGCGATGGAAGCAACCAATCCGGTGCCCGTATAGAGTCAGGCGGAAAGCTTCAAAACATTCTGCGCAAGGCCGCAAGCCCGCGTCGGCGATCGTCACCAGCGGCGGAGACACACGCCTCCCGCCGGCACGGGAATGTTCGATCGTCAAGGAGCCCGATGCGATCGCCATTGCCGCAAAGCGCCCGGTCGCCCGATGGCGGGCGAAAATTCATATAACACCGCATTAGCAGAAACCGCGGCGCTTCGACGTCCGCATCTGTCGGTAGCGGACCAGCACCCGCTCGATGTCGAATGGCCTGGATCGGTCGTTTCGTGCCGGTCCTCCCGGTCGCGACGCGATGGGGGAGTCGCAGACGACGCGCAGCGCCGACGGGACCGTCGCGAAGCGAGGGGTGGAGGGGCTGCAACGGCGCGTCATAGCCCCTCCGTCAGCGGCTACGCCGCTGCCACCTCCCCATGGCTTCGCTACAGGGAGGATCTATGCCCGAAACCGCTCAACCCGGCTTTTTGAACCGCAGCACGAACTGGTCGGTCCTGCCCTTGATCGCATCGTCGAACACCGGCAGCGTGTGCGCGTCGGCCTTGTTGACCAGCATCGGGCTCGCGCCCTCGAAGACGAAGCCCGCCGCAAGCACTTCGGCCTTCACCGCCTCGGCGTCGATGCGGTGCAGCGTGTCGACGTCGCGCAGCCCCGATCCCGCCGCCGCGCTATGGTCGAGCACGACATAATAGCCGCCGGGCTTGAGCGCCGCGAACGCCGCCTTGTTGACCTGCTCGGCGGTGTCGGCGGGCACCTTCGGCCCTTTGAGGTCATGATAGTTGCGCGAGGTCCAGACGACGTCGGCGACCCCGGCGGGCGCGATGTCGCCGGGCTTGCCGGCATAGGCCTCGACATTGCCGCGTCCGGGTTCGGCGGCGATCGCCTTCGCGCCCTCGGACGCGCGCAGTTCGGTCGCATAGACCTTGCCCTTCGGCCCGACTGCGTTCGAAAAGATGCGCGTGAAATAGCCTTCGCCGGGCAGGATCTCGACGACGGTATCGCCGCGCTTGATGCGCGCGAACTTGACCATCATCCCGGGCTTGCGGTTGACGTCCTGCGCCTTGTCGGCGGCGGGACGGCCGGGCTCGACGGCGGCGACCTGCGCCTGAGCCGGCGTGACGGGAAGCGCGACCGCGACCCCCGCGACGGCGATCCCGAAGGCGGCGAAAAAATAGCTGGTGCTGCGAAGCAGTGCCGGACGCGACATGATATTCCTCCCTTTGTGGCGACAGATGACAGCAGCTAGACGCCGGCTATCCGCTGATTGGATGCACGCGCGGCCTAGAGAATTTATGCCGGCCCGATGTGTGTTATTCTATCAACACACTTGCCGCGCCGACGAACGGACGAACGGCGCGGCGGATCGCACCAACGGCGCGGGATCGATGCGGCAAATCGGGGTGCGGCGTCAGCCCGCGGGCTTGGGCCGCCGCCGCTCCATCGGCCAGCTCGGCTTGTGTGCGTCGGACAGCCGCTTCGCCTCGGCGGCGTCGATGCCGAGCTCGGTCAGCGCGCGTTCGAGCGCCTGTGCCGGCGGAACCGCGATATCGGGCAGCACGCCGGTGCCCTCCCAATCCTTGCCGGTCGCCGGATCATAGGTGCGTCCGACCGGGATGAAGGCGCCATAACCGCCGCCCAGATCCTCGCCGAAGCCGAAATGATTGGCGCCCGCCGTGGGATCGCCGACCAGCACGCCGCGCCCCGTATGCTTCATCGCGAGCGCGAAATGCTCGGCCGCCGACGCGCTCGCGCCCGAGGTGAGCACATAGACTTTCGCATCGCGCAGCCGCGCGTCGGCATTGGGCGTCGCCCAATGTTCGCGCGTCACCATGCCCGTATCGCCCGCGACCGGCCGCATCGACGGCACCCCGTCGATCGGCGATCCGCCGCGCGCATCGACCGAGGCGCGCGTCGCCATCGTCACCAGCCGCGTTTCCTGGCCGAACAGCCAGGGAAAGATCACGTCCATCTGCGAAAGCCCGCCGCCATTGTGCGTACGGATGTCGAAGATGATCGCCTGGGCATCGGCATGGTCGGCCATGAATTTCGCCGCCTCGGCGGTCACCGCGGCATCGTCGGGAAAGACGTTGAAGCGCACGAAGGCGATGCCCGGCGCGATCCAACCCGGCTGCTCGACCGGCACCTTCTTCGGGCGCGGCGTCGGCGCGGGCGCGCCCGGCGCGGCCCCCGCCGGCGGCGCGGCGAGCGGCGTGCGCAACCGCAGATGCCCGTCGGGCGACACGGCATTGATATCGGCGTCGATCGCGCGGCCGAGTTCCTCGCCGGTCAGCGGCGCATAGCGGCCCGCCTTGATCGCGGCGCGGATCGCAGCGGCGTAACGCTCGCCCGTCGCGGGATAGACATAGTCGCGCGCGAGCAGCGCGGCATAGGCCTCGGCGACCGCGTTCGCGCTGACGGGGGCGGCCTCGTCGGCAGCTTGCGCCGACGACGGTGCGGCGAACGGCAAGGCGGCGGCCAGCAGCAGGGCAGGCAAAAGGCGGCGCGAACACATCATTTTGATCTCCAATCCAACCCCGGTCGGACGAAGGTGTATCACATCGTCAATACAGATCAACTACATTTGTAGTCGACAGCTCTTACGGCTTCTTGCGCGCGTACCAGATAAGGAAAATCCCGACGACCGCGAGCACGGTGCCGTTGCGCGTCCAGGTCGTGTCGCCGAGCATGAAGCTGCTCGCCGGCCAGCGCACGATGTCGAGTCCCTGCAATATCCACAGCCCGCCCATCATGATCGCCGCGATCCCGACGACCGCGATCAAGCCCTTCACTGCCCCCATCTTCGCTCTCCCCTATTTTCGCTGCAGTCCGATCAGCGGCCGCAGCCAGCCGATGCTGCGCCCGATCGCATAGAAAAGCCAGCATCCGATGACGGTCGCCGCGAGCAGGATCAGGAAGGAGGGCAGCGCCGCGACCTGTCCCTTGAGCAGCCACCAGCCGACCACGACGATGATCGTCTGGTGGATGATGTAGAAAGGGAAGACCGCCTCGGCGAGCATCGCGCGCTTGGGGTGGTCGCGGTTCCACTTGGCGTCGGCGATCCCGACCAGCGCGACGATCACCAGCCAGCCGTTGATGTGGCGCGCGACATGATAGGGCAGGAACACCCAGTCGGGTGCGACCGTGTCGCCGGGCCAGGTCGCCTCGATCCACGCGACGGGGACGAACGCGATCAGCCCGACGATCAGCGCGACCTTCCACCATCGCGCCACCGCCTCGAACAGGATCGGCCGCACGCGCAGCAGCCAGCCGATGCCGAAGGCGGCGAGATAATGAAGATGCGACGGCCCGTCGTCGAACAGCCCGTGCGTCTCGTCATGCTCGGGAAAGGCGAGGTAGAGCAGGATCCACCACAGGGCGGGCACGGCGAGCAACCGCCACCCGCCGAGCAGCCGCGCCGCGCCATCGGCGATCCGCGCCCGCGCATTCGCGGGGATCAGCGCCAGCAGCAACGCCGCGAGCATCGTATAGACCCACAGGTAAACGACGAACCACAGATGCTGCCACGTCGGCAGCGCGATGCCGTCGATGAACTGGAAGCCGAAATAATCGTGCAGCCAGAAATGCAGGAAGCCATGGCGGTAGCCATGCTGGCCCGCAAGGTCGATCCACGGCTGCGGCGGGATGATCACGATCATGCCGAACAGCAAGGGGATCAGCAGCCGCGCGCTCCGCGACTTCGCGAACCCGCTCGGCCCGCCGAGCTTCGCGAACAGCGCCGCGCTCGCATAGCCCGACACGAGGAACAGCAAGGCCAGCCGCCAGCTGTTCGTCGCCAGCATCGGGATCGCCACCCAGTCGAGCGGCGCGGCGATCTTCACATGCCAGCCCCACGGCACGAAATACATGCCGATATGATAGAGGATCAGCAGCGCGAACGCCCCGATGCGGAGCCAGTCCATCCCGTAATGGCGTTGCGCGGTCATGCCGGTCCCCTTACCCGTTCTCCTCCCCTCCCGCAGGCGGGAGGGGCAACGAGGCTTGCCAGCTTGCTGGCTAGCCGCAGTGGGGTGGGCTGGCAACGGCGCGTCAAAGGCCCACCCCGCTGCGACTAACGAACAAGTTCGTAAGTCTCGCTCCCCTCCCGCCTGCGGGAGGGGGTAAGGGAGTCCTTGCCTACTTCAACACCCGCCACGCCAGCTCGGCGAACTCGCACAGCAAAGGCCGCGTATCGCGCGGGTCGATGATATCCTCGACGCCATATTTCTCCGCGGTCCGGAACGGCGATCGCACCCGGTTCAGCCGCGCACGGATCGCTTCGAGATGCGCCGCCGGGTCCTCGGCCGCCTCGAGCTCGCTCTTGTACGCGACCTCGACCCCGCCCTCGATCGGCAGGCTGCCCCAGTCGCCCGACGGCCAGGCGAAGCGGTACTGGAAGCGCTCGGCGTTCGACATCGCGCTCCCGGCGATCCCGTAAGCGCGCCGCACCACCACCGACGCCAGCGGCACCGATGCGCGATAGATCGCGTTCATCGCCTGCACTCCGTAACGGATCGTCCCCGTCCTTTCGGCCTCGCCGCCGATCATGAAGCCCGGATTGTCGACCAGATGCACGATCGGCAGCCGGAACTGGTCGGCCATCTTCACGAAACGCTCGGCCTTCTCGCTCGTCTTCGCATCCCACGACCCGCCGAGGAACGAGGGGTCGCTCGCGAGCACCGCGACCGGATAACCGTCGAGCCGCGCAAAGGCGGTGATTACCGCCCGTCCCCAGCGCGCGCCCATCTCGAAAAAGCTGCCCTGGTCGAACACCGCATTCGCGATGCGCCGCATCGAATAGACCATCTTCGCCTCGCGCGGCACGACCGAGAGCAGGCTCTCCTCGCGCCGCCCGACCGGGTCGCGGCATTCGGTCCGCGCCGCGCGCTCGTGGATCGACGAGGGCAGGTACGACAGGAACCGCCGCGCCGCCGCAAAGGCCTCGGCCTCGCTCGCCACCTCGTCGTCGACCACGCCGTTGCGCGTATGGACATCGACCCCGCCCAGCTCCTCGCGATCGAGCGTATCGCCGATTGCCGCCGCGACCGCCGGCCCCGCCGCGAACAATTGCGACAGCCCGCGCACCATGATGCTGTAATGGCTCGCCACCACCCGCGCCGCGCCCAGCCCCGCCGTCGGCCCGAGCGCGAGCGCGACCACCGGCACGGTGTCGAGATTGGCGATGATCTGGTCCCAGCCGGGCACCGCGGGGATATAGGTATAGCCCATATCCTCCAGCGTCTTGACCGACCCGCCGCCGCCGGTGCCGTCGATCATGCGGATCAGCGGCAGGCGATATTCATGCGCCATCGCCTCGCACTGGACGAACTTCCGGTGCAGCGCCGCATCGGCCGCGCCGCCGCGCACGGTGAAATCGTCGGCACTGGCGACCACCGGCCGCCCGTCCACATTGGCGCGCCCGAAGATGAAGTTCGACGCCGCCAGATCCTCGAGTTCGCCGTCCGCGCCATAGCGCCCGCGCCCCGCGATCTTGCCGATCTCGCGAAAGCTGCCGGGGTCGACGATCGCCGCGAGCCGCGCCCGCGCGTCCATCTTGCCGCGCCCATGCTGGCGCGCGACCTTTTCTTCCCCGCCCATCTTCTCGGCCATCGCGCGGCGGAGCCCAAGCTCTTCGACTTCTTTTTTCCAGCTCATGGGCGGAAGGCTATCTTACGTTGACGGAAACGTCATGCAAAACCTATCGTCGGTGCATGACGCGCCCAATCGCCCCCGCTCTTGCTCTCGCCTTCGCCGCCCTGCTGCTCCCGCTGGCGCCCGTTGCGGCGAGCGAGGATGCCCCGCTGCGCAACATCCCCGGGGTCGAGCAACCCTATGAAACCACGGCCTTCGATCCCGCGGCCGACGCGATGGCCGCCGTCGATTCCGCGCTCGCCGCCGCGCGCCAGTCGGGCAAGCGCGTGCTGCTCGTGATGGGGTCGAACGACTGCCACGACAGCGCGTGGTTCGCCAATGCGGTGACCAGCGCCGACCTCGCCGCGACGCTCGCAGCCCGCTACCATATCGTCTTCGTCGACATCGGCATGCCGCAGGTCGGGCGCGGCGAGAACCCCGAGGTGCCGGCGCGCTTCGGCTTCAAAAAGATCAAGGGCACCCCGACCGTCGCGATCCTCGACGCGCGCGGCCATGTGCTCAACCGCAAGGCGGCGCCCAAATGGCGCAACGCCGCGAGCCGCAACATGCAAGAGATCCAGACCGAATTGATGCAATAAAGGGAGAGAGACATGACCGGGATGAACCTTGCGGGGCGCACCGCGCTCGTCACCGGCGCCTCGCGCGGCATCGGCCGCGGCATCGCGCTCACGCTGGCAAAGGCCGGCGCCGACATCGCGGTGAACTACACCCGCGACGCCGATGCCGCCGCCGCGACCGTCGCCGACATCGAAGCGCTGGGGCGCAAGGCGAAGGCGTATCAGGCGTCGGTCACCGACGAGGACGCCTGTGCCGCGATGGTCGCGGGGATCGAGGCCGACTTCGGCCCGATGTCGATCCTCATCAACAACGCCGGCATCGCGAGCCGCGGCAAGACAGTCGCCGACACCGACCCCGCCGAACTCGAACGCGTCATCGCGACCCACGCGCTCGGCCCGCACCGCGTCAGCCGCCTCGCGCTGCCGCAGCTGCGCACCCACGCCCGCAGCGACATCATCGTCATTTCCAGCGTCGCGACGCTCAGCCACAGCGCCAATGGCGCGCCCTACAATATGGGCAAGGCGGCGGGCGAAGCGCTCGCGCTGACGCTCGCGAAGGAAGAAATGAAGAACGGCATCCGCGTCAACATCGTCGCACCCTCGCTGACCGTCAGCGACATGGGCGACAAGCTCGCGCGCGCGATCACCGGCCAGGACGACATCCACCACCTCGACAGCAAATTCCCCTTCGGCCGCGTCTCGCTGCCCGAGGATGTCGCCGCGGCGGTGCTGTGGTTCGTCAGCGACGCCAACCCCTATTGCTCGGGGCAGAAGCTCAACATCGACGGCGCGGGCATGGCGACGTTTCGGTGATACTTCCCCTCTCCCCTTGAGGGAGAGGGTTGCGAAGACTTGCGAGCTTGCTCGCTAGTCATAGCTGGGTGAGGGGTATGCGAGCCAAGGGCTCGCGCGGCGCCAAGCGCCGCTCACCCTAACCCAGCTTCGCCTAAAGTAAGCTATCGCCGCAATTCCATCATTAGGGCCCCCATTGCCCAAACCCTCTGACCCACTTCTCTGATTCACCCCATCCGATCAGGTAATCATCCATGTTGTGGGCCAACAAAAAATTTGCGCCCCTATCAAATACGTGAAATTCAAACCCAGAAGAATTATCCAGAGCATGTCTAAGAGTATCTCCACTCTCGAATATCCATATCCTGTCCAGTCGAGACGTGCATATCATGCATTCGATGTTTCTGGTGTAATCACAGATCAGATTCCACCCGTCGCTCCTATACACACCGTCAGGAACATCATCCTCTTCCCACGCAGGAATTCCGTTTCTCAAATTTGTACCGAATTTTTTATCAATATGCGAAAAATACGCTCTATTTTCACCAGAAAACAAAATCGTTCCAAAATCGTTCAGGGCATTAATCGCGGGGTATTCCATCCAACATGAGCCTTATACTTGCTATTTATTAAGGTGTTATCTCACCAAAAATCTATGCCTCTACCAGCTTACCTCGCCTTTTCACCTGCGCTACCACAGACGGCATTGCCTCCTAGATTATTCCCTCGCCACATCTCGCGACTGTTACGAAAAACTATCAACTACACCAAAGGCTCGCAATGGCGATTCACCCCCGCCAACTCTTGCTGTACGCCCCCGCCATGCGCCCCGATTCGCCCTCGCCCCTGATCCCCTTCCTGATCGCCTGCGCGGGGATCGCGACCTTCTCGGCGATGGACGTGCTGATGAAGGGGCTGTCGATCGACCTTGGCGCCTATAACGCGGTGCTCTGGCGCACTGGCACCGGCACGCTCGTCAGCGGCGCCGTCTATTTCTCGCTGCGTCCCGCCTGGCCCGACCGCGCGACGATGACGATCCACGCGTGGCGCTCGCTGTTCGTCGCGGGCATGGCGCTCTGCTTTTTCTGGGCGCTCGCGCGGTTGCCGATGGCGGAGGCGATCGCGCTCGCCTTCGTCGCGCCGCTGATGGCGCTCTACATGGCCGCGATCTTCCTCGGCGAAAAGATCGGCCCGCGCTCGGTCATGGCCTCGCTGCTCGGCCTCGCAGGGGTGATCGTCATCGTCGCGGGCAAGCTCGGCGGCAGCGCCTATTCGGACGAGGCGCTGCTCGCGGTCGGCGCGGTCTTCCTGTCGGC
Organism: Sphingopyxis sp. KK2; assembly: GCF_001990265.1. Taxonomy (GTDB): domain Bacteria; phylum Pseudomonadota; class Alphaproteobacteria; order Sphingomonadales; family Sphingomonadaceae; genus Sphingopyxis. The sequence goes on from NZ_LYVN01000043.1 coordinate 22,736, forward strand.
GATCTTCTACGCCTACAACCTCATCCTCGCGCGGCGGCAGGCGAAGATGGCCGAGCCGCTCGAAATCGCCTTTTTCCAGAATTTCTTCGTCGCCGCGATCCTCGCGCTCGGCGCGCCCTGGTTCGCGGCGGTGCCGAGCGGCGACCATGCCCCGCACATCCTCGGCGCCGCGATCCTCGCGACGACCTCGCTCCTGCTCCTCAGCTGGGCCTATGCCCGCGCCGAGACGCAGATCCTCGCGACCACCGAATATACCGGCTTCCTCTGGGCGATGCTCTTCGGCTGGGTCTTCTTCAACGAGCCGGTGACCTGGCCGACGATCGCCGGCGCGGTGCTCATCGTCATCGCCTGCCTCATCGTCGCGCGCAAGGTGCCGCATAGCGATCCGGTCGAGCCGGCGGCGGCCTAGAAAAATTATCTCACACAAAGGCACAAAGGCACGAAGAGGTCGAGCTTGCCGCGAAGCGGCCTTTGCCCTCGACGGCGCGCCAATCGCAACATCCGAGCGAAAATGGGGCCTATCGGCCCCGACCAGCCTCTTCGTGCCTTTGTGCCTTTGTGTGAGTCAAAAATTCACACCGCCGCGCGCGAAAGCCGGTCGTTGATCGCAGCACCCAAGCCATCCTGCGGGATCGCCGCAACCGCGATTCTGGTCTTCGGACTCGCCGCACCCGCATGCAGCGCATCGAACAGCCGCGCCGCCGCCTCGGTCAAATCGCCCGCCGCGCTCAGCTGGTAATCGCCGCGCACCGCGCCGAACCCGATGCCATATTCGTCGCCCGCAAAGCCCGTCGCGCCCAACCGCACCGGCTTGCCCGGCGCATAATGGCTCGCGAGCATCCCCGGCGCGACGATCTCCGATCCTTGGGTCCCGGTCACCGCCAAGCCCGACGCCTCGGCCAGCATCGCCGCCGTCACCGGCCCCGGGCGCAAGATTTCGACCGCACCGTCGCTGACGCGCGCGATCGTCGATTCGACCCCCGCGCTGGTCGGCCCGCCGTCGATCACCAGCGCGATCCGCCCGTCGAGGGTCGCGAGCACATGGTCGGCCTTCGTCGGGCTCACCCCGCCGCTCGCATTGGCGCTCGGCGCAGCCAAAGGCGCGCCGCTCTCGGCAAGCAACGCCTGCATCGCGCGATGCCCCGGCACCCGAAGCGCGATCGTATCGAGCCCCGCCGTCGCGATGCTCGCCACCGGGCAATCGGCGCTGCGCGGCACCACCAAAGTTAGCGGCCCCGGCCAGAAATGCGCCGCGAGCTTGCGCTCGACCGCGCCGAACACCCCCAGCTTCTCCGCCGCCGCAAGGCCCGGCACATGCACGATCAGCGGGTTGAAGTCGGGCCGCCCCTTCGCCGCATAGATGCGCGCCACCGCCGCCGCGTTGCGCGCGTCGGCGGCAAGCCCGTAAACCGTCTCGGTCGGCACCGCGACCGGCTCGCCCGCTGCCACCCGCTCGACGGCGCGCGCTATCGCATCCGTGTTAAACGGCAGCGTCTCGGTCGCGATGCGCTCGTTGCTTTGACCCTCGGCCATGCCGCGCTATAGCGCCGCCACCTGTGGAATCATCCCTAAAAGGGGAACCAAAGCCTTGACCTACACGCCGCCGACCACCGAACAGCTTTTCGTCCTCGACCATATCGCGCGCGTCGACGCGATGGCGCAGCACGAACGCTTCGCCGACGCGACCCCCGACATGGTCGAGGCGATCGTCACCGGCATCGGCGAGTTTGCCGCGGAAGTTTACGCCCCGCTCAACCGCGTCGGCGACGTCAACAACCCCAAATGGGCCGACGGCAAGGTCACCATGCCCCCGGGCTTCAGGGACGCGTATCGCCAGTTCGTCGACGCCGGCTGGGGCAGCATCGACGGCCCGACCGAATATGGCGGCCAAGGCCTGCCCTTCACCCTCGCAACCGTGGTGATCGAGGCGCTCGGCAGCGCCGACATGGGCTTCACCCTCTGCAACATCCTCACCCCCGGCGCGATCCACGCGCTGATGGCCTATGGCACCGAGGACCAGCGCCAGAGCTGGTTGCCCAAGCTGGTCTCGGGCGCGTGGAACGGCACGATGAACCTCACCGAGCCCGCCGCGGGCAGCGACGTCGGCGCGCTGCGCTCGACCGCCGAAAAGGTGACAGAGGGCGACAACGCCGGCCTCTACCGGATCAAGGGGCAAAAGATTTTCATCACCTTCGGCGAGCATGACCTCACCGACAATATCGTCCATCTCGTCCTCGCGCGCACCCCGGGCGCGCCCGAGGGGACGCGCGGCATCTCGCTCTTCCTCGTCCCCAAATATCGCCTCGACGCCGATGGCAATCCGACGATCAGTAACGGCGTCCAGTGCGCCTCGATCGAGCACAAGCTCGGCATCCACGGCTCGCCGACCGCGGTGATGGTCTATGGCGAGGACGAGGACTGCCTCGGCGAGATCGTCGGCGCCGAAATGGGCGGCATGCGCGCGATGTTCGTGATGATGAACAACGCCCGCCTGATGGTCGGCTGCCAAGGCGTCCAGATCGCCGAGCGCGCAACGCAGCAGGCGCAGCGCTTCGCCGCCGAGCGCGTCCAGTCGGCGCTTGCCGGCGGCACCGACCGCAACCCCGTAACGATCGACCAGCATCCCGACGTCCGCCGCATGCTGTGGCGGATGCGCGCGCAGACCGAGGCCGCGCGCGCGCTTACCTATTATGCCGCCGCGCAAATCGACTTCGGCAAGCTGGGCGACGAGGGCGCCGCCGCGCGTGCCGAAATCCTCATCCCGCTGGTCAAGGCGCACGCCACCGACATCGGCTGCGAGGTCGCCAGCCTCGGTATCCAGGTCCATGGCGGCATGGGCTTCATCGAGGAAACCGGCGCCGCGCAGCATTATCGCGACGCGCGCATCGCGCCGATCTACGAAGGCACCAACGGCATCCAGGCGGCGGATTTGGTCGGCCGCAAGCTCGGCATGGCGGGCGGCGACCTCGTCCGCGGGCTGATCGACGACGTCGCGCATGGCGCGTCGGACTTTCCCGAATTGCAGCAGCTCGTCGACGCCTGCCGCGCGGTCACCGACTGGATGGTGTCGGCCCCGACGGGCGACCGGCTCGCGGGCAGCTACCCCTATCTCACCATGCTCGCGACCGCGACCTGCGGCTGGCTGATGGCGCTGCAGCATCGGGCCGCCAGGACCGCGCTCGAAGAGGGCCATGGCGACGCCGCCTTCCTCGCCGCCAAGATCGCCTCGACGCGCTTCTACCTGCAGCAGATCGTCCCCGTGGCGACCGGCCTCGCCCCCTCGGCGCTCGCCGGCGACGCGGCGCTGCCGGCCTTTTAGGCATTGCGCTGGCCGCCCTGTTTCGGATGGGGCGGCCGGGTTCGGGAAAGCGGTAACCACCCCCGAAAACCGCGCGGCATCGTTAACCATTAACGCGATGATAACCATCGGAGCCTAGGCACGTCCGGTAGTCGGTGGAGACGTGCGCGCGTGCCAATTGGTGTCAACAGGATGATCGTCAGCTGGCGCACCCTCGGGCTCGCGCTGCTGCTCAGCATCATCGTGGGTTTTTCGGGCGCCGGCGAACTCCCCGACCGGGTGATCGCGATGGCGACCAGCCGGCTCGGCGACCGCCCGGTTTCGGGCGATATCGTCATCGTCGCGCTCGACGACCGCACGCTCGGCCAGACCCCCGGCGGCAATTTCTCGATGACCCAATATGGCGAGGTCATCAGCGCGATCGACAAGGCCGGCGCCAAGCGCATGTTTCTCGATTTCTATTTCGACCGCCGCGAATCGGACCCCGATTTCTCGCGGCTCACCGACGCGGTAAAGAAAATGGGCGACCGCGCGGTGCTCGCGGTCGCGACCAAGTCGATGCCCGGCACCGACCGCAGCCGCTCGATCTTCCCCAACCCTGCCTTCGGCGAAAAGGCCCAGCTCGCCAGCATCGCCTGGGATTTCGAATTCTGGCAGGTGTGGAGCGTCCCGATCACCTATATCGCCGACGGTCGCAAGCTGCCCAGCTTCGCCTCGCTGCTCGGCGGCAAGACCTCGGCCGAGCCGAAAAGCTTCCGCCTCGATTTCTCCTACGACACCAACAGCATCCCGCAATATGGCGCCGCCGACCTGCTGGCGGGGCGCGTCGGCGCGGCGCAGCTCCGCGGCAAGGACGTCATTTTCGCGCCGACCGCCTCGACCTTCCAGGATGCGCATTACCTCCCCGGCCACGACCTCGTCCCCGGCGCCTATATCCACCTGATCGCGGGCGAGACGCTCAAGCGCGGCAACCCCGTCGATATCGGCTGGCTGCCCGCGCTGCTGCTCACCGCCATCGGCCTCTGCGTCGCGCTGCTGCCGCGCTTCCAGCGCTGGTACGTCCCCGCCGCACTCGCCGCGGTCGGGGTGCTCGTGGTCGCCAAGATCCTGCTCGCGACGATGCTCGTCACCACCTCGATCGGCGCCTCGCTGTTCCTGATCGCCGCGGTCAGCGCCAATGTCAGCCGCAAACGCCGCCGCTTCTCCGCCCAGCGCGAGAACCCCGTCTCGGGCCTCCCCAATTTCGAAGCGCTGCGCGCGCAGCCCGCCTTCGGCAGCGCGACCGTCATCGCCGCAAAGCTCGTCAATTTCGAGGATCTCGCCGCCTTCCTCCCCGGCGAGGGCAGCCAGCAGCTCGTCGACCAGGTCGCGCGCCGGCTGACGCTCGCCTGCCACGGCACCCAGCTCCACCACGATCTCGACGGCACCTTCGCGTGGCTCGTCCCCTATTATCAGCACAGCCAGATCGAGGGGCATCTCGCGGGCCTCGCCGCGCTGTTCAACGCCCCGCTGACGATCGGCGAGCTGCGCGTCGACGTCGCTATCGCCTTCGGGGTCAATGACGAGTTCGAAGGATCGAACGCGCAGCGCCTCGCCGCATCGCTCGTCGCCGCCGAGCGCGCGATCCGCACTCGGGCGCTGTGGACCAAATATTCGCCGCGGCAAAAGGAAGACGCCGGCTGGCAGCTCAGCTTCCACTCGCAGCTCGAGGACGCGCTCACCGGCGGCGACATCTGGGTCGCCTTCCAGCCGCAGTACGACATCCGCACCCGCGACCTCGTCGGGGTCGAGGCGCTCGCGCGCTGGACGCACCCGACGCGCGGGCCGATCCCGCCCGACGAGTTCATCGTCCAGGCCGAAAAGAGCCAGGACATCTACCGCCTCACATTGTTCGTGATGGATCAGGCGATCCGCTCGGCGGCGCAGCTGCGCGACCGCGGGCTCAAGATCAACATGTCGGTCAACCTCTCGGCAACCTTGCTCGACCATGCCGACCTCGTCGGCACGATCCGCGTCATGCTCACCGCGCATCATTTGCCCGCCGAAATGCTGACGATCGAGATCACAGAAACCGCGCAGATCGAAAACAGCCGCCAGGCGCGCCAGACCCTCGCGCAATTGCGCCGCGCGGGCATCCGCCTGTCGATCGACGACTATGGCACCGGCCAGTCGAACCTCGAATATCTGACCGAGATCGAGGCCGACGAAATCAAGATCGACAAGCGCTTCGTGATGACGATGCGCGATTCGCAGCGCAACTTCGAAGTGGTGAAGTCGACCATCGACCTGGCGCACCGCCTCGGCGCCGTTGCGGTCGCCGAAGGCATTGAGGACGCCCCGACGATGGCGCTGCTCGAAGAGCTCGGCTGCGACGTCGGCCAGGGCTATCATCTTGGCAAACCGCAACTATTTACCGAACTCACGACCTCGCTCGCGACCTCCCCGCACAGCCGCTCCGCCTAATCGTTACCAAAACGGTAACATTATTAGTTAAGACTCGATTTACCATGCCTCTTAAGGTATATGCTGCGTTAACTGCTCCTCGTGGGTAGTGCAGACGTGCATCTAGGAGACATCCCATGGGTTGGTTCTACAGGTGGATGGGCGGCGGCGGCACCGGTAGCGGTGGTGGCCAGGCCTGATCCGAAAGAAATAGAGAAAGGGCCTCGGCATCGCCGGGGCCTTTTTTCATTTGGGGTCCGGGAATTTGCGCGCGGCGAAGACGGTTAACGACCGGCGCCGGGCGGGAGCGGACATTCGGCCTTCCTCACGTCGGACTCGATCCAGAATCCCGCTTCTTCGCCGTCGGCGAAATAGATCTCACGCAAAGGCGCAAAGGCGCAAAGGCGCCAAGAAGACGATCTCACACCAAGACACGAAGGGGCCGGATCACCCCGCAGGCGATGCCCGTCGCCGCAGGCGACCCTGTAAAGCGCTGCGCGCGGGCAAGCACACAGCGTGTCGCGGCTCGACTGCCCTCTTTGTGTCTTTGTGTGAGG
>NZ_LYVN01000044.1 GCF_001990265.1 Sphingopyxis sp. KK2
GGGCAGCAGGCGGGCGCGAAAAAGGAGTGATCCCGATGGAAACGCAATTGCTGCACCGCGGCCGGCTGATCGACCATATCCAGCTGGTCGTCGCCGATCTGAAGGCGAGCCGCGCCTTTTACGACGCGATCTTCGACGTGCTCGACATGCCGATCGGCGGCGCGGGCGAGGATTATTTCTGGGTCGACGAATTGTTCGTCTCGTCGAAGGACAGCGAAGCCGCCGTGGGCAAGCTCACCGGGCGGCACCATCTTGCGTTTCAGGCGGCGGACCGCGCGATGGTCGACGCCTTTTACAAGGCGGGGCTGGCGGCTGGCGGCGCCGACCATGGTGCGCCGGGCGAGCGGCCCTATCATCCCGGCTATTATGCCGCCTTCCTGCTCGACCCCGACGGCAATAATATCGAGGCGGTCTATCATGGCGCGCACGAACGCAGCGCGCCGTCGGTCGAGATCCGCTTCTAGCCCCCTTCAGGCATAGCCCACCCAGCCGCGCCAGGTGAAGGCGGCGTAAAATTGCTCGACCCCGGTGAAGCCGGCGTCGCGCAATACGGCTTCGTCGGCGTCGGGGCTGAGCATCGCGACATGCTGCGCCACCGCGGTGCGCGCGCCGGCGGTCTGTTCGGGGTCGGCGCCCGATGCGATCGCATAGCTGGCGTAGCGGTCGAGCCAGCGGTCGCGCTCGCCCTCGCCTTGCGGGAAGCTGCCATGCGCGGCGACGAAGGGCGCGCCGGGTTTCAGGCGGCGCCGGATTTCGGCGGCGGTGCGGATGCGTTCCCCGGCGGCGAGGAAGTGGAGGGTGAGCAGACAGACGGCGCCGTCGAACGGTCCTTCGGGGGCATCGTCGATATAGCCCTCGACCAGCGCCGCGCGGTGCGCGTGCGCGCCGAGCGTCTGCGCCGCGAGGCCGAGCATCGCGGGCGCGGGGTCGACGCCGGTGAAGGTCCAGCCGGGAAAGGCATCGGCGAGCGCGCGCAGTTCGAGCCCGCCGCCCGCGCCGAGGATATGCGCGTCGTCGGGCACGCGCTCGGCGAGCAGGATGCCCGTCATGCGGTGGAGCGCGTCGAAGCCGGGGACGAAGCGGCGCGGCCCGTCGGCGTAGCGTGCGACCGCCGCCGGGTCCTTGAAATGGTCGAGGAAGTGCTGCGCACCTTCAGCCATGATGATGATCCTTTATATGGGGAGGGCGCGCGGCCATGCGCGCTTGGAAATCGGCGGCGAGCTCGGCGAGCGTCACCGCGGCGAAGCGGGCGAGGAGCAGCGCCTCGGCATCGCGAAAGGCGGGATCGAGCGCGGCGTTGACCGCCTGTTCGACGAGGCAGCCGGGAGCTTCGGTGCGGTTGCCCATCGCCATCAGCTTCGGGCGGCCGATCGCGTCATAGACGTCGCGCATCGTGATCGCGGCGAGGTCGCGGGCGATCGTCCAGCCGCCGCCATGGCCCTTTTCGCTATGAACGAAACCCGCGTCGCGCAGCCCGCCGAGGATGCGGCGGATCACGACGGGGTTGGTCTGCATCGCCTTCGCCAACTGCTCCGACGTCATCGGCGCCCGGTGTTCGGCCATGTGGAGCAGGACGTGGAGGACGCCCGAGAGTCGGCTGTCGCGTTTCATGTAACTTTAAATAGTGCGTGATGACGCGATGTCAACCGCAGGTGCGCTATAGGGATAATACAGTTGTTGACCCGCGGCGCGCGAATCGCCTAGATGGCCGCGCCCGGGGATGTTCATTGGGACGATGATGCGATGAAGATTCCTGCGATATTGGCGATGCTCGCCGCGCTGTCGGGCTGTGCGGCGGACCCGATTGCGCCGGCCCCCGCGTCCAATGCGGCGCCTGCCGCGACCGAGGTCGAGATCACCCGCGACGCGGCCGGCTGGCAGGCGCGCTTCCGCTTTGCCGAAGATGCACCGGTCTGGGCGTTCGAGCGGTCGGCGCTGCTGCGGCGCGAAGAGACGCCCTGGCGCCCGAAAAGCTGGACGGTGGCGACGCCGGGGGTGTCGCTGGTGCGGATCGGCGATTTCGACGCGCTGGTCGCCGATTCGGGGACCGTTCCGCGCGAGGTGGTGATCCGCTTTCGCCCGCTCGCCGAGGATATCATCGCCGATTATGATCCGGCGATCATCCTGTCGGACGGATCGCTCGCGCTTTATGGCGGGCATTTCAACGCCTTTCCGATGGACAGTCGCGAAGCGGTCGCGGTGCTGCGCGAGCCGCGCGAATATCCGGCGCGGATCGCGCTGACCGCCGCGGGTGCGCCCTTGTTGTTCGACGGCCGGCGTATGACGCGCGCCGAGGCGGTGGGCGACCGCTATGTCTATGTCGGTGACGTGTCACTGGCGGCCGACGATCCGGTCGCGACGATCCTCGATCCCGGGCTGCCGCGCTGGATTTCGGGGCAATTGCGCGATTTCACGCCCGCCGTGTTCCGCGATTATGAGGCGATGATGGGGTCGCACAAGAGCAGCCGGCCGATGGTGATCGCGAGCTGGGCGGGCGCGGAGTTTCGCGGCGCGAGCACCGGCGGCAGCGTGTCGCCCGGGCTGATTACGATGCGGCTGGAGGGCACCCAGCTTTTGAAGGAGACGCCCGGCGCGCTGCACCAGATGCGCTGGTTCATCGCGCATGAGGCGGCGCATTTCTGGCTCGGCCAGACGGTCGGTTACGCGACCCCCGACGAGGCGTGGATCACCGAGGGCGGCGCCGATTTTCTGGCGATGGGGGCCGCGCTGCGCGCCGATGCCGGCTTCGATGCGGCCAAATTCACGGCCGAAGCGCGCGCCGATTGCGCGGCGGCGCTCGCCAAGGGCCCGCTCGCCGATGCGCGGCGGCGGGGCGACCAGCGCGCCTATTATGCCTGCGGATCGCTGTTCGCGGCGGCGGTCGAGGCAGCGGGACGGCCGCGCGGCAAGGGCTTCGCCGATTTCGTGCGCACCCTGATCGCCACCGACAGCGACGGCAGGCTGACCGCAGCGGAATGGCTGGCGGCGGCGCGCAAATTCGGGGTGCCGCCCGAACAGCTGGCGCGGATCGACGCGCTGCGCGCCGGGATGCCCGATGCCGCGCCGGTGATCGCGGCGCTGCTTGGCGATTGACCGGGGCGGGCAAAGCGGTTAGCCAGCCCGCGATGACCGACGCCCTGCAACCCCGATTCAAGGCATATTGGCGCTCCTTTACATAGGAGCGGCATGGCATCACCCTTTGACCATCGCCGCCGTGTTCGGAAAGGCGAAGGATCATTGTTCCCATACCCCCCGGTCACGGCGTGCGTTTTTTGAGAAGACGCGACATGACCGATAGCTTGCTTGCCCTCTCGACCGACCGGTGCCGTATCGCACCGCTCCACGCCGACGACGCATCCGCGCTCGCCGCGATCACCGATGCGTCGGTGACGGCGCAGGTGTATTTCCTGCCGACCCCCTTCACCGAGGCCGATGCCCGCGCGCTGATCGCCGGATCGGGCGGCGGCGACGTGTTCCATGCGGTGCGCGACCGGGCATTCGGCGATTTGCAGGGGGTGATCGGCGTCCATCGCCGCGACGCGCGCGAGGTCGAGGTCGGTTACTGGTTCGCGGCCAGGGCGCGCGGCAAGGGGCTGGCGACCGAGGCGGTGAATGCGGTCGTGCGCGAAATCGCCGCGTCGCGGCCGGGGGCGGCGATCGTCGCCGAATGCCATCCCGATAACGATCGCTCGCGCGCGCTGCTGCGGCGCGTCGGCTTCCTCGCGACGGGGCAGATCGGGCGGCGGCCGGGGCGGGTGCTCATGAAGTGGCGGCCGGGGTCGGGGATCGACGTTTGCTGAGCGCTTTGCCATGGTGGTGACGGGGCAAGGCAGGGCGACGACGATGAGCCGATTGATATGCGGTCTGGTGCTGGCGGCTGCCGCAGCGGCGGTTCTCGGCGGCTGCGGTGAATTCAAGGTCTGTATGAACTGCTTCGAGCATGATGCGGAAAAGCCGCTCAGCGAGGCGCAGGCCCGGTCGATCGTTGTCGATGCTGGAATCAAGACGCTGCCGATCGAGGCGCGCAATGTGCATTTCCAGGAATGGTGCGGGATCGACTGTACCCAGGTCTTTCGGTTCGACCTGCCGAGCGACAAAGCGCATGCGGTTATGCAACCATTCTCAAAGGTCGCGATCGCCCCGGTGTCCGACTTTGATCAGGGCCGGCTGATCCGTAGCCAGCAGGCCGATCCGCCTCTGAGCTGGTGGTTGAGGGCGCCGGTGCCCGATGCGGAGGGCGTTGCAACCGATGTCAGTATCGGCCAGCTGACCGAATTCATTTTGGTGCCCGACGGAGCGATGACGCGCGTCTATATGCACGCGTTCGATATGTGAGGCGTTTCGGCTTCTGGCTGGCCAACCTCTTCCTGCAACGCCTTGACGATCGCTGCGACCGAGGTCGGGGCATAGGCGAAGCCCATATGGCCGCAGTCGACCTCGACCTGGCGGTCGCTTTCGTGCGGGGCGCCGCGGGCGCTGTTCACCGCGACGACGCCGTCGTAGGACGACCACAGCGCGAAGGTCGGCATTTCGGGGCGCGGCGCGGGGTGGAAATCGATCGGCGGGTTTTCGACCGGGTGGCGCGCGATCAGGTGATAGAGGCGCCACGCGCGGTTGGCGCGGCGGCTGCCCGAAAAGGGCGAGCCGAGGGTGACGACGCGCGCGACCTTGCCCGGATGGTGCTTGGCATATTCGCGGGCGTAGATGCCGCCGAGCGACCAGCCGACGAGCGCGGGTGCGTGGCCGGTGCGGTCGATGATCCACTGCACGCGGCCGTCGATGCGCTCGATGATGTCGGGGGTCGCGCCGCGGTTGAAGCCGAGGCCCCAGGCATAGCAGCGAAAGCCGGCGCGGCGCAGGTCGCCGCGCAGCGCCTTGGTCGCCCAGTCACCCGACAGGAAGCCCGGCAGCACCATCACCGGTGGATGGTCGCTGTCGGGATTGGGTTCGGGCGGCAGCGCGCGGATGCGGCCCCACATGGCGCGGATCAGCGACGTCGCCTCGCGCCAGAGCAGCCCGAGCGACGGCGGCGCATCCGGGTCGGGGATGCGCGCCGGCCATTCGGCGCGCCGGGCGAGGAGGTCGCGGAGCATGGGCGCGCTTTAGCCCTTGGGAACGAGCTTCACCAGCTTGCCGTCGCTGCCGTCGGTGAGCAGCCAGACCGATCCGTCGTCGCGGACCTCGACCTCGCGGATGCGGGTACCGAAATCCCAGCGGTCGGACTTGTGCAGCTTGTCGCCGTCGACGGCCATGCGGATCAGCCCTTCGCCCGACAGCGCGCCCATCAGCAGGCTGTTCTTCCAGCCCGGATAGAGGTCGCCATCATACCAGACGAGCCCGGCGGGCGAGACCGAGGGGTTCCACCAGAGCTTGGGCGCGGCAAATTCGGGGCGCGTCGGATGGTCGGGGATGTCCTTGCCGCCATAATGGTCGCCGTTCGAGACGATCGGATAGCCATAGTTGCTCTTCGCCGCGACCAGATTGACCTCGTCGCCGCCTTGCGGGCCCATTTCCTGGTTCCAGAGCTGGCCCGACCCGTCGAAGGCGAGGCCGAGGATGTTGCGGTGGCCGAGCGACCAGATCTGCGCGGTAACGCCGCCCTCGGAAACGAAGGGGTTGTCGGCAGGGACGCTGCCGTCGGGGTTGAGCCGGACGATCTTGCCGAGATTGGCCTTCATGTCCTGTGCGGGGTCGAACTTTTGGCGCTCGCCCGAGCCGATGAAGAGATATTTGCCGTCGGGCGAGAAGGCGAGGCGGTGCGAGAAATGGCCGCGGCCGGTGACCTTGGGATCCTGTTTCCAGATGATCTGCAGGTCCTTGATCGCGGGGGCGCCGCTCTGGTCGAAGCGGCCCTTGCCGACGACCGCGCCAAAGGTGCCGCCCTCGCCGGCCTCGACCCAGCTCAGATAGACGGTGCCGCTGGTCGCGAAGTCGGGCGCGACGATGACGTCGCCGAAGCCGCCCTGGCCGCCATAGGCGACCGTCGGCACGCCCGCGACGTCGACGACCGCCCCATTTTCCTGCCACAATTTAAGCTTGCCTGACTTTTCGGTGACGAGCGCGAAGGGCGTGCCGGGCAGGAATGTCATCGCCCAGGGTTCGTTGAAGCTTGCCACCTCCTGCACCGTGAAGGGCGCATCGGCGAGCGGGGTCGCGGGCTGCGCGCCATTGGCGTCGATCGCCGACGTATCGGCAGGGGCGGCTTCGCTGGGCGTCGCGCCGGTCGAACAGGCGCCGACGAGCAAGGCGGCGGCGAGGGCGGCAGTCGAAATATTCTTCATGTTTTTGATCTCGCTTTGCGGGGGGAGGCGGGGTGCAATCTGCCCCGCCCGACCCGCAAAGTCGAGGGGTCAGCGGCCGAGCGCCCCGTGGCGCGCGGCGATCGTCTCGACGCTGTCCATGATCGCGTCGATCGCTTCGCTCGCGGGGCCCGCCTCGGCGCGCTTCTGCGAGAAATGGCCGCTGTTCATGATTTCCTCGAGCGCGGTACGTGCGCGCGACACGCGGCTCTTCATCGTGCCGAGCGCGCAGCCGCAGATCTGAGCCGCTTCCTCATAGGACAGGCCGCCGGCACCGACGAGAATCAGCGCCTCGCGCTGGTCCTGCGGCAATTCCATCAGCCCGCGCTGGAGGTCGGCCATCTCGCCGCTGTCCTCCTGGCTCGCGGGGGTCGACAGCGTGCGTTCGACCGCGGTCTCGTCATAATCGCCGACGAACTTGTTGCGGCGCATCTGCGACAGGAAGGTGTTGCGCAGGATGACGAAGGTCCAGGCCTTGATCGACGTTCCCGCCTCGAACCGGTCGCGCGACGCCCAGGCCTTGACCATCGTGTCCTGCGTCAGATCGTCGGCGAGGTCGGGATTGCCCGAAAGGCTGCGGCCATAGGCGCGCAAATGCGGGATGACGCCGGCGAGCAGCGCCTTGAATTCATGATCGGGAAGATTTTGGCCCCCCTCCCGCAGCGAAACGGCGCTTGCCTGGGTCATTCCTGATCGGGCGCTTTCTGGTCGAGCTGCGACAGGAGGTCGAGCATGGTGTCGGGCAGGGGTTCGGCGACGACATTGCCATAGATGGTGCGCAGCTTGGTGCTGACCGGCTCGGGCGCCTGGCGGCCGGTGAGCGCGCGGTGCCACTGGTCGGTATCGGTACCGGGAAAGCTGCCCGGACCCGAACGACGGCCGAGCGGCGCGCGCTGTTGGGCGCTGTTGCCCTTCATCCTATGTTCGCCGTGGGTTGCCATGTCCGATGAACGAAAAAAATCGCGCCAAGTTCCCATGCGCGTTGTTTTTTGCGACGGACCGCGGCGCGCGCAAAAAAATTGCGCACCTAATCCAGGTTAGCGCATGCCGCCCAGCACGGGTGTAGCGTCGATCGTCGCTGCCGCGCTCTTCGCCGCGGCGCGGGAGGGTCGCATTGCTTTCGGTCATCTATGTCAGCGTCGCCGATCCCGGTCTGACGCCCGCCGATATTGCCGCGATGGTGGCGCAGGCGCAGGCGAACAACGCCCGCGACGGGCTGACTGGCGCGCTGATCTATAACGGCCAGAATTTCATGCAATTGCTCGAGGGGCCGGTGGCGCGGGTCGAGGCGTGCCTCGCGCGCATCCGCGCCGACCTGCGCCACAATGGGGTGATCGAGATCCGCCGCCGGCTGGTCGAGGAGCGCGAGTTTTCGGCCTTTTCGATGCTCTACAGTCCCTTGTTCCGCGAGCATGACGCCGGGCTGTCGCGGCTCGCGGCGCGCGGCCAGCTCGACCCGCAGGACGAGCAGATGATGGCGAATTTCCTGGCGCTCGGTCACCGCGGTCCGGGCGGGTGATCGCGCCCGGGCCCGCCGCGCGCCCGGGGTCGCGATACACCCATATGGGTTTGCATCGGCGCCCGAACGGGCTAAGCCCTGCCAAGATGATGTTTTGCTTCAAGGTTCTGCCAGGGCGTCCGGAACGGCGCCTGTGACGATCAGCGACACCGCCCAGCCGCTCGACGACGCGACGTTCAAACGCGAACTCGCGGCGATGCTGCCGCACCTGCGCGCCTTCGGCCGCAGCCTGTGCGGCAACGCCGACCTCGCCGACGATCTGGTGCAGGAAACCATGCTGAAGGCGTGGAAGGCGCGCGAACAATATATCCCCGGCCCATCGAGTATGAAGAGCTGGGCCTTCGTCATCTTGCGCAACTGTTTCCTGTCGCAGATGCGGCGCAAGAAATTCACTGCCGATTATGACGAGCTCGCCGCCGAGCGCCTGCTCGTCGCGCCCGACGCGCAGGACGACAGCCTGCACCTCGGCGACGTCCAGCGCGGGCTGATGATGCTGCCGGTCGACCAGCGCGAGGCGCTGGTGCTGATCGGCGCCGGGCAATTATCCTATGAGGAGGCGGCGGCGATTTGCGGCTGTGCGGTCGGGACGATGAAGAGCCGCGTGTCGCGCGCGCGCACGGCGCTCCACGACATATTGGAAGGCGGCCAGATGCCGCTGCGCAGCGGCGATGCGCTGGCGGCGAGCGAAGTGTTCCGCAGCATCATGGACGATGTCGACAGCCTGACCTCGAACGGGCCGAGCGGCGGTTGAAGTCGATTTCCCGCCCGCTTGCGGGAGGGGTTAGGAGAGGGCAGATCGCTCTCCCATGCTTGTTCAGGAAACAGACCCTCCCCCGACCCCTCCCGCAAGCGGGAGGGGAGGAGAAGGTCAGGCCGCCAGTTGCGGGGTGAACAACAGGCTCTGGCTGATCGCCGCGCGCACCGTATTTTCGCGGAACGGCTTCGAGATCAGGAAGGTCGGCTCGACGCGGTTGCCCGTGAGCAGCCGTTCGGGGAAGGCGGTGATGAAGATGACCGGCACCGGCGCAAGCGCGAGAATGTCCTGCACCGCGTCGATCCCCGACGACCCGTCGGCAAGCTGGATGTCGGCGAGCACGAGCCCGGCATCGGTCGCCGCAAAGGCTTCGACGGCGTCTTCGTGCGTCGTCGCGACGCCCGCGACCTCATGGCCGAGATCGCGGACGATCTGTTCGAGCTCCATCGCGATCAGCGGTTCGTCCTCGATGATCAATACCGAGGTGCGGGCTTCGCGGTCGAGGTCGCCGACCGCTTCGGCGAGCAGGCTTTCGACCGTAGGAATATCGGTGCCGGTGATCAGCGCGGCCTCCTCGGTCGAAAAGCCTTCGAGCGCGGTGAGCAGCAGGATCTGGCGGCCGAGCGGGGTGATCCGCGCGAGGCGCCGGTTGGCGGCGCGGACGATGGGATCTTCCTGATCGTCGCTGCCTTCGCCGTCGGAGATATAAGCGCTTTCCCAGATGCGGTGGAAGGTGCGGTAGAGGTCGATGCGGATGCCGTCGCCCGAGCGGAACTCGTCGGGGGCGGCAACGACGACCTCGAGCATGGTGTGGACGAATGCGTCGCCATGCTGCTGCGTTCCCGTCAGCGCGCGCGCATAGCGGCGCAGGAACGGCAGGTGGCCGCGGATTTCTTCGCCCAGACTCATGCAATATCCTCCCTTGGAATGTTCGCATACGCGCGTCCCGCCGGTCGGGTTCCCGCCCGAGTCAGAATCTGGGCAACTAGTCGGCGCGGCATGCGTAGAAGCGGTTGGGACGCGGCAGCAGCGGATGACGGAACGGCTTTTTCCTTTCGGTCCGATTGGTTACGATATTTGGCAAGGACCGAAATCATGGCAAGGCGACCCTGGGGCAGGACGGCGGCGCAATGATGCCGGGGGACGACAAGGGGCGGATATTGGCGGACAGCGGGGACAGCGACCTCCGGCACGAGGAGGACCGGCAATCGGCCGAGGAGCGGCGTCTGCGGACGCTGCGCGAATACAGGATTCTCGACACGGGACCCGAAGCGGGATTCGACCGCATCACCAAGCTCGTCGCCGATCTGTACGACGCGCCGATCACCCTCGTCTCGCTGGTCGACGATTGCCGCCAATGGTTCAAATCGGCCCATGGCCTCGACGTCCCCGAAACCCCGCGCGACATCAGTTTCTGTCAGTTCGCGATTGCGGAGCGCAAGCCGGTGGTCGTGCCCGACGCGACGGTCGACCCGCGCTTTCGCGACAATCCGCTCGTCACCGGCGCGCCCGACATCCGCTTTTACGCCGGCGTGCCGCTGCGCGCCTATAATGGGGATATCCTGGGGACCTTGTGCATCATCGACCGCAAGCCGCGGTCGCCGCTGACCCCCGACGACATCGGCCGGCTCGAGGATTTTGCGGCGATCATCATGGCCGAGGCCGATTTGCGGCGGATCAGTATCGAGCGCGACGCGGCGCGCCGCATGCTCGAACGCGCGCTCGATTTTTCGGGGATTGCGACCTGGCAGCTCGACCCGCGCACCGATGCGCTGCGCTGGCACGGCGCGGTCGCCGAACTGTGGGGTGCCGATTTCGAGACCGCGCTTTCCACCGCCGAACGGGCGTTCGCGCGCATCCATCCCGAAGACCATGGCGTCGTGCGCGCGGTGCTCGACGAGGCGATCGAGAACGGCACGCCCTATGCGGTCGAGCATCGCATCCTGCACCCCGACCGCGGGGTCCGCTGGCTGTCGATCCGCGGCGACTGGGACGTCCGGTGGAACGACGCGATGCTGACCGGGGTCAGCATCGACATCACCGAACAGCGCAACCGGCGCGACAATGACGCGGTGCTGATGCGCGAGCTGCACCACCGGATGCGCAACCTGTTCGCCACCGTCGGCGCGATCATCTCGCTGACCCGCCACGCCGCGACCGACGTCGACGATTATGTCGAGCGCGTGAGCAACCGGCTCGACGCGCTGAACCGCGCGCAGAATGTCCTGCTCGGCGCCAATTTCCTGACCGGGTCGATGCACGCGCTGCTGCGCGAGGTCGAGGCGGCCTTTCCGCGCGTCGGCTGGTCGGGCCCTGACCTCGAGCTGCCCGAAAATGCGGTGGTCGCGATGGCGCTGCTGTTCAACGAGCTCGCGACGAACGCGGTCAAGCATGGCGCGCTGGCGAGCGAGAGCGGCAGTGTCGAGGTGCATTGGACGCAGGGCCCCGACGACGATCCCGACCGCCAGTTCCGCCTCGTCTGGACCGAAAGCGGCGGCGCGCCGATTTCGGGGCCGCCGGGCCGCACCAGCTTTGGCACCTTGCTGATGGAGCGCAGCGTGCGTAATAATCTGGGCGGGACGATCGAGCGGCGCTGGGAGCCGGGCGGCTTGGTCTGTACCGTCACTTTGCCCGCGCGGTGGCGCGAAGCATAAACCAAAAGGGCGGGGGCCTGTATGACGTTGGAAGCGCTGGTCGCGCGCTTGCATTATTACGCCGACCTCGGCGACGCCGATCGCGAACAATTGCTCGCGCTCGGCGGCAAGGTCCGCAGCTTTGCCGCGAACGCCGAACTGGTGAGCGCGGGCGAACCGATGGACGCGGTGCTCGTGATGCGCGAGGGCTGGGCGGCGCGCTACAAGGAGCTCGAGGACGGGCGGCGCCAGATCCTCAACATCCTGCTGCCCGGCGATATCTTCGACCTGCAGGTGCTCGTCGCGGCCGAGGCCGACCATAGTGTCCTGGCGATCAGCGCCGGGTCGCTCTATGCGATCCCGCCGCAGGCGGTGCGCGACCTGATGTCGGGGTCGGGCGCGCTGACGATGGCCTTCTGGTGGACGCAGGTGCAGGAGGAAGCCTTCCTGCGCGAACAGATCGTTCGCAACGGGCGCCAGAGCGCGCAGGAACGGATCGGGCATCTGCTGCTCGAACTCCATCGCCGTGCGCAGATCGTCAACCTCGCGAATGGCGACGCGATGCGGTTACCGATGACGCAGACGCAGATCGCCGACACGCTCGGGCTCACCCCGATCCACACCAACCGGGTTTTGCGACGGCTGGTGCGCGAGGGCTATATCGAGATGAACCGGCAGTGGATCCGCTTCCTCGACCCCGATGCGCTGGCGGCGATGTGCGGGTTCGATCCGAGCTATTTTCACCTCGATGCATTTCGCATGCGGTTGGGGTGGGGCTAGAAAAACTGCCGTCGTCGCGACCCCGGCGAAAGCCGGGCGGAAGCAATCCAGGGCGGCTTACGCATGCCCTGGATTGCCGCGTCGCCTTCGGTTCCTCGCAATGACGGGGTTTAGACTAACCTAGATTTGTTCTTTTTTTGTTCCATATGCTATGCCGATGGACATGAGCAGCAAGACGACCCTCCAGAAACTCGCGGTGCTGGCCGATGCCGCCAAATATGATGCCTCCTGTGCCTCGTCGGGGACGGTGAAGCGCGATTCTGTGGGCACCAAGGGCATCGGGTCGACCGAGGGCATGGGCATTTGTCACAGCTATGCGCCCGACGGCCGCTGCATCTCGCTGCTGAAGATCCTGCTCACCAATTTCTGCGTCTATGACTGCCGCTTCTGCATCAACCGTGCGTCGAGCAATGTCGAGCGCGCGCGATTTTCGCCGCAGGAAGTCGTCACGCTGACGCTCGATTTCTACAAGCGCAATTATATCGAGGGGCTGTTCCTCTCGTCGGGCATCATCCGGTCCGAGGATTATACGATGGAGCAGCTCGTCGAGGTCGCGCGCATCCTGCGCGAAGAGCATCGCTTCCAGGGCTATATCCATCTCAAGACGATCGCTGGCGCCGACCCCGCGCTGGTCGCGCTGGCGGGACTTTACGCCGACCGGCTGTCGACCAATGTCGAGCTACCGACCGAGGCGGGGCTCGAGAGCTTCGCACCCGAAAAGAAGCCGGCGACGATCCGCAAGACGATGGCATCGGTGCGCGTCGGCGCCGAGGATGCGCTGGAGGCCGCGAAGAGCCGGCTGATCGGCAAGGCCAAGCCGCCGCGCTTCGCACCCGCAGGGCAATCGACGCAGATGATCGTCGGCGCCGACGCGGCGCGCGACGACGACATCCTCGCGACCGCAGACAATCTCTATTCGGGTTATCACCTCCGCCGCGTCTATTATTCGGCATACAGCCCGATCCCCGACGCGAGCAGCGCGCTGCCGCCGGTACGGCCGCCGCTGATGCGCGAGCATCGGCTATATCAGGCCGACTGGCTGCTGCGCTTCTATGGCTTTGCGCGGAGCGAGATCATGGAGGGGGCGAGCGGGGGCATGCTCGACCTCGCGATCGATCCCAAGCTCGCCTGGGCGCTGATGAAGCGCGATATCTTTCCCGTCGATATCAACCGTGCGCCGCGCGAATTGCTGCTCCGCGTACCCGGGCTGGGCACGCGCGCGGTCGACCGGATCGTCGCGGTGCGGCGGACGGGGGCGCTGCGGCTCGGCGACCTCGCCAAGCTGACGGCGTCGGTGAAGAAGATCCTGCCCTTCATCGTCACCCCCGACTGGCGGCCGGGCAAGCTCACCGACAGCGCCGACCTGCGCGCGCGCTTCGCGCCGCCGGCCGAGCAGCTGGCACTCGCGCTGTGAGGCCCGTTCCGTGAAAGAGGTCGTGCTCGAACGGCCCGGCGATTTTGCCGAATGGCGCGGCGTGGCGCGGGCGCTGCTTGCGGGCGGGGTGGCGCCCGAGGATGTGAGCTGGCGCGGGGCGGAAGAAGGCGCGTCGCTGTTCGGCGACGAGGCGCCGGCCGCATCGGCGGGCGCGGTGACGCTGCCGCGCGAATTGCTGGCGATGGCCGACCGGGTGATCTGTCATCGCGGCGCCGAGGTGCCGGCGCGCCTCTATCGTCTCGTCTGGCGGGCGGCGCGCGAGCGGCAGTTGCTCGCGCGGACGACCGACGCCGATGTCGACTGGTTGCGCAAGACCGACAAGATGATCCGCCGCGACATTCACAAGATGCATGCGTTCGTGCGCTTCCGTCGATTGGGCGAGGGTGAAGGCCGCGAGCGGTTCGCGGCGTGGTTCGAACCCGATCACCGGATATTGCGGCTGACCGCGCCCTTCTTCCAGCGGCGCTTCTATGGGATGGACTGGGCGATCGTCACGCCCGACGCGCGCGCGATCTGGCAGGACGAGGTGCTGACCCTGGGCCCCGGCGGGACGCGCGGCGAGGTGCCCGACAGCGATGTCGTCGAGGATCAGTGGCGCACCTATTATGGCGCGATCTTCAACCCCGCGCGGGTCAAGATCGACGCGATGCGCGCCGAGATGCCGAAGAAATATTGGCACAATTTGCCCGAGGCACAGGAGATCGCGCCGCTGCTCGCGGGGGCCGGGGCGCGGGTGGAACGGATGCGCGAAGCGGCCGTTTCGGCTGCGAACCCGCGAACGGAGAAATGGCGCACGCGCGTGGCCGACGACCTGCTTCTCGACGATGAGCTGACCTCGCTCGACGCGGTGGCGCGCGCGGTGGGCGGCTGCACGCGCTGCCCGCTCCACTGCAACGCGACGCAGGCGGTGGCGGGCGAGGGGCCGGTGGCGGCGAGGATCATGGTCGTCGGCGAACAGCCGGGCGATCAGGAGGATCTGCAGGGCCGGCCCTTCGTCGGCCCGGCGGGGCAGGTGCTGAACGAGGCGATGGGCGAGGCGGGGCTCGACCGGCGGCGGATGTTCCTCACCAACGCGGTCAAGCATTTCAAGTTCGAGCCGCGCGGCAAGCGGCGGTTGCACCAGAATCCGACGAGCGGCGAGATCGACATGTGCCGCTGGTGGCTCGACAAGGAGCGCGCGCTGGTGCAGCCCGAGCTGATCGTCACGCTCGGCGCGAGCGCGCTGCGCGGGGTGACGGGCAAGAGCGCGAGCATCAAGTCGATGCGCGGGCAGGTGCACGAACTGGCGGGGGGCACGAAACTGGTCGCGACGATCCACCCCTCCTTCCTGCTGCGCCTGCCCGACCGCGACCGCGCGGCCGAAGAGCGCGCGGCGTTCGTCGCCGACCTCGCCTGGGCGCGGAGCCTCGCCGCCTGATGGCGAAGACCAAGACCTGGATCGAGCCGCATCCGCACGGCATCCATGTGAAGCCCGCCGATGTGTGGATCGACCCCTCGCGCCCCGTCGCGCGCGCCGCCGTCACCCACGGCCACGCCGACCATGCGCGCAGCGGTCATGCGTCGGTCTATGCGACGCCCGAGACGCTGGCGATCATGGCGCTGCGCTATGGCGTCGATGCCGAGGCGAGCCATAATGCCGCCTTTCCCTATGGTGAGGGTTTCGAGCGCGGCGGGGTGCGCTTCAGCTTTCATCCCGCCGGCCATGTGCTGGGCAGCGCGCAGATATTGATGGAGTATCAGGGCGAACGGATCGTCGTCACCGGCGACTACAAGCGCCGCGCCGACCCGACCTGCGCGCGGTTCGAAGTCGTGCCGTGCGACATCTTCGTGACTGAGGCCACTTTTGGTTTGCCGGTGTTCCGCCATCCGCCGACGTCGGACGAGATCGCCAAACTGATCGGCGCGGTGCGCGCCGAACCCGATCGCAGCGTGCTCGTCGGCGCCTATGCGCTCGGCAAGGCGCAACGGGTGATCGCCGAACTGCGCGGCGCCGGGTGGACGGCACCGATCTTCATCCACGGCGCGCTCGAAAAGATGTGCAACCTCTATGGCGTGCACGGCATCGATCTCGGCGAGTTGCGGTTGGTGAGCGACACCGACAAGGCCGAGATGGCGGGGCAGATCATCGTCGCGCCGCCGTCGGCGCTGAACGACCGCTGGTCGCGGCGGCTGCCCGATCCGGTGACGGCGATGGCGTCGGGCTGGATGCGCGTGCGCCAGCGCGCGCGGCAGCGCATGGTCGAACTGCCGCTCGTCATCTCGGACCATGCCGACTGGGACGAACTCACCGCGACGATCGCCGAGGTCAATCCGAAGGAGACGTGGATCACACATGGCAGCGAAGACGGCCTGCTGCGCTGGTGCGAATTGCATCAGCGCAAGGCACGCGCGCTGCACCTCGTCGGCCGCGATCTGGAGGAAGAGGCGTGAAGCGCTTCGCGGCCCTGATCGACCGGCTGATCTACACGCGCTCGCGCAATTCGAAGCTCGCGCTGATCGTCGATTATCTGCGGCATACGCCCGATCCCGATCGCGGCTGGGCGATCGCGGCGCTGACCGAAAGCCTCGACTTTCCGGCGGTGAAGGCGGGGACGGTGCGCGCGTTGCTCGCGACGCGGGTCGACGAGGAATTGTTCCGCCTGTCGCGGCACTTCGTCGGCGATACGGCCGAGACCGGGGCGCTGCTGTGGCCCGATGCGCCGGGGGCGAAAGACGATCCCAGCGTGAGCCAGGCGGTCGATGCGCTCGCGTCAGCAACCCGCAGCGATGCGCCCGCGGTCGTCGCAGGGCTGCTTGACCGGCTCGATGCCGACGGGCGCTATGCGTTGCTCAAACTGGCACTGGGGGGCATGCGCGTCGGCGTGTCGGCGCGGCTGGCGAAACAGGCGTTTGCGCAGGCGTTCGACGTCCCGGTCGATGACGTCGAGGAGCTGTGGCACGCGATCGCGCCGCCCTATGCGCCGCTCTTCGCATGGGGCGAGGGGCGGGCGGAGCGGCCCGACCTTGCCGACGTCGCCTTCTTCCGCCCATTCATGCTCGCGCATCCGCTCGAGGAGGAGAGCGTCGACCTCGCCGATTATGCCGCCGAGTGGAAATGGGACGGCATCCGCGTCCAGATCGTGCGCGGTGGAAGCGAAACGCGCATCTACAGCCGCGGCGGCGAGGAGATCAGCACCGCCTTCCCCGAACTGGTCGCGGCCTTCGACCAGGATGCGGTGATCGACGGCGAACTGCTCGTGCGCGGCGACGCGCAGGGCGGTGAGGCGGCAAGCTTCAACGCGCTCCAGCAGCGATTGGGCCGCAAGACCGTGTCGAAGAAGATGCTCGCCGATTATCCGGCCTTCGTGCGCGTCTATGATTTGCTCGGCGTCGATGGCGAGGATTTGCGCGCGCTGCCGTGGGAAGCGCGGCGGGCGAAGCTCGAAGCCTTTATGCCGCGCCTCGCCGCCAGCCATTTCGACCTGTCGCAGGTCATCGACGCGAGGGATTTCGAAGACCTCGCCGAACGCCGCGCGGGCGCGCGCGATGCGGCGATCGAGGGGGTGATGCTCAAGCGGCGCGATGCCCCTTATGTGGCGGGCCGCCGCGCCGGGCTGTGGTATAAATGGAAGCGCGACCCGCTCACCGCCGATTGCGTGATGATGTACGCGCAGCGCGGCAACGGCCGCCGTGCGAGCTTCTATTCGGACTATACTTTCGGTTGCTGGTCGGACGGCGGCGAACTGCTCCCGGTGGGCAAGGCCTATTCGGGTTTCACCGACGAGGAGCTGAAATGGCTCGACAAGTTCGTCCGCGACCACACGCTGAACCGCTTCGGCCCGGTGCGCGAGGTCGAGAAGTCGCTCGTGCTCGAGGTCGCCTTCGATTCGATCCATGCGTCGAAGCGCCACAAGTCGGGGCTGGCGATGCGCTTCCCGCGCATTTCGCGCATCCGCCGCGACAAACCCGCCGAGGAGGCCGACCGCATCGTGACGTTGCTGGCGATGGCGACGTAGGCGCGAAATTTTGCCCGCGAAACCTTGCAACCGCGCTGCGCCATCCCGAGTTAGGAACCCCAAAAGCTCCCCGATAAAAAAGGAAGACTGCCATGACGATCGCTCTCACCGTCCTGCCCTATGCCGAAAATGCGCTCGAACCGCATATCTCGGCCGAAACGCTGCAGACGCACCATGGCAAGCATCACAAGACCTATGTCGACAAGCTCAACGCCGCGATCGAGGGTACCGAACTCGCCGACAAGAGCCTCGAGGAAATCATCCATCACGCCGAAGGGTCGGGCAACAAGGGCATGTTCAACAACGCGGCCCAGTCGTGGAACCACGGTTTCTACTGGAACAGCCTGAGCCCCGACGCGACCGCGCCTGCCGGCGACCTCGCCGCCGCGATCGATCGCGATTTCGGCTCGCTCGACGAGCTCAAGAAGAAGCTGAAAGAGACCGCGATCAACCATTTCGCGTCGGGCTGGGCCTGGCTCGTCTCGCGCGACGGCACGCTGTCGGTCACCGACACGCATGACGCGGGGACCGAACTGGTCGCGGGCATCAAGCCGCTGCTCGTCGTCGATGTGTGGGAGCATGCCTATTATATCGACCGCAAGAATGTGCGTCCCGACTATGTCAACGCGACGGTCGACAATCTGCTCAACTGGGATTTCGCCGCCGAGAATTTCGCGCGTGAAGGCACCTGGACCTATCCGGGCTGATTTCGGCGGGGCGGGCCATCGGTCCGCCCCGTCCCCCCTTTCCCAAATGACCCCGAAGGGCTAGAGCGCGTCCGCCGGCCAGATTTCGGGGGACCATGCAGTATCGCAACGACATCGCCGGACTGCGTGCGCTTGCCGTCCTGCCGATCCTCCTCGTCCACGCCGGACTGACCGCGATCCCTGGCGGCTTCGTCGGGGTCGACATCTTCTTCGTCATCTCGGGCTATCTGATCAGCCGCATCATCCTGAAGGAGATGGACGGCGATCGCTTCACGCTGACCGGTTTCTATCGCCGCCGCGCGCTGCGCATATTGCCCGCGCTGCTCGTGATGCTCGCCGTCGTGCTCGCGGTCGGCTGGTGGCGATTGTTCCCGCAGGACATGCGCGACCTGTCGTGGAGCGCCGCGGCGACCGCGCTGTCGGGATCGAACATCTGGTTCTGGCGCACGGTCAATTATTTCGGCGACGCCGAACTCACCCCCTTGCTGCATACCTGGTCGCTGGGGGTCGAGGAGCAATTCTATATCTTCTACCCGTTGCTGCTGATCGCGCTGCGCCGCTGGCTGCCGCGCCATATCGTCGCGGCGCTGTGGGTGATCGCCGCCGCCTCGCTGGCGATCGGTTACGGGCTGATCCATATCAACAAGGCGGCGGCGAGCTTTTACCTGCTGCCGTCGCGGGCGTGGGAACTCGCGCTCGGCGGGCTGGTCGCGACGGGCGGTCTTCCGAAGCTCGGCGAACGCGCGAAGCCGGTGGCGGCCTGGCTCGGCCTTGCGATGGTGGTCGCATCGCTGTTCGTGATCGAGGAAGGGATGGCCTTTCCGGTGCCCTGGGCGCTGTTGCCGTGCGTCGGCACTGCGCTACTCATCGCCTATGGCGAGGCGGGCGGTACCGCGAAATTGCTGTCGCTCGCGCCGATGCGCTTTGTCGGCGATATCAGTTACTCGCTCTATCTGTGGCACTGGCCGGTGATGGCCTTCTGGCGCTTCGAGCGCGGGCTGAGGCTCGACGCGGGCGAAATGGCCGCGACGATCGCGATCTCCTTCGCGCTCGCGATCCTCAGCTATCGGTTGATCGAGCAGCCCTTCCTCCGGCGCGGCAAGGCGTGGGCGACCCCGCGCGTGTTGTGGGGCGCGGTCGCCGCGATGCTGCTCGTCGCGGGTGTGGCGAGCTTGCTGGCCGTGCAGGCAAGCACGAAGCGGATCGCCAATCCAGAGGTCGAACGGCTGCTGGCGTATCTCGATTATGGCGACAGCGACGATGCGGATTTTCAGTTCGAACGCGGCGTCTGCATGGCCGATAATGCCAAGCCATTTTTCGATCCCGGCCTGTGCGCGACGCGACGAGCGGACCGACCGAACATCCTCGTCATGGGGGACAGTCATGCGGCCCACATCGCCCAAGCGATGGCCGAACGACTGACAGATGCAAATGTTCTGCGGCTCACGGCGTCGGGGTGCGATCCGGTCTGGCCTGTCGAGGGTGATCCCCGCTGTACCAATGTGATGGCGATTGGTTTCGAAGGCCGCACACCCGGTGAAGGGCCCGTGTCGCGAGTGATTCTTTCGGCCCGTTGGCGCTTGGTGCGTCTTCCCGGCCTGGTGCGTGCGATCGAGTTGTTCCGCGATCAGGACATTCCCGTCACGGTCTTGGGGCCGGCGGTCGAATATGAGGAGCCCTTGCCGCGTCTTCTAGCGCGCCTGACCATGCGAGGCGGGGTTGATCTCGCGGGCAAAAGCCGACGCCTGGATCTGATTGCCGTCGACGATGCAATGCGAAAGGCGGTCGTTGCTGCCGGGGGCACTTATGTTTCGATGCAGGATCTTGAGTGCCCCGGCGGCGTCTGCCCCCTCTTCGCCTCCGACGGTTCGCCTTTCCATTTTGACTATGGGCATTATACATTGGGCGCGTCGCGCGACCTGGCGGCGAAGCTCCCCATCGAAGCGATTAGCCCGGCCAAGCCATGACCATCAGCCTGTTCGAATTGTTCAAGATCGGCGTCGGACCGTCGAGTTCGCACACCGTCGGCCCGATGGTCGCGGCGCGGCGCTTTACGGTGTGGCTTGACGAGGCGGGGCTGCTGACGAAAGCGGCGCATGTCGAGGCCGATCTCTATGGTTCGCTCGCGCTGACGGGGAAGGGGCATGCCGCCGATACCGCGGTGGTCGCGGGGCTTGCGGGCGAGATTCCCGCCTCGACCAGTCTGGCGGCGATCAAGGCGCATTGGGACCGGGCGGAGGGCGAGGGCTTTCTCTATCTGCTCGGCCGCCAGCGCGTGCGCTTCCAACCCGCGCGCGACCTGCATTTCCAGATGCGCCAGCGCCAGCCGTTTCACAGCAACGCGCTCTCCTTCACCGCGCGTGACGGCGATGGCGAGATCCTCGCCAAGCGCATGTATTTCTCGATCGGCGGCGGCTTTGTCGTCGACGAGGATGAGGCGGGGCGCAACAGTCGCGGGGCGGAGGACGAGGTCGAATTGCCCTATCCCTTCACCTCGGGCGCCGACCTGATCGCGATGGGCAAGGCGTCGGGACTCAGCTTTGCCGAAATGATGTTCGCCAACGAAGTGCGTCACCGCCCGCCGAACGAGGTGACGGCGGGTATCGATGCGATCGCCGAGGCGATGGATGCCTCGATCGATGCGGGCTGTTCGAGCACGGGCATTCTGCCCGGGGGGCTCAAGGTCAAGCGCCGCGCGCCGCAGATCGCCGACGACATCCGCAACCGCCACGAAACCAATTTGATCGACCCGCTCGCGATGATGGACTGGATCAACCTGTGGGCGATGGCGGTGAACGAGGAAAATGCGGCGGGCGGCAAGGTCGTCACCGCGCCGACCAACGGCGCGGCGGGGATCATCCCTGCGGTGATCCGCTTCTACCGCCGCGGCTATCGCGGCGACGCCGCCGGGGTGCGCACCTTCCTGCTTGCCGCGGGCGCGGTCGGCGCGCTCTACAAGCGCAACGCCAGCATCTCGGGCGCCGAGGTCGGCTGCCAGGGCGAGGTCGGCGTGGCCTGCTCGATGGCGGCGGCAGGGCTGACCGCGGCGCTCGGCGGCACCAACGCGCAGGTCGAGAATGCCGCCGAGATCGGCATGGAGCATAACCTCGGCCTCACTTGTGATCCGATCGGCGGGCTGGTGCAGATCCCGTGCATCGAACGCAACGCGATGGGCGCGATCAAAGCGATCGACGCGAGCCGCATCGCGATGATCGGCGACGGCACCCATGTCGTCAGCCTCGACACGGTGATCGTCACGATGCTGCAGACCGGGCGGGATATGCGGGATAAGTATAAGGAAACGTCGAAGGGCGGGCTGGCGGTTAGCGTGGTGGAGTGTTGAGGGGCACGCAGAAATCTGGTGAATACACTCTAGGGAGAATCAAATGGAAAAATTGGATCGTAGCTCATCACTGCCGGAGCAAATGCAGGGTCATTGGACTGACCTAGATGATCCAAGTTCCGAGTTGGTTATTGCAGGAGGTGAAGTCGCCTGCTTTGGTCAAACGGTTGATTACGACTACAAGTTGATCGGAAATGAAGACGGAGCCGTCACCGTAAGCCTCAAGATCAACGATGCTGCAAACGAAGACGATTTTCAACGCTCCAATGTGACGGAACTTGTTGTGACACCTGAAGGCGAGTTCCACGCATATAACACTCGGTTTGCGAGCCAGTTTGTCAGAAAAGAAGCCTGACAAATCTGATGGGTGAACTTCTGCGCTCGGGCTGAGTTCCGGAGCATACTCTACGACGCCTCACTCCGTCGCAACGCCCCCGGCAACTCATCGCGCAATTTGTCGATCAGCAGCCGCACCTTCGGCAGCAAATGCCGCCGCTGCGGATAGACCGCCCAGATCGGCTCCTCCTGCGGGCGCAGCGGGTCGAGGAGCGAGACGAGGGCGCCGCTTTGCAAATGCGGCATCACGTAGAAATCGGGAAGCTGGCAGACGCCATGGCCCGCGAGGGCGGCTTCGGTGACCGCGGTGCCGCTGTTGCAGCGCCAGCGGCCGGCGGGGCGGTGGGTCACATCCTTGCCCTGCGCGCGGAAATGCCAGGCGGGGGCGGTGCCGAGCAGGCATTCGTGGCGCACGAGATCGTCTATCGATTGGGGTGTGCCGGCGCGCGCGAGATAGGCGGGGGCGGCGCAGAGATGAAGGCTGCGCGAGGCGATGCGCGTCGCGACCAGCCCTGAATCGGGCAAGGTGCCGGTGCGGATCGCGAGGTCGAAACCCTCGGCGAGCAGGTCGACGACGCGGTTGGTGAGTTCGAGCGTCACCGTGACGTCGGGGAAGGCGAAGGCGTAATCGCGCGCGATCTGCGCGACGAAGCGCTCGCCCATCGCGATCGAGCAGGTCATCCGCACCTCGCCGCGCGGCGCGCCGTCGTCGCCGACCGCCGCCAGCGCATCGTTGCGCGCCGAGATCAGCGTGCGGAACTGTTCGATCAACGTGCGCCCCGCCGGGGTCGGGACGACACGCCGCGTCGTGCGCACGAACACCTGCGCGCCGATGCGATTCTCGAGCGCGATCACCGCGCGGCTGATATGCGAGGTCGAGGTGCCGAGCCGCGCCGCTGCCGCGACGAAGCTGCCCGCGTCGGCGATCGCGACGACTTCCTCGATGCCGTCCCAGCTCATTGTCCCTCCTCTGCAACAATATATTGCCGATTGGCCCCTTTATCGCGCTTTGGATCGGTGTACAGCGGGCGCAACCTTTTTCCGTGAGGAGCATCCCCATGAAGACCCGCGCCGCCGTTGCGTTCGAAGCGAAGAAGCCGCTCGAAATCGTCGAACTCGACCTCGAAGGCCCGAAGGCGGGTGAGGTGCTGGTCGAGATCATGGCGACGGGCATCTGCCACACCGACGCCTATACGCTCGATGGTTTCGACAGCGAGGGCATCTTTCCGAGCGTGCTGGGGCATGAGGGCGCAGGGATCGTGCGCGAGGTCGGCGCGGGCGTGACGAGCGTCGTCCCCGGCGACCATGTGATCCCGCTCTACACCCCCGAATGCCGCCAGTGCAAAAGCTGCCTTTCGGGCAAGACCAACCTCTGCACCGCGATCCGCGCGACGCAGGGCAAGGGGCTGATGCCCGACGGCACGACCCGCTTTTCATACAAGGGCCAGCCGATCTTCCATTATATGGGCTGCTCGACCTTCTCGAACTTCACCGTGCTGCCCGAGATTGCGGTCGCCAAAATCCGCGAGGACGCGCCTTTCCAGTCGAGCTGCTATATCGGCTGCGGCGTGACGACGGGCGTCGGCGCGGTGATCAACACCGCCAAGGTGCAGGTCGGCGACAATGTCGTCGTCTTCGGGCTCGGCGGCATTGGGCTGAACGTGATCCAGGGCGCGCGGCTTGCCGGCGCGAACCAGATCATCGGCGTCGACATCAACCCCGACCGCGAAGAATGGGGCCGCAAGTTCGGCATGACCGAGTTCCTCAATTCGAAGGGCATGAGCCGCGAGGATGTCGTCGCGGCGATCGTCGCGATGACCGACGGCGGCGCCGACTATACGTTCGACGCGACGGGCAATACCGAGGTGATGCGCGTCGCATTGGAAGCGTGCCACCGCGGCTGGGGCACCTCGATCATCATCGGCGTTGCCGAGGCGGGCAAGGAAATCGCGACGCGCCCCTTCCAGCTCGTCACCGGGCGCAACTGGCGCGGAACGGCCTTCGGCGGGGCCAAGGGCCGCACCGACGTGCCGAAGATCGTCGACATGTATATGACCGGCAAGATCGAGATCGACCCGATGATCACCCATGTCATGGGGCTGGAAGAGATCAACAAGGGCTTCGACCTGATGCATGCGGGCGAGAGCATTCGCAGCGTCGTGGTTTATTGACGAACTCCATATTCCCCTTATCGGCGTCATTGCGAGCGGAGCGAAGCAATCCAGAGCGTGCGTAAACCGCCCCTGGATTGCTTCGCTCCGCTCGCAATGACGAGATTTGGGGAGCATGTAATTTGACCGGACCCTATGTCCTGACCTTCAGCTGCGGCGACGCGGTCGGCATTGTGGCCGCCGTCACCGGGCTGCTTGCCGATAACGACGGCTTCATCCTCGACAGCCAGCAATATGCCGACCTCGACAGCAGCCGCTTTTTCATGCGCGTAGAATTTCGCGGCGAAGGCTCGCGCTTTCCCGAGGGGCTGGAAGGCGTTCAGGCGGCGTTCGCGCCGATCGTCGAGCGATTTCAGATGGACGCGCGGATCAGCGACCGCGCCGCGAAGCCCCGCTTCGTCATCGCGGTGTCGCAGGGCAGCCATTGCCTCAACGACCTGCTCCACCGCTGGTCGACGGGCAATCTCGCGATCGACATCGTCGGGGTGGTGTCGAACCATGAGGCGCAGCGGCGCCTGTCCGAATGGCATGGCGTTCCCTTCCACTACCTGCCCGTCGGCGACGCGAACCGCGCCGAACAGGAGCAGGCGATCCTCGACGTGATGGCGCGCGGCGGCGCCGAATATCTGGTGCTTGCGCGCTATATGCAGATCTTGTCGGGCGAGTTGTCGGCGCAGCTATCGGGGCGCTGCATCAACATCCACCACAGCTTCCTGCCGGGCTTCAAGGGCGCCAAACCCTATCACCGCGCGCACGAGCGCGGGGTCAAGCTGATCGGCGCGACCGCGCATTTCGTCACCGGCGACCTCGACGAGGGGCCGATCATCGAACAGGCGGTCGAGCGCGTCGACCACCGCGACGGGGTCGACGACCTGATCCGCATCGGCCGCGATGTCGAGGCGCAGGTGCTGGCGCGCGGGGTGCGCTGGGTCGCCGAGCAGCGCGTGCTGATCGACGGGCGCAAGACAGTGGTATTCCGCTGACAATGCGGGCAGCATATCGGTCTTGAGTCGCAACGGATAAACGGGACTTCACGCGATGACCGAAAGATTTTTGCTGGCGGCGCTTGCCGCCGCGGTGGCGATACCGGCCATCGCCGCCGAAAAGCTCGACGCCGGGCCCAGGCCCGAAACCAGCTATGTCACCACCGCCCATGCGGCGCAGCGCTTCGAATCGAAGGACGGGCGCGTCGCGGTGCAGCAGGACAATGTCGTCACGCTGAGCTGCGCGAAGTGCAAGACGCCGCGCCAGCTGCCCGGCATGGTCTATCACGCCTATAACAATAGCAAGAAGCCGGTGTGCTTCATGCTCGACATGGCGCCCGAGGAGGCGCGCGGCGACCGGCTGGTCGAATGGGGCGCGAACCGCGCGCATTATCTGAAACCCGGCGACTGGTATTACAAGATCGCCGGGCTGACCCAGTCGATGGGCAATGTCGACAGCGCGAACCTCGCCTGGCGCGGCGGCATCCGGGTGTGGGACCCGGTCGGCGCCAACAGCTGCGCGGCGCCGCCGCGCTGACACGAAATCAACCAAAGGAGAGAGCGATGTACAGTCACAATATGGTCGGGTCGAACGACCTGGCCGCGGCGAAGAAATTCTATGACGCGACCTTCCAGGCGATCGGCGGCAAGCCGGGGATCCAGGACGACAAGGGCCGCCTGATCTATATGCACAATGGCGGGCTGTTCCTCGTCGGGTCGCCGATCGACGGCGAGCCCGCGACCGTGGGTAACGGCTGCACCATCGGCTTTGCGATGGAAGGCCCCGAGCAGGCCAAGGCCTGGCACGACGCCGGCGTCGCCAATGGCGGCACCTCGATCGAAGACCCGCCGGGCGTGCGCGAAGGCGGCTTTGGCGCGCTCTATCTCGCCTATCTGCGCGATCCGTCGGGCAACAAGCTCTGCGCGCTGCACCGCGTCGTCTGAGGAAGAATCGTGCGGGGTGAAGCGGGTTTGCTGGCGGATCTGGATGCGCTCGCCATCCCCTTCGCCTCGTTCGAGCATGTCGCGGTGTTCACCGTCGCCGAGAGCGATGCGGTCAATGTCGCGATCCCGGGGGCGCACACCAAGAACCTGTTCCTGAAGGATAATGGTGGTGCGTTCTGGCTGGTCACCGTTCCGGGCGATGCGCGCGTCGACCTGAAGGCCTTGCCCGCCGCGATCGGCAGCAAGCGCGTGAGTTTCGGCAAGGCCGAGGATATGGAACGGCTGCTCGGCATCGCGCCGGGGTCGGTAACCCCGCTCGCCGCGATCAACGCGGCGCCGGGCAGCATCACCGTGGTGATCGACGCCGGGCTGGCGGCGGCCGAGACGGTCAACGTCCACCCGCTGCGCAACACCGGCACGCTCGGGCTGGCGGGGGCGGCGGTCCTCGACCTGCTTCGTCATTGGGGGCACGCGCCGCAGGTCGCGGCGATCCCGATCCAGCCGGCATAGCAAAGGCCGCCGAAGCGTGAGGCTTCGGCGGCCTGCTTTGCCGGGTGATCCGGCGGGACCCTTACAGCTGGGGTTCGGACTTGGGCTCTTCCTTGGGAGCGGGCTTGTCGCCGGGCGCGGGCTCCTCGTCGGGGGTCGGAGCCGGCGCGGGTTCGGCGGTCGGCTCTTCGCTGGGCGCGGGTGCCGGTGCGGGTTCTTCGGCCGGCGGCGGAGCATCGGGCTCCTGCGCAACGGCGAGCGGCGCGATGAAGAAGCTCGCCGTCGCGGCGGCCATGATCGAAATCTTACGCATAAATTCCCCTATGCTGGAACGTTGGACGGGGCCGAACAGACGACCCGCAAGACACCGCCCCCAGCGTCTGTCGCGAGGGCAGCATAGGGCAAAGCCTTGGCGTGATTGGAAAGTTCCCGCGATCCGCGGCGTGGGCCCGGTTGCGGGACGAACCCCATGCGGGGCGGGATGAAGCGAGTGGGTTCGCGGCAACCGCGCCGCCGCGAACCGGTCAGGCGGCCGCCATCGCCATCCACATCGCGCCGATCAGGCCGAAGGAGCGCGGGTCGCCGGTGAGGCCGCTGTTCATCTTGTTCATCACGTAGCTGAAGGTCGCGCGGGCATCCATGTCGATGATGATCAGCGAGCCGCCATAGCCGCCCCAATAGATGGTGTTGGGGTTGGGCAGCGGGACGAGTTCGCTCGGCAGGCCGAAGCCCATGCCATAGCGGATGGGGATGCCGAGGATCATGTCGGTGCCCGCGCTCTGCAGTTCGAGCGCCTTGCGGCAGCCGGCTTCGGACAGCAGGCGCTTGCCCTTGGCGACGCCGCCATTGGCGAGCAGGGCATGGATTTCGGCGACGCTGCGCGCATTGCCGGTGCCGCCCGCCGCGGGGATTTCGGCGCCGCGCCAGCCGCGCGTGCGCGTCGCCGACACATCGACGCCGGGGTTGGTGAAGGTCTTGCGCTGGACGTCGGTCGCGAAGCTGCTGATGCCGTCGGGCGGCGGGATCAGGTCGGCGACACGGTGGTCTTCGGAAGCGGGCAGGCCGATGTGGAAATCGGCGCCGAGCGGCTCGGCGATCTCCTCGCGGAACACCGTGCCGAGCGATTTGCCGGTGATGCGGCGCACGACCTCGCCGACCAGATAGCCCTGGGTGATCGCATGATAGCCCGGCGCGCTGCCCGGCTGCCACCACGGCGCCTGCGCCGCGAGCAGCGCGGTGACCTTGTCCCAGTCATAAAGGTCGTCATGCGCGATCGGCACTTCCCAGCCCGAGAGGCCGGCGCTGTGGCTCATAAGCTGCGCCACCGTGACCTCGGCCTTGCCGTTGGCGGCGAATTCGGGCCAGTAGCGCGCGACGGGGGCGGCGAAATCGAGATCGCCGCGGTCGGCGACGAGCAGCGCGGTGAGCGCGGTCATCGTCTTGGTCGTCGAATAGACGTTGACGATCGTGTCGGCCTCCCACGCCCGCGTCCGGGCTTCGTCGGCATGGCCGCCCCACAGGTCGACGACGGTCTCGCCCTCGATCGTCGCGCAAAAGGACAGGCCGATATCGGCGCCGCTCGCGAGGTTCGCCGCCATGCCCAGGCGGACGGCGGCGAAACGGTCCTGACAAATTCCGTGGATATTATTGCCGAGCACGCAGCCCTCCCTTTTGAATTTTCCGCGAGCATGAACTAGCGTCATGAAAACACAAGCAGGACGAAATGATGCCGATCGAAACCCTCTCCACCACCCGCAGCCATGGCGGCACGCAGGGCGTGTACAAGCATGCCAGCACGACGACCGGGACCGACATGACCTTTGCGGTGTTCGTGCCCGATCATGAAAGGGGCGCGAAACTGCCCGTGCTCTGGTATCTGTCGGGGCTGACCTGCACCCATGCCAATGTGATGGAAAAGGGCGAGTATCGCGCCGCCTGCGCCGAGCATGGCGTGATCTTCATCGCGCCCGACACCAGCCCGCGCGGCCCCGATGCGAACGGAGACGCGGTGCCCGACGATCCCGAGGGGGCGTGGGACTTTGGCCTCGGCGCGGGCTTCTATGTCGATGCGACCCGGGAACCCTGGGCGAAGCATTACCGGATGCGCTCGTACATCGAGGATGAATTGCCGTCGCTGGTGCTGCGAAATTTCCCGACCGCCGACCTGTCGCGGCAGGCGATCACCGGCCATTCGATGGGCGGCCATGGCGCGCTGACGATCGGGCTGCGCAACCAGGACCGCTTTCTTTCGGTGTCGGCCTTTTCGCCGATCGTCGCGCCGCTGCAATGCCCGTGGGGCGAAAAGGCGCTGTCGAACTATCTCGGCGACGAGCGCGAGGATTGGCACGCCTATGACGCCTGCGCGCTGCTCGACCAGGGGCTGCGCGTCCCCGACCTGCTCGTCGATCAGGGCGAGGCGGACAATTTTCTCGCCGAGCAATTGAAGACCGAATTGCTCGTCGATGCGTGCGAACGCAACGGGCAGAAGGCCGAGATCCGGATGCAGCCGGGGTATGACCACAGCTATTATTTCATTTCGAGCTTTCTGGCCGAGCATGTCGCTTGGCACGCGGAGCGGTTGAAAGCCTGATTGCTCCCCTCCCGCAGGCGGGAGGGGTTGGGGG
>NZ_LYVN01000045.1 GCF_001990265.1 Sphingopyxis sp. KK2
CCAAGGAGCCGTCCCCATGTTCAAGCGCCTGTTCGTCGATCATCCGAAGAGCGTCGATGAAAATTATCTCGAGCATTTCGGCGTCGCGTCGAAATTCGGCGTGACGATGATCTGGGGCGGGATGTGTGCGCTGGTCCATGCGGTCGTGCCCGGCTGGTGCATCACCACCGGCAGCGACACCATTTCGCGGCTCAACAAGATCATGGTCGAGCAGCGCCGCGCCAAGGGGCAGGCGGTGATGCAGATGAGCACCATCGACTGGGTGATCTGAGCCGCGTGACCGACGCCGTCTACTATCTCGATCGCGCCGACCGGCCGCGGCTGGCGTACCGCCATGTCGCGGGCGCGGGGCCGACGATCGTTTTCCTGCCCGGCTATATGTCCGACATGGCCGGGGGCAAGGCGACCGCGCTGTTCGACCGCGCGGTGGCAGAGGGGCGCGCGTGCCTGCTGCTCGACTATGCCGGGTGCGGGCTGTCGGACGGGCTGTTTTCGCAGCAGACGCTGATCGACTGGCGCGGCGACGTGCTCGACCTGATCGATGCCAAGGCCGAGGGTCCGGTGATCATCGTCGGATCGTCGATGGGCGGATGGCTGATGCTGCTGGTCGCGCTGGCAATGACCGAGCGCGACGGGGCGGAGCGTGTCGCGGGGCTCGTCGGCATCGCGGCGGCGCCCGATTTCACCGACTGGGGTTTCACGTCCGAGGAGAAGGCGATCATCCTCGCCGAGGGCGAGCTGCGCGAAGAAACGCCCTATGGCGACCAGCCCTATGTGACGACGCGGGGTTTCTGGCAGTCGGGCGAGGCGAACCGGCTGCTGGAGGCCGAAATACCGCTCACCTGCCCCGTTCGCTTGCTCCATGGGCAGGAAGATGGCGACGTGCCGCCCGAGATCAGCCTGCGCCTGTCGTCCGCGCTCGCGAGCGACGATGTCCAAGTCATACTCGTCAAGGGCGGCGACCACCGGCTCTCGCGCGACAGCGACATCGCGCTTCTCATCGACACGGTCGCGCGTCTCGCGACCTCCAATTAGAGGACAGACATGGCCCGCAGCGATTTCAAGTTCAGCGTCAAGAAGCGCGTCCGCTATGCCGAGATCGACGCGCAGGCCGTCGTGTTCAACAGCCGCTATCTCGAATATTTCGACATCGGCATCACCGAATATTGGCGCGCCGCCGGAGTCTATGACCGCTGGCCCGCGAACGACAGCCCCGAATTCCACGTCGCGCGCGCCGAGGTCGATTACAAGGCGCCGATCCTGCTCGACGAGGAAATCGACATTTGCGTGCGCTGTTCGCGCGTCGGGCGCAGTTCGATGACCTTCCTGTTCGAACTGCACGGCGCGGGAAAGGACGACCTGCGCGCGACGGGGCTGGAGGTCAGCGTCCATGTCGAGGAAGCGCGCGGCGCGACCTCGCCGGTGCCCGATGAATTCGTAAACCTGTTCGAGGCATTTGAACAAACGTCGCTGCGCGCCTAAGTTCGCGGCATGACCAAATACCTCCACACCATGATCCGCGTGTCGGATCCCGACGCAACCATCGCCTTCTTCAACCTCGTCGGGCTGGAGGAAGTGCGCCGTTTCGACAGCGAGGCCGGGCGCTTCACCCTGATCTTCCTCGCGCCGCCGGGACAAGCCGGCGTGGCCGAGGTCGAGCTGACCTATAATTGGCCGCCCGCCGACGGCAGCGCCGCCGAAACCTATAGCGGCGGGCGCAATTTCGGGCATCTCGCCTATCGCGTCGACAATATCTACGACACCTGCCAGCGGCTGATGGACGCCGGGGTGACGATCAACCGTCCGCCGCGCGACGGCCATATGGCGTTCGTGCGCTCGCCCGACGGCATTTCGGTCGAGCTGCTGCAGGACGGCAACCTGCCACCGCAGGAGCCATGGGCGTCGATGCCCAACACCGGCGAATGGTAAGCTGAGCGATGCCGGGGCTGTTGATCAACATCGACGTCCCCGCGCTTGCCGCCGGCGAAGCCTTTTACACCGCCGCGCTGGGACTCACCGTGGGGCGGCGTTTCGACGAGGATATCGTCGAACTGCTAGGCAGCGATGTGCCGATCTACCTGATCGTGAAGCCCGCCGGGTCGGCAATCGGCCCCGTGGGCGATGCGACGCGCGTTTATGCGCGGCACTGGACCCCGGTGCATCCCGATTTCAGCGTCGACGACCTCGACAATGCGGTGGCGCGCGCCCTTGCGGCGGGTGCGGTGCAGGAAGGCCCGACGCTCGACCTGCCCTATGGCCGGCAGGCGATGTTCGCCGATCCTTCGGCCATGGTTTCTGCCTGATCGAGTTCAACGAGGCGGGCTATGACGCGCTCGCGGCCGGCGAAGGGCCGCGCTAGGCGACCGCGCTCACCGCACCGAGGGTCGGCCTTTCGGGTTGCTGCCAGCGGTCGGTGACCATGCAGTCGCGCCCGCTGTGCTTGGCGGCGTAGAGCAGTCGGTCGGCCTCGGCGAACAAGCGGTCGAAGTCGAGCGACGCGCCATCGACGCGCGAATCGAAGATCAGCAGCCCGCCGCTGGCGCTTACAGGGCGCGGCACTTCGGGGACATCGGCGGCAATACGCCGCGCCAGCGCCTGGCGGCAGCGTTCGGCGGTGCCCGCGGCATCGGGGCGGTCGATGAGCAGGAAGAATTCCTCGCCGCCGATGCGCGCCACGACCCCGCCATGGCCTTCGCGCAAGCCCGCGGCGGCGGCGCAGAGTACCGCGTCGCCCGCCTGATGGCCGTAGAGGTCGTTGACCGACTTGAAATGATCGATGTCGATCAGCGCCGCCGCGGTGAAACGGCGGCCCCCGGTGGCGAGCAGATGCTCGAGCCCGCGCCGGTTGCTGAGCCCGGTGAGCGGATCGGTCTGCGCCGCATCCTCCATCGCACCGGCGCGCGCATGCGCCCAGTCGCGTTCGCGGCGCAGGATCATGAAGCGGTCGGCGACGCCGAGCGCGGTGATTACCAGTTCGAGCGCGATCGCGAGATAGAGCAGCTGGTCGAGCCACACCGGCCCGACATAGAGGCCGAGTCCGCGCAGGACGCGCTCGAACCCGCAGGCGATGATCGGCATCCACGCGACAGTCTGATAGCGCGCGGCGCGGCTGCCACGTCGCCAGGCGCGCGTCAGCACGACGACATAGGTAATGAGCACGGGCAGATAGCCGCCGAAATAGAGCTTGTTGCCCCATGGCCGCACCGCCTCGATGGGCAGCATCGACACCGCCCCGAACAGAATGATCCAGCCGACGCTGACGAGGAGCGCGCGGCGCTCGCCCCGCGTCGCCTTTCCGGGTTCGAGGAAGTTGATGCAGAACATCGTCGCGGCGACGATGCCGACACTGAAGCTGATCTGCGACCAATAGCCATAGGCCAAGGCGCTGATCCCCGGGACGACGGCAAAGGCCAGCCCCGACGACAGGCTGGTGTGGAAGATGATGCAGGTCGCGAGCGCCATGTGCCAGAGCAGGAAGCGTTCGCGCAGCACCCGGAAAAAGGCGATGTTGAACACGATCGGCGCGAGCGCGAGGCCGGTGAACAGCGCGATGAGCAGCATCGTCTGCGTCGACCAACCGCCCTCGCCCGCGCGCGACAGCCGCGCGGTCTTGAGCGTCGTCATATAGCCCAGCCGGTCGAAGGCGACCGCGACCTCGACCGGCGGCGATGCACGTTGCGGCAGGGTGAGGTAGAAATCGGGTCCGGCGAGCCGATAGGGCATCGCCTCGCTGCCCTCGCGCACGACCGAGGCGACGCTGCCATCGGCGTAGCGGGCGTAGAGCGCGACGCGGTGGAAGCGGCTGGTGCGGGCGTTGAATTCGAGCGGGCCGGGGCCGGCCGCCGCGATCGCGCGGGCGTCGAAAAAGAGCCAGTTGCGTTGGCCGGCAAGCGACCAGCGATCGGTACCGCAATTGCGGGTTACGCCGGGGGCCGATATGGTGCTGTAATCGTCCCAGAGCGTCGATTGCAGCGTACAGGGCGCGGGTCCCGACGCGGCGTGCGCGGGGGACAGACTCGCCCCCAGGATTACCGCCAGAAACAGAAACGCCAGACGCAGCAAAGACATGACCCCCAATGTCGCGCGGTGACGCTAGACCCGAGGGCTTGCAACATGGTTAACTTTTGCCGGTCGACGGCGGCAGCCGCGTCGATTATCTTCGGCGCCATGCTCGAAATCGTCCGCATCCCCGTCCTCAGCGACAATTATGTCTGGCTGGTCCACGAACCCCGCAGCAAGGCGACGATGGTCGTCGATCCCGCGGTCGCCGACCCGGTGCTCGAAGCTGCGGCGGCGCGCGGCTGGGCGATCACCGACATCTGGAACACCCATTGGCACCCCGACCACACCGGCGGCAATGCCGCGATCAAGGACGCCGCCAAGGCTTGGGGGGGCTGCACGATCACCGGCCCGGCCGCCGAATATGCGCGCATCCCGACGCTCGACGTGCAGGTGACGGGCGGCGATACCGTCACGCTCGGCGATGTCGAGGCGGCGGTCTGGGACGTGCCCGCGCATACCGCCGGACATATCGCCTATCATTTCGCCGATGACGCCGCGATCTTCGTCGGCGACACGATGTTCGCGATGGGCTGCGGCCGGCTGTTCGAGGGCACGGCCGAGCAGATGTTCGCCAATATGCAGCAGCTCGCGACGCTCGACGATGCGACGCGCGTCTATTGCGCGCACGAATATACGCTGTCGAATGCGCGCTTCGCGGTGACGGTCGAGCCCGACAATGACGCGCTCGCCGCGCGCCTCGCGGCGGTCGAATCGGCGCGGGCAGCGGGCGAAGCCACGGTGCCGACGACGATCGGCGCCGAGCGCGCGACCAACCCCTTCCTGCGCGCGCCGACCGCAGCCGAGCTCGGCCGTATCCGCGCGCTCAAGGACGCCGCCTGACCGCGTCAGCAACCATTCATCGTCTCGCCCGTAGAATGCCATAGTCGCAGGAGTGCCGTGATGGCGAAGTCCCATTCCCTTGCCGCCGCGGTGCTCGTCACCGCGATGGCGCCGCTGGTCGCGAGCTGTGCGCAGGGCGGGACGCGCGCGCCCTCGGCGGAGCCGCTGCCCCCCAAGCAGGCGAAAATCCTCGACAAGCAGCTCGGCGGCAAGATCGCGGGCGAACCCGTGCGATGCCTGTCGAGCACCGGCACATACGACACGATCCGCGTGTCCGACGATATCCTGCTGTACCGCCAGTCGGGGCGGCTGGTGTATCGCAACGATTTGAAGGGCCGTTGCCCCGGCCTTGGCCGCGACAGCGACATCATGGTCGTCCGCCAGTTCGGCGGATCGACCTGCAGCGGCGATTTTTTCCATCTGGTCGACCGGTCGAGCGGCATCCGCGGCCCGACCTGCGTGCTTGGCGATTTTGTCCCCTATCGCAAACCGGCAGGGGACAAGAGCTGAACCCCTGAAAGGTTCAGCGACGGGCGGGGTTCCGGTTTGCCTCGAGCTCTTCGGGTCGCACCCCCGCCCGTCATTTGCCGACGATCACCCCTTGTACAGCGCCGCGATCTTGTCGGCGTAGACGTCGCGCAGGATGTGGCGACGGATCTTCATCGACGGGGTCATCTGTTCATTCTCGATCGTGAAGGGTTCGTCGGCGAGGTCGAACTTGCGAACCTTTTCGATCACCGACAGCTGGCCGTTGACGCGATCGACCGCGGCGCGCAGCGCGGCGCGGAATTTTTCATGTTCGCGCAGCAGCTTCATATCCTTGGGCAGCCCCTCGGCCTCGGCCCATTCATTCGCCCATTCGGGATCGGGGACGAGCAGCCCGACGAGATGCGGGCGCTTGTCGCCATAGACCATCGCCTGCAGGATTTCGGGCTGAAGCGTCAGCATGCCCTCGACCCGCTGCGGCGCGACATTGTCGCCCTTGTCGTTGACGATCAGGTCCTTCTTGCGATCGGTGATGACGATGCGGCCCTGCGGGTCGATATGGCCGATGTCGCCGGTGTGCAGCCACGGCCCCTTGCCGGGCTCGGCGGGGTCGACGATCAGCACGCGTTCGGTTTCGGGCTGGTTGCGCCAATAGCCCTTCATCACGAGTTCGCCGCGCACGAGGATTTCGCCGTCGTCGGCGATGCGCACTTCGGTATTCATCAGCGGCGGACCGACGGTGTCCATCTTGAGGCCGACCGACGGACGGTTGCAGCTGATCACCGGCCCCGCCTCGGTCTGGCCATAGCCCTGGAGCAAGGTCAGCCCGATCGAGTGGAAAAACACCCCGATTTCGGGGTTGAGCGGCGCGCCGCCCGACACCAGCGCCTTCATCCGGCCGCCGAAGCGCTGCTGGATCTTGGGGCGGAACAGCTTGTTGAGGATCAGGTCGACCGGGCGGTCGAGCACCCCCATGCGCCGCTCATAATCCTTCTCGCCGACGCGCAACGCCTGATTGAGCATCCAGTTGGCGAGCTTGCCCTGTTTCTCGACCGACTTGATCATCCGCGCGCGGATCACCTCGAACAGGCGCGGCACCACGACCATGATCGTCGGGCGCGATTCCTCGATGTTCGAGAGCAGTTTCTCGAGCCCCTCGCTGTAATAGATTTGCGCGCCGACCATGATCGGCAGGAACTGGCCGCCCGAATGTTCATAGGCATGGCTGAGCGGCAGGAAGGAGAGGAACACCTCCTCATCGCCGATGCCGAAGTCGTTGACGAGCACCTCCGCCGCGCCGGCCGCATTGTGCAGGATCGCGCCATGATGCTGCATAACCCCGCGCGGCGCGCCGCCGGTGCCGCTGGTGTAGATGAGGCAGGCGACATCCTCGCGTTTGAATTCAAGCGCGCGGGCCTTCGTCGCTTCGAGATGCGCTTCGCCACCCTCGACCAGCGGCGCCCAGTCGTGGACACGGACATCGCCCTGCTGACCGACGCGCAGCGGCTCCATGCTGATCACCAGATTGGCGTCGGAGCGCATCACCGCGGGCATCAGCACGCGCGCGAGCTTCGCGGTCGAGACGATCACCGCCTTGGCGCCGCTGTTGTCGAGGATATGCTGGTGGTCGCGTTCGGTGTTGGTGGTGTAGGTCGGCACGGTGATGCACCCTGCCGCCATGATCGCGAGGTCGGCGATACAGAATTCGGGGCGATTTTCGCTGACCAGCACGATGCGGTCGCCGGGTTTCAGCCCGAGTTCGCGCAAATTATGCGCGAGCGCCGCGACCTGGTTGGCGACCTGGCGCCAGCTCAACGGCTGCCAGGCGCGATCGGCCTTGCGCCACAGGAAGGGGTCTTCGCCGCCGCGCCCCGCGCGGTCGAAGAACATCGCGACCAGGCTCGGAAAATGGTCGAGATGGGGATTTTCCAGCTTCATGCCTTTGCTCTCTCCCGGGGAGGGTAAATCTCTGTTCTGTTCTTTTTGTTTCAGCTCTGCGGCGGCGCGTCGTCGACCGACGATGTGCCGGGGCCGCGCGGGTCGGCGGCTCCGCGCCACCCATCGCCAACGCGCTGCGCCGCGTTGAGTTTCGAACCGAGGTCGGTCGGGGTGATGGCATAGCCGAAGGGCGCCATCTTGCCCGCAATCGCCTGCCCCGCCGCGTCATTCTCGATCAGCACGCCCTGCTGGCCGAAGAAGAGGTTGGGCAGCGCGATCGCCTGGTCGGCAGTGAGCCCCCAGTCGAGCACGCCAACCAAGGTCTTGGTCACATGCATGATGATGCGCTTGCCGCCCGCCGAGCCGACCGCGAGCACGACCTTGCCGTCGGGGCCATAGACGATCGTCGGCGACATCGACGACAGCGGACGCTTGCCGGCCTGCACGCGGTTCGCGGCAGGCGCATCGCCGCGCACCGGGTTGAGGTCGAAATCGGTGAGTTCGTTGTTGAGGAAAAAGCCGTTGGCGTTGAGGTTGCTGCCAAAGATGCTCTCGATCGTCGAGGTCATCGACGCGACACTGCCGTCCTTGTCGACCGCAACAAAATGCGTGGTGCCCTGTTCAGGAACCGGGCCCGACGGGGTGCGCGGCTGCGCGCCCGGCGGGTTGCCGGCGGGATAGGAAGCGGCGCGTCCATAGGGCGAGATCAACTGGCGGCGCTGCGACAGATATGTCTTGTCGAGCAGGCCCGCGACGGGAACATCGACGAAATCGCTGTCGCCCAGATATTTCTCGCGATCGGCATAAGCGAGCTGCATCGCTTCGGACAGCAGATGCCAGCTCATCGGATTGTCTTTGCCCATCGTCTTCATGTCCCAGCCCTCGATCATGCCGAGGATGCCGAAGACGGTGGTCGCGCCCGACGAGGGCGGGCCCATGCCGCAGACCTTGTAGACGCGGTAGGTGGTGCAGACCGCGGGCTTGTCCTGCGCCTTGTAGGCTGCGAGGTCCTTGGCGGTGAGCAGCGCGGGGTTGCGCGTCGACTTCGCGACCGCGTCGCTGATCGCCTTGGCATTGGCGCCGGTGTAGAA
Organism: Sphingopyxis sp. KK2; assembly: GCF_001990265.1. Taxonomy (GTDB): domain Bacteria; phylum Pseudomonadota; class Alphaproteobacteria; order Sphingomonadales; family Sphingomonadaceae; genus Sphingopyxis. The sequence continues at coordinate 8,418 of NZ_LYVN01000045.1, forward strand.
GGCGTCAGGGCCTTGCGCCGCAATCTCGCGCAGCAGTTTCGCATAGGCCGGATTCTTGATCACCGTGCCGACCGGCGCGGGTTTGCCGTCGACATAATAAAGCGCGCGCGCGGCGGGGAAATCCTTCCACGTATCCTGGAAGCGGTCGAGCCAGCCATAGAGCGCTGGGGTGACCTGGAAGCCTTCGTCGGCGAGCTTGATCGCGGGCTGGAACAGCGCCTTCCATTCGAGCTTGCCCCATTTCTTGTGGGTCAACTCCATCAGGCGGACATTGCCGGGGACGCCGACCGACAGCCCGCCGGGGATGACGTCGCCATAGCCGCGCGATTTGCCGTCGGGGCCCATGAAACGGTCGGGCTTGGCCGAGGCGGGCGCCATTTCGCGGCCGTTGATCGTGCCGATCTCCCCCGACTTCGCATCATGATAGACGAGGAAGCCGCCGCCGCCGACGCCGCTCGACTGCGGTTCGACGAGGGTCAGCACGAGCATCATCGCCATCGCCGCGTCGGCGGCCGAACCGCCGTCGTGCAGGATCTGGCGTCCGGCCTCGGTCGCGCGCGGATCGGCAGACGAGGTCACGCCCTGCGCGGCGGCGAGCGAGGGGACGGCGGTCAGGAAAAGGGCGAAGGCGGCGAGGAGTCTCTTGTTCATGCGCGGGACATTGGCGCGGGGGAATGGATGGCGCAACCCCATCCCTATGCCTCGCGGTCGCGAAGCGATGCCGGGCGGTTATGGCGCCGGTCTTGCCGGCCCCTCTCCCATCTGTTGCTCAGTCGCCCACCCCGACCGCATCGGCGACGCGGGTGAAGCCGTCGCGCACCGCCAGATCCTCGAGCCCGCGTGCGATCCGCGCCGCGAGGCCGGGGCCAGCGAAGACCATCGCCGAATAGATTTGCACGAGGCTCGCCCCGGCGCGGATGCGTGCCCACGCCTGTTCGGCATTCGCGATACCACCGACGCCGATCAGCGGGATCGCGCCGCCGCTCGCGGCGCGGAAATCCTTGAGGCGCTGGAGCGCAAGGTCGTGGAGCGGCGCCCCCGACAGCCCGCCTGCCTCGTGCGCGCGCGGCGAGCGGAGCGACGGCCGCGTGATGGTGGTATTCGAAACGATCAAGGCCGCCAGCCCCTTGTCGAGCGCAACCGCGACGACATCGTCGATGTCGGCGGGTTCGAGGTCGGGCGCGACCTTGAGGAACACCGGCTTGGCGCCGCCCGCGGGCTGCGCGGCATTGACCGCGTCGAGCAGCGCCTCGAGCGCGCCCTTGTCCTGCAGCGCGCGCAGCCCCGGCGTGTTGGGCGAACTGATGTTGACCGTCAGATAATCGGCGAGCGGCGCCATCGCCGCAGTGCCCTTGGCATAATCGGCGATGCGGTCGTCGCTATCCTTGTTGGCGCCGATATTGATACCGAGCGGCACCGCCATGCCGCAGGCGCGCAGCGCCTTTATCCGTTCGGCCGCCGCAGCCTGCCCGCCATTGTTGAAACCCATGCGGTTGATCACCGCCCCATCCTCGACCAGCCGGAACAGCCGCGGGCGCGGATTGCCCTCCTGCGGCAAGGGCGTCAGCGTGCCGACCTCGACGAAGCCGAAACCGAAGCGCGGCATCACCGCCGCAGCGCGCGCATCCTTGTCGAAGCCGGGGGCGAGCCCGACCGGATTGGGAAAGCTCAGGCCCGCGACCTCGGCCTTGAGGATCGGGCTGGTCAGCGCGGTGCGCGCGCGCGGCAGCGGTTCGAGCGCCGACAGCGTCAGATTGTGCGCCGCCTCGCCATCGGTCGCATGGACGATCGGGCGGACGAGCGCATAGGCGGCGTCGGTGAGCGAAGCGAAGAGCGTCATGGCCCCCGCCATTGCGCCGCACCGGCCCCTATGGCAAGCCCCTGCCCGACCAGCAAAGTCCAACAAAAAGCCGGAGAATATCGTGTCGCACCCCCGCATCCTCGCCAGCCTGTCCGCCTCGCTGTTCGCCATCGCCCTTGCGGGCTGCGCGCCGACGGTTGCCGAACAAGCGCCCGCGACGGTCGCTCCTCCGGCGGCAGTCGCCCCGGCGGGCGCGAACCTCGCCGAATTTTTCGACAAATATGATGCCGCGCAACTGTCGCTGTCGCCCGAGACCAAGGCGCGGCGCGGGGTGCGCGACGGCGATTATGGCGAATGGGACGATGTGTCGGACGACGCGGCGGTCGCGCGCTTCAAGCTGCAGACCGCAACCGCCGAGGCGATGCGCGGCAGTTTCGACCCCAAGGCATTGACGACCGACGAGGCGCTGTCGTTCGAGTTGTTCAACGCGCAGGCGGCGCGCGCCGAGCGGCTGTTCGCGTTCCGCGACCATGGTTATGTCTTCGATCAGATGAACGGCGCGCAGAGCCAGATGCCGGCGTTCCTGATCAACATCCATCGCGTCGCCAATGTCGCCGAGGCCGAAGCCTATATCAGCCGCATTCGCGCGATGGGGCCGATCCTCGACGCGCTGTCGGCGCAGTCGGCAGAGCGCGCGGCCAAGGGCTTTGCGCCGCCGAAATGGGTCTATCCCTATGTCATTTCGGACATCGCCAACCTGACCAGGGCCGACAATGCGGTGGTCGAGGACATCAGCGCCAAGGTGAACAAGCTCGACATCGACGCCGCCGAAAAGGCCCGGCTGATCGCCGCCGCCAAGGCCGCCTGGACCGAGAGCGCGGGTCCCGCTTACACGCGCCTGTCGGCCGAGATGGCGCGCCAGCAGGCAAGTGCGCCGACGCAGGACGGCGTGTGGCGCATGCCCGAGGGCCAGGCCTATTACGAGGCGCTGCTCGCCAATTACACCACGACCGACATGACCGCCGCGCAGATCCACGACCTCGGCCTGTCCGAAGTCGCGCGCATCCATGGCGAGATGAAAAAGATCATGGCGCAGGTCGGGTTCAAGGGCACGCTGAACCAGTTTTTCGACCATCTGCGCACCAGCCCGCAATATTATCACACGACGCGCGAGGCCTATCTCGCCGACGTCGACCGCCACGTGAAGGCGATGGAAGCGCGGTTGCCCGCCTTCTTCAACACCATCCCCAAGGCGGCGCTGCAGGTGAAGGCGGTCGAGGCCTTCCGCGAGAAGTCAGCCGGAAAAGCGTTTTACTCCTCCCCCGCCCCCGACGGGTCGCGGCCGGGCATCTATTATGTGAACCTCTACGACCTCAAGGACATGCCCAAGACCGAGCTTGAGGCGCTCGCCTATCATGAGGGCGTGCCGGGGCATCATTTGCAGCGCGCGGTGCAGACCGAACTGACCGGCCTGCCGCCCTTCCGCCGCTTCGGCGGCTTCACCGCCTACACCGAGGGCTGGGGCCTCTATTCGGAGGAACTTGCCAAGGACATGGGCTTCTACACCGACCCCTATGCCGATTTCGGGCGGCTCGGCATGGAATTGTGGCGCGCGACGCGGCTCGTCGTCGACACCGGCATCCACGACAAGCGCTGGACCCGCGAACAGGCGATCCAGTATCTCAAGAACAACACCCCCAACCCGCAAGGCGACATCGAGAAGGCGATCGAGCGCTATGTCGTCTATCCGGGGCAGGCGACCGCCTATCTGATCGGCAAGCTCAAGATCATGGAATTGCGCGGCCGCGCGCAAGCCGCGCTCGGCGCCAAATTCGATTTCCGGACATTCCACGACGTCGTGCTCGAATCGGGTCCGGTGCCGCTCGATGTGCTCGAAAGGCGCGTGGATGCGTGGATCGCCACCCAAAAGAGTTAATGATGCGACGATTTGCAACTTGACGGGCGGCGCCGAAAGGCAAATGATTTGGCCTAGTTAAACAGGTGGCGATGCAGCCACCGGGGGTCGGGTCTCGTCATGTCGGAAAGCATTTCTTCGCCAGCGGGCGTGGACGGCTATACGCCGTTCGAATTGCAATATTTTCCGCCCGATCCCGATCTCGCGGAAATGGTGTCGAGCTTTTATTTCGTGCGCGTCGACATGCCCTTGTTCGACGAGAGCGAGCGCGCCGACCGCCCGCAATTCCGCATCATGAGCGTGCCCGAGGGCGAGTATATCTTTCCCGACGGCTATCGCTTCCCCGCCGGGCGCGCGACGATCATCGGGCCGACGAGCGGCAGCGTGCGCGCGATCGGCAACGGCCCGCTGCGCATGTACGGCTTCGGCCTGATGCCCGCCGGCTGGGCGACCTTGATGGGATCGCACGCCGACAAGCTCACCGACCGCGCGATCGATGCCGCCGACCTGTTCGGCGACTGGATCGAGGAGGTCGTCGACGCGATCGGCAACGCCGCCGACACGCAGGAACGCCTGGTGATCGGCAATAATTTCGTCCGCGAGATCCTGAAGAAGAACGAGCCCGCGCCGGTGTGGTTCACGCGCACCGTCGACGAATGGCTGACCGCCTCGCCGTCGCCCCAGGTGCCCGAACTGGTCGAGGCGACGGGCATGTCGATCCGGTCGGTCGAGCGGATGACCAAACATTATTACGGCCTGTCGCCGCGCATGCTGGCGCGCAAATATCGCGCGGTGCGCGCGGCATCGGCGCTGGCGCGCGGCGAAAAGCTCGACGATGCCGAACTCGGCGACGCCTTTTACGACCAGTCGCATCTGATCCGCGAGATCAAGCGCTTCGCCGGCGCAACACCGGGGCAACTGTCCAAGCCGTCGCCCTATACCGAGGCGACCGCCAAGGGGCGCAAGCAGATGGCGGGCAAGGTCAGCCCGATGGTCTCGGACACCTAAGCGCCTTATTAACCACCAATAATCCGGCGCCGCGTCGTTTTGGCGTTTCCGTACAATCGCGAATCGTCGCCGCCCCATATTCGGGGCCTGCGACCCAGAAGAGCTCGCCTCTTTCAGAGGAACGAGACCTTCATCTTGGCACCCATTCGGCCTCGGCTGGATGGGTGCCTTTTTTTTCTTGGGCATCGCCAAAACGGGCTTGCTTGCGCCCCGCCAAAGCCTCGCCTATATAAGTGGAGTAATTTACTCCAGTTAAGAATCGTTCGCAATTTGCGCGCGATAGAAAGCCGTGATGCGCCTGTCCAACCTTGCCGACTATGCCGTGGTGCTGATGAGCGCCGCCGCCCGCCAATGCGGGTCGGTGCCGCTGCACGCCGCGATGCTGGCCGAACAGACGGGCATTCCGGGGCCGACCGCGCAGAAACTGGTGAGCGGGCTGGCGCGCGCCGGCCTGCTCGTCGCCTCACGCGGCAGCGGCGGCGGGGTACGCCTGGCGCGGCCCGCTGCGGCGATCAGCGTCGCCGACATCATCGAAGCGGTCGAAGGCCCGATCGCGCTGACCTCCTGCGTGTCCGAAGGCCGCCACGATTGCTCGCTCGAAGGCAGCTGCAAGGTGCAGCCGCATTGGGGCGTGGTGAACGGCGCGGTGCGCGGTGCGCTGGCCGAGATCAGCCTTGCCAGCCTGGCAGCGGCCCCCAAGGCGCGCACGCCCCAACCGATCCCGGCGCTTGCCGGCGACGAGATCAGAGTATGACCGACAACACCGAAACCCGCATCAAGGACCAGGCCGCGCATGACGCCGCGGCGAAGGTTGCCGATTATGAGCATGGCTGGTCCGCCGACATCGAGACCGACTTCGCGCCCAAGGGGCTGACCGAGGATACGGTCCGCTTCATCAGTGCGAAGAAGAACGAGCCCGAGTGGATGCTCGACTGGCGGCTGAAGGCGTTTCGCCACTGGCAGACGATGGAGACGCCCGACTGGGCGAAGCTCAACGTGCCGCCGATCGACTATCAGGACGCCTATTATTACGCGGCGCCCAAGGCGAAGCCGAAGCTTTCGAGCCTCGACGAGGTCGATCCCGAGATCCTCGAGGTCTACAAGAAGCTCGGCATCCCGATCGAGGAGCAGAAGGTGCTCGCGGGGGTCGAGGGCGCACGCAAGGTCGCGGTCGACGCGGTGTTCGACAGCGTCAGCGTCGCGACGACCTTCCGCGAGGAGCTGAAGCGCGCGGGGGTGATCTTCCTCTCCATCTCCGAAGCGATCCGCGAATATCCCGAGCTGGTGAAGAAGTGGCTCGGCAAGGTTGTGCCGATGCACGACAATTATTTCGCGACGCTCAATTGCGCGGTCTTTTCGGACGGGACGTTCGTCTATGTGCCCGAGGGCGTGCGCTGCCCGATGGAGCTCAGCACCTATTTCCGCATCAATGCCGAGAATACGGGGCAGTTCGAACGGACGCTGATCGTCGCCGACAAGGGCGCGTATGTCAGCTACCTCGAAGGCTGCACCGCGCCGATGCGCGACGAGAACCAGCTCCACGCCGCAGTGGTCGAACTGGTTGCGCTTGACGATGCCGAGATCAAATATTCGACGGTGCAGAACTGGTATCCCGGCAACGCAGAGGGACTCGGCGGCATCTATAATTTCGTCACCAAGCGTGCGCTCTGCCAGGGCAAGCGCAGCAAGGTGTCGTGGACGCAGGTCGAAACCGGCTCTGCGATCACTTGGAAATATCCGAGCTGCGTGCTCAACGGCGACGACAGCGTCGGCGAATTCTACTCGGTCGCGGTCACCAACAATTTCCAGCAGGCCGACACCGGGACCAAGATGATCCACAATGGCAAGCGCACGCGCTCGACCATCGTCAGCAAGGGGATCAGCGCGGGCAAATCGAACAACACCTATCGCGGCATCGTCCGCGTCGCGCCCAATGCCGAGGGCGTACGCAACTTTACCCAGTGCGACAGCCTGTTGCTCGGCAGCACGTGCGGTGCGCACACCGTGCCGTACATCGAAGTCCGCAACCCGAGCGCGACCGTCGAGCATGAAGCGACGACGAGCAAGATCAGTGACGACCAGCTCTTCTACGCGATGCAGCGCGGGCTGGGACAGGAAGAGGCGGTGGCGCTGATCGTCAACGGCTTCGCCAAGGAAGTGCTGCAGCAGCTGCCGATGGAATTCGCGGTCGAGGCGCAGAAACTGCTGGGGATTTCTCTGGAGGGGTCGGTCGGATGATGTCGTTGATGATCGTCGCGTTGATGACGGAGGAACCCAAAATCGTCGAGAGAACGGTTATCGGAGCCGCTCCCGTCGGCTCAATCGAGTTTCCCGACGAAATCGCGCCCGCGATCATTCCCTATCTGAAATGCACGCAGGCCGAATTCAACAAAGCGCAACTGACGATCGAAACCCGCAAGGGCGACAAAGGCTTGGGCCTCGACGAGATGAAGGAAGCGAACGATTTGTCGCTCGCGGCCTGCGCCCAGCAGCGCGTAAAAGCAGGGGTGTCGGCACGCGGACTTGCCAATCGCATTCCGGACAAATCATCGGCGGAACGCGACGCGGTTGTCGCCGCGGCGCTGGCAGCTGTCGATAGCCGGCTGGACGGGCTGATGACGATGATCAGCCAACCACTGAAGGCGCTTCCGCCACCCACAGTTCCCGAAGGCATGACCGCCGGATTCCTTGAGGAAGGCGCGATCATGGTGCCGATCGCCATCGACGCACAGCACGGGCGCTATGCCTCCTGTCTGTCGAATGAGAGCTTCGATGCGACCCGCCGGATGCCCAAGGATCGCGCCGTTTATCGACGACAAGTTGAAACCGCCATCGCAAAATGCGCTGAAACTCGCACCGCCGAGGAGGCTGCCGCGAGGACAATCCTTCGCCGGTCGCCCGAATATCCTGACGCCGCCGCAGCTGACGCAGCTGTCAAGGCGAGCTTCGATGCCTCCGAGAAGATGCAACGCCAGCTACCCGAAATTATGGACGCGACGCGCGAAAAGATGCGCGCAGGGAATTGAATGATATGCTCAAAATTGAAAACCTTCACGCCGCCGTCGCGGACAAGCCGATCCTGAAAGGCCTGTCGCTCGCCATCAATGCGGGCGAAATCCATGCCATCATGGGGCCCAATGGCGCGGGCAAGTCGACGCTGTCCTATGTCCTCGGCGGGCGCCCCGGCTATGAGGTCACCGACGGTTTGGCGACCTTCGACGGGCAGGATCTGCTTGACATGGACCCGCACGAACGCGCCGCGGCGGGCCTGTTCCTCGGCTTCCAATATCCGGTCGAAATCCCCGGCGTGTCGAACGTCCAGTTCCTGCGCGAGAGCCTGAACGCCCAGCGCAAGGCACGCGGCGAGGAACCGCTGTCGGGCGGCGATTTCCTGAAGCTCGCGCGCGAAAAGGCGGGGCTGCTCAAGCTCGACATGGACATGCTCAAGCGCCCGGTGAACGTCGGCTTTTCGGGCGGCGAGAAGAAGCGCAACGAGATGGTGCAGATGGGTATCCTCGACCCGAAGCTCGCGATCCTCGACGAGACCGACAGCGGCCTCGACATCGACGCGCTGCGCGTCGTCGGCGACGGGATCAACAGCATTATGCGCCGCCCCGACAAGGCGGTGCTGCTGATCACCCATTACCAGCGCCTGCTGGACTATGTGCAGCCCGATTTCGTCCACGTCCTCGCGGCCGGCCGCATCGTCAAGTCGGGCGGCCCCGAACTCGCGCTCGAACTCGAGCGCGAGGGCTATGCCGAGATTGCGGCTTGATGGCGATGCTGGCCCTGATGACCATGACGCCCGCGGCGGCGATCCCTCTCGCACCGCCCTCTGACGCGGTCGAAGAGGAAATCGTCGTGATTGCAAGCAAGCTCAAGGACTGGCGCGCCGCGCTGATCGACCATCGTGGCGAGACCCGATGCTATACCCAGCGGTCGACCGGCGACGCCGCCATCGACCGGATCGGGTGCCAGTCGATGTTGCGCTGCCATACGCGCTACGCGGCCGAGTTCGAGAGTTTCAAGGACCACCGCATTCCGTCGAACAAGCGCAGCGCGACACGCAAAAAATTTCTTCGAAACGAATTTTCGACCTGCGTTTTCGCGGAACGCGACGCCATGGTCGCCGACCTCGCCGAAAAGCGATCGGCACAATGAGCACGCACGCCCTCCCCTCCCGCCGCGACGAAGCGTGGCGCTATAGCGACATCGACGCGGTGGCCGCAGCTTGGCCGCTGCCCGCGCCCGAGAGCATTATCGTGCCCGCGGGAGGCGACTTCCGCCGCGCGATTGTGCAGGGTGCCGGCGATATCCGGCAGATCGAGCTGGTGCTCGGCAAGGGCGCGACCGCATCGCTGCACGTCCTCAATATCGGCGGCACTTACGGCCGCATCGAGCTCGCGGTGACACTCCATGAGGGTGCCGATTTTCAGCTCGGCGCGGCTCAGATCGGCGGCGGCGAGCAGAATCTCGAGATCGTCACCACCGTCACCCATGCAGAACCCGGCGCGACGTCGCGGCAGGTGGTTCGCTCGGTGCTCGGCGGTCAGGCCACCGGCACCTATCTCGGCAAGGTCGCGGTCGTGCGTGACGCACAGCAGACCGACAGCGAGCAGGATGTGAAGGCGATGCTGCTCGATCGCAGCGCGACCGCCAACGCCAAGCCCGAACTCGAAATCTTCGCCGACGACGTCAAATGCGCGCACGGCTGCGCGATTGGCGAACTCGACGCCATGGCGCTCTATTATCTCCAGTCGCGCGGCCTGCCGCCCGCCGAGGCGAAGAAGCTGCTGCTGCAGGCTTTCGTCGCGGGCGTGTTCGACGGTGCCGAGGACGAGGAGCATTTGCAGGCGCTGGCGCTCGCCAAGCTGGGAGAGCTGGTGTGAGCACCGCGACCGCCCTCCGCACCTTCCCCGACGTCCGCGCCGACTTCCCCGGCCTCACCCCCGGCTGGCACTATCTCGACACCGCCGCGACCGCGCAGAAGCCACAGGCGGTGATCGACGCGACGGTGAACGCGATGGGCCGCGACTATGCGACCGTGCACCGCGGCGTCTATGCGCGCTCGGCCGACATGACGCTCGCCTATGAGGCGGCGCGGCGGCGGATCGCGGCGTTCATCGGCGCGAAGGAAGAGCAGATCGCGTTCGTGCGCGGCGCGACCGAGGCGATCAACCTCGTCGCCTATTCGCATCCGAAGAAGGGCCGCATCCTGCTGTCGATGCTCGAGCATCACAGCAATATCGTGCCCTGGCAGCTTGCGGGCTGGCAGGTCGACGTCTGCCCGCTCACCGCCGATGGCTGCATCGACCTCGACGCCGCCGAAAAGCTGCTGACGAGCGAACACAGGATGGTCGCCTTCGCGCATGTCTCGAACGTGCTCGGCAGCCCGCTCGACGTCGCGCGCGCCGCTGAGTTGGCGCACCGCGTCGGCGCCGAACTGTTGATCGATGGATGCCAGGCCGTGCCGCGCCTGCCGGTCGACGTTGCGGCATTGGGCTGCGACTATTATGTCTTTTCGGGGCACAAGCTTTACGGCCCGACCGGGATCGGCGCGCTGTGGAGCGACAAGCTCGATCGCTTGCCGCCCTGGCAGGGCGGTGGATCGATGATCGATCGCGTGACCTTTGCCAAGACGACCTATGCCCCCGCCCCGACGCGGTTCGAGGCGGGCACGCCCGCGATCATCGAGGCGATCGGGCTCGCGGCGGCGGTCGACTATGTCGAGGCGCTAGGCGTCGATGCGATCCATGCCCATGAGGTCGCACTCGTCGGCAGCTTACGCGAAGCGCTGGCGCGCAAGAACAGCATCACGCTTTTTGGCCCCGAAAACAGCGCCGGAATCGTGAGTTTTGCGATAGCGGGGGTTCATCCGCACGACATCGGCACTATCTTGGACGAAAGCGGGGTCGCGATCCGCGCCGGGCACCATTGCGCTCAGCCGCTGATGGAGCATCTGGGTGTGCCGGCAACCGCGCGCGCGAGTTTTGGCGTTTACAGCAACAGCGATGACGTGGCGGCGCTGATCGAGGGCCTGTCACGCGTCGAGAGGATTTTCGGATGAGCGAGGATCGGATGATCAAGGTGGAAGAAGTGACGAGCGTCGAGGCGCCGCCGAAGGCGCGCGTCGAGGATGTCGAGACGGCGCCGGAAACGATGGGCGAGAAGCTGGAGCGCAAGCGCGACTATCTGGAAGGCTTCCTTGCCGCGAAACCCGCCGAGGTCGCCCCCGGCGCGGTCGGCGGCGACCTGTATGAGGCCGTGATCAACTCGCTCAAGGACATCTTCGACCCCGAAATCCCGGTGAACATCTATGATCTGGGCCTCATCTACAATGTCGAGATCGACGAGGGCCATGTCGTCGTCACGATGACGCTGACCACGCCGCACTGCCCGGTCGCCGAGTCGATGCCCGCCGAGGTCGAACTGCGCGTCGGCGCGGTTCCGGGCGTCGGCGATGCCGAGGTCAACCTCGTCTGGGATCCGCCGTGGAGCCCCGAAAATATGAGCGACGAAGCGCGCCTCGAACTGGGGATGCTGTGATGACCGACGTGAAGACCCGCACCCGCCCTGCCGCGGTCACGCTGACGCCCAATGCCGAGGCGCGCGTCGCGGCGCTGATGGCGAACGCGCCCGAGGGTGCGATCGGCGTCAAGCTGTCGACCCCGCGCCGCGGCTGCTCGGGGCTCGCCTACTCGGTCGACTATGTCACCGAGGAAGCGAAGTTCGACGAGAAGATCGAGACCCCCGGCGGCATTTTCTACATCGACGGCGCGTCGGTGCTGTACCTGATCGGCAGCACGATGGACTGGGTCGAGGATGATTTCGCCGCAGGCTTCGTGTTCGAAAATCCGAATGCCAAGGGCGCCTGCGGCTGCGGCGAGAGCTTCACCGTCTAAACGCGCCTAGCGACACACCGTCCAGCCCGCCGTCCGCTCCGCCATGTCGAGGTGGAAATGGTCGGCGTGCGCCGTGTTATAGTCCGGCGACAGCACGGTATTGAAATAGTCGCACGACCCGTCGCGCACCGCGTGCAGGAAGGCGCTGCGCGCATCGCCGTCGTTCCAGTCGTTGATCAGCGCGATGCGCGTGCCGTCGGCGAGGACGAAGGCCGAAATGTCGATGGCATTGGCGGTCGAATGCTGGCTCTGCGCCTGCTTCCCGGCGATCTTGCGGCAATTGTAGCTGCCCAGATTTTCGAGTTCGGCGACCTTCTGCCCCAAATGCTTCTGTGCGAGCGGCTGGACGACGTCGCGCGTCCACAGCGCCATCGCCGCGGTGACCGCGCAGCCCGGCGCGGCATTCGCCGGACGCATCGTCGGCACCAGCCGGTTGCCCGTCAGCACCATGCGCTGGCTCGCGCGGCAGACGCCCTGCCCGACCACAGGGCGATGTTCATAGCCCGCCTTCGCCCGGTCGAAGGCAGCGAAGCAGGCCGTATCGTCGGCGACGAGCGCGGTCAGCTTGCGCTGCGTCGCCCAGCCACGGGGTTGCGCGAGTTCGAAGCGTGCGGTCGGATCATGCTGCGGGTGGTCGCGCAGCCATTGCATCGCATAGATGGCGACCACGGCGAGCAGCAGCGCGACGAAAAACCAGAGGAGATAGGGGCGAACACTCTTCACCCCCGACCAATGCCCGCACCGCGCGCGGCGTTCCAGCGGCAAATTACCGCTTGTTGAAAGCGCCGCGCCGCGTGATAGCGTTCTCATGGCGGTGCGCAGGATCTTGATCGTCGGGGGCGGCACCGCGGGCTGGCTGACCGCCGCCTATCTTGCGCGCTTTTTCGACCTCGCGCGCAATCCGCGCCTGTCGATCACGCTGCTCGCGTCGGACGAGATCGGCAGCATCGGGGTCGGCGAAGGCGCCTTTCCGACGATCCGCAACACGCTGCAATATATCGGGATCGACGAGAGCGAGTTCGTTCGCCGCGCGTCGGCGACCTTCAAGCAGGGCATCCGCTTCGACGACTGGGTCCGCACCCCCGCCCCCGGCCAGTCGAGCCATTTCCTCCACCCGTTCGAGGCGCCCTATCATGGCGACGGGCACAGCCTCGTTTCCTATTGGCTGCTCCAGGACGAGGCGACGCGGCGACCCTTCGCCGAGGCGATGACGATCCAGAACCGCGTCGCCGAGGCGCGCCGCGCGCCGAAGCGGCCGGGCGAGGAGGCATTCGGCGGGCCGCTGAACTATGCCTATCACTTCGACGCGACGCGGCTCGCCGAGGTGCTGTCGAACCAGGCGCGCGCGCTGGGGGTTCTGCATTTGCAGGGTACGCTGACCGGGGTCGGGCTCGATCCCGAAAGCGGCGCGATCGACCATGTCGTCACCGCCGAGCATGGCGTGCTGACCGCCGACCTCTATATCGACTGTTCGGGCTTTCGCGCCGAACTGATCGGCGCACTCGGGGCACCGTTCAGGAGCGTCAGGCACCAGTTGTTCACCGACCGCGCGCTGGCGTGCAAGATCCCCTATGACGACCCCGAAGCACCGCTCGAAAGCTATACGATCGCAGCCGCGCACGAAGGCGGCTGGACGTGGGATATCGGCCTTGCCGGCGCGCGCGGGGTCGGCTGCGTCTATTCGAGCGACCATCTGAGCGACGAGCGTGCCGCCGAGATCCTCGCGGGCTATACCGGCGGGCGCAGTCATGACGTCAGCGTGCGCCGTATCCCGTTCGAGGCGGGCTACCGCCCGACGCCGTGGGTCAAGAATTGCGTCGCGGTCGGGCTGGCGGGCGGCTTCCTCGAACCGCTCGAGTCGACGGGGCTGGTGACGATCGAGACCGCAGCGGCGATGATCGCCGAGATGTTCCCGCTCGGCGGGCCGATGCACGCCCCCGCGCGCCGCTTCAACGAACTGATGAGCGCGCGTTACGACAATATCGTCAACTTCCTGAAGCTCCACTATTGCCTCAGCCGCCGCGACGAGCCCTTTTGGCGCGACAATGCCGACCCGGCGTCGATTCCCGACCGGCTCAAGGAATTGCTCGAGGAATGGCGCTATCGCCCGCCGGGGCGTTTCGACTTCATCCTCGATCTCGAAAGCTTCGCCTTCTTCAACTACCAGTACATCCTCTACGGCATGGAATATCGGACCGACCTGTCGCCCGTGCGCGAGGAATTTCCCGATATCGCCGAGGCCGAGCGCATCTTTGCCCGCATCCGCAGCTTCGGCGACCAGGCGGCGCACGAACTGCCGTCGCATCGCGCGCTGATCGACCAGATCAACGCCGCGTCGGCCTACGCCTGACGCCTAAAGCGCCCATTCGAGCGTCATCCACAGCCGGTCGGTATCGGTCGCGAAATCGTCGGCGCGATAGCGGGCGTAGCGCACCGACCCGCCGGTGCGGCCGCGCTTGGCGGTGAGCGCCAGCCCGATCTCGTCGCCATAATGCTGGCCGGCGCGGTCGCTGTCGAAACGGTGCCACACCGCGTTGACCCCGATCGCATCGAAGCCAGCGGCCTTTTTCCAGCCATAGCCGAGGCTCGCATAAAGGTCGCGCAGCCCGTTCGGCGGGGTGGTGACGAACTTGCCCGCCCAGCCGTTGAAACGGAAATGCGAGGCGAGCGGGGTCTGGACGCTGGTGAGCGGGATGCCATCGCTCGCCCCGAGTATTTCGTAACCGCCGGTCGCGGTCAGGCCGCCCGCGACGATGCCCGCTTCGGCGAGCCAATAATCGGCGGCATAGTCGTTCGGGTTGCGGTGCCAGTCGCTCTGCCGCGCCCAGCTGGCGGCATAGGTCAGCTTCACATCCTTCGCGATCGGCTGGCTGCCCGCGAAGCGCAGCCCCCAGGTCTGGCTCGACAGGCGATAGCCCTGCACCGCCGCCTCGTCCTGATCGACCAGATAGGCGAAGGCGCTGAGCGTGCCGATGTCGCTGCCATAGCCCAGAACCGCGAAGAGATTGTCGCCGCCGATCGCCTGCGGCCGCGCGCCGGCCCCGTTGCGACCGTTCACGGTGCGCACGCTCCGGCTATAGGCGAGGTCGGCGTTCAGGCCCTTGGGCTTGCCCCACTGGACGCGTAGCGCGTCGAAGGTCTGCTCATTCTGGCGGAAGCCCGCCGATCCGACGAAGCGCTGGTCGGCGAATTCGATGCGCTGGCGCCCGGCGGTGAGCGCGAGACCGTCGGCACCCGCATAACGGATTTGCGCGCGGTTGAGTTCGAGGTTCGGCGGGTCGGCGATCAGCGGGAATGCGGTCTTGCCGTTAGTGCCGTCATTATAGTCATAAGCGATCGCAAGATTGGCCTCGCCCTCGACCAACACCGACCACGCGCCCTTGGTGGCCTGTATTCCGGGACGCACGCGCAGCGTCAGCGCGTCGGCCTTTTCGGGAAGACCGTCCTGTTCGGTCGCTTCATAGCGCAGCCGCGCGTCGACCAGCGGCTTGATCGCAACCTCCTGCGCGCACGCGGTTCCGCCGAGCAGCGCCAGCGGCGGCGCGATCCAGAGTCTCGCCATATCGATAAGTTCCCAAAAATCCTCCCCGCCCCGGCGTCGGACCGAGGCGGGGGAGGCAGGAGGGATGGGTCAGACCGGCTTCGCCACCAGCGGCTCGCGGGCGGCATCTCCGTCGGTCTCGGTGCCGAGTGCGCCGAGTTCGCCGCTTTCGCGGGCCTTGCGGCCATAGACGATCTCGAACAGCGGCCCCGCCATGACGGTGGTGACGATCGCCATCAGCACCATCATCGCGAACAAGGTCGGACCGATGATGCCCTTTTGCAGGCCGATGTTGATGATGATCAGTTCCATCAGCCCGCGCGCGTTCATCAGCGCGCCGATGCCCATCGCGGTGCGGTTATCCTCGCCCGCAAGCCGCGCGGCGAGCCAGCACGCGCCGAACTTCGCGGCGATCGAGACGAGCAGGATGCCGAGTGCCACCGCGAGCAGCATCAGGCTGTTGACGGTGGTCAGCTGGGTGTTGAGCCCCGAATAGGTGAAGAACATCGGCAGCAGGAAGACGACCGTCATCGGCTCGATCTTCTTCTTGATCTCTTCGGTCAACAGGCCGCGCGGCATACAGACACCAAGCAGGAAGCCGCCGAACACCGCGTGGATGCCGACCGCGTCCATAAAGAAGGCCGACATCGCGTAGAGCATCAGGATGACAGCGAGGATACCGTGCGACATCTCACCCTGCGCCTCGACGATCCGCCCGAGCGGGACGAGCAGCTTGCGGCCGACGAAATACATGAAGAGCGCGAAGCTCAGCCCGCCGACGATCGCGAGCAGGGCGATGCCGGGGCCGGCGCCGAAGGTCGCGAGAACGACCGCGAGCACGCACCATGACACGGCATCGTCAAAGGCGCCGGCGGTCAGCGACAGCGTCCCAAGCGACGTGTTGGCGAGCCCGCGTTCGTTGATGATCCGCGCGAGCATCGGGAAAGCGGTGAGTGCGATACACGCACCCATGAACAAGGTCGCCGGCCCCTGCCCCAGCCCGTCGGTGAACAGCCCCGGTATATCGAGCAGGAAGGGCGTGATCAGCGCCGCGAACAGGAAGGGGGCGGCGATGCCGGCCGCCGACACGCCGACCGCACTTTTCGCCTTCGACTGGAAATGATCGAGCCGCAGCGTCGTGCCGACGAGGAACATGTAGAGCCCGACGCCGAACTGCGCGCCGACATAGAGGACATTGCGCGTTTCCTTGGGGAAGAGCGTGGCCTGGAAGTCGGGGAAGAACAGTCCGAACAGCGACGGTCCCAGGATGACGCCCGCGATCATCTCGCCGACAACCTGCGGCTGGCCGAAGAAGCGGTTCGCGGCCCAGCCGACGATGCGGCAAACGAGCAGGATCACTGCGATCTGCAGGAAGAAATGGATGCTATAGTCGCTGGGTGCGAAACTCTTCGCCACGTCGACCGCGGGACCATGCGCCCCCATCACATCGCCGATGGCGCGGCCGAGCTCGCCGAACATATCTGATACCAAATTCTGTCTCCCCTCTCGCGCCCGACCGGCCTCGCAGACCCGCGACACGCTCCCTTGCAGCGTCAGGAGACATGGATGGAGCGCCCGATCAAGCGCCGGACGATAATCGGGCAGACATCGCGCTGTCGATTTTCGGCGCAAGGATCATTTCTGTTGCGGGCCGGTAACAGTGTAGTAACATACCTACATGTGAACGATCCCATTGACACGATCAAAGGGCGGAGAAAGGCGGCGAAATGAAGCGCGTCACGAGCCGTGAATTCAACCAGGACGTGAGTCGCGCAAAGCGATTCGCGCAGATCGAACCCGTGTTCGTGACCGATCGCGGCAAGCCCACCCATGTATTGATCAGCATCGATGCCTGGCGGCAGCTGAGCGGCGAACGCGAAACGATCGGGCAATTGCTCGCCGCGGCGCCCGGCGAGCCCGCGCTCGATCGCAGCCTGTTGCAACGCACCCTCGCCGGCCGGGGACGCGGCTGATGTACCTGCTCGATACCGATGTCGTGCTCGACCTGCGCGAGGCCCGCGCCGAGAGCGCGGCGCTGGCGGGTTGGGCGCAGCGCATCTCGCGCCACGCGATGTTCCTGTCGGCGCTGTCGATCGTCGAGCTCGACAATGCCGCCGCGCTCGCGGGCAAGCAGGGCAAGGCGGTCGGCGCGGCGTGGCGGAGCTGGATCGACGATCAGCTGCTCCCGGCTTTCGAGGGGCGCATCGTGCCGGTCGACCTGGCGGTGGCGCGGCGCCGCGCGGCACTGTCCTTCGACCAGGATCGCGATGCCCTGTTCGCCGCGACCGCGCTCGAGCACGGACTGGCGCTCGTGACCTATCGCCCGACGGCGTTTCGCACTGCGCGGCTCAAGCTGGTCGACCCGAGCCGTGCCGCGCCCGAGGCGGGCGAAGCGTCCGACTGGCGCGAGGCGACGCGCGAACGCGCGCCATGGCTCCGCAATCTGTTCATTCGTGGCTGACGGTCAGGCGATTTTCTCGAAGGTCACCAGCAGGCCGTCCTTCGGGCGCGGGATCGGCCACATATACCAGTCGGGATCATAACCATCGGCAACCTTGATCCGGTGCGTCGTGATCACATGGTGGAAAAAGATCTTCGCCTGCATATACGCAAAGTGCAGCCCCAGGCACATATGCGCGCCGCCGCCGAAGGGCACCCAGGCATATTTGTGCCGCCCCTTGGCGCCCTCGGGCGAGAAGCGCATCGGATCGAATTTCTCGGGCTCGGGCCAATATTCGGGCATCATATGCGTATAGCCGGGATTGACCCCGACGCTGGTGCCTGCGGGGATGGTGTAGCCGCCGAATTCGAAATCCCTGAGCGCGCGGCGCGGGATGCTCGGCACCGGCGGGATCATCCGCAGCGCTTCCTTGAACGCCCATTCGGTGAGTTCGAGTTCGTTTAGCGCATTATGGCCGACCCCCTCGCCCGCCGGAGCGACGCGCAGCATCTCTTCGCGCAGCCTGTCCTGCCATTCGGGGTTTTTCGCGAGCAGCCAGACCATCGAACTGATCGAGCTGGTGATCGTGTCGTGCGCCGCCATCATCAGGAAGTTCATATGATCGACGATCGCCTCGACGCTGAGATAATCGCCGTTCTCGTCGCGAGCCTGACAGATTTGCGTGAACATGTCCTCGCCGGTCGAGGTGCGGCGTTCGGGGACCATCTTGCTGAAATAATCGACCAGATATTTGCGCCCCGCGACGCCGCGCCCCATCGCGGTGAAGGGCAGCGGGCGGCGGACGATGCCGATCGACGCCTGTACCATGTCGACGAAACTCTTGTTGATCTTCTCCGCCTCAGGACCCCAGGGGATGCCAAGGAAGCTGGTCGCGGCAAGGTCGAGCGTCAGTTGCTTGATCGCCGGGTAGAATTTGAAGCTCTGCCCGCTCCACGACGCGACGCGGTCCTTGATCCCGACGTTGAGGCTGTCGGCATAGAGCCGCATCGGCTCGGGCTTGAACGCAACCGACAAGGTCTTGCGGTCGGCGCGATGCTTTTCGAAATCCATCAGCATCAGCCCGCGCGGGAAGAGCAGGTTGAGCACCGGGCCCCAGCCCTGTTCGGACGAGAAATTCTTTTCGCGGTCGAACATCGCGAGTTCGTTCGCCTCGGGACCGTGGATCGCGACGCTGCGCCCGCCGAAGCTCCTGGTGCGATAGACCTTGCCATATTTGCCGACCATCCGCCGCGAGAAGCCCTGCGGGTCCTTGAGCTGGTCGAGCGTCGTGCCGAGCAAGGGCATGCCGTCCTCGCCCGGGATATGGTCGAGCAGCCGTTCGTCATTGCGCGGCAGCCAGTGGTTCGTGTCGGGGCCGAAGCGCGCTTCGGACCAGGCGAATTTGGCGGGGGCGTTCATGGGAGAGATTCCTCGTCAAATGGGCGACTTCGCCTTGGGTATCGCACTACTGACATCGATGCAAGTAACGTCTCGTCGTCGCTGCGACTCTATTCACCGCAAATTCAACTCGACTCGCACAAATTGGCGGCCATGATGATCGGCTCGCGCCTGCGGGCCGTAACCAAGGATAATGGCATGACAAATTTCCTTCGGCGTCCCCTCGGCATCGCGCTCGGCGCCGTCGCGACGGCCAGCCTCGGCGGCTGCTATTATGGCGACGTCAATGGTTATGGACCTGCCTACGCGGGCAATGATTGCAGCGCGCGCTATGGCGACGCCTATTACGACTACGACCCCTATGCCTATGACGATGGCTATGGTTACGACTGCTATGACGGCGGCGATTATGGCGCGGGCTTCGTCAACATCGGCTTCGGCGGCGGGTGGTACGACAATTATTACTATCCGGGCTACGGCCTGTGGCTGTTCGACAATTACAACAATCGCTACCCGCTGCGTGGCCAATATCTGAACTATTGGGGCGGGCGGCGCGCGTGGTGGAAACATCATGGCAAGGATCGCAACTGGCGTCCGCGCGGCAATGGCCCCGGTCGCGGCGACGGCCACTGGAACAACGGCCCGGGCCGCGGTGACGGTCCGCGCGGCGATGGCCGCCCCGGGGGCGGACGCCCCGGCGGCTGGGACGGCCCCGGTCGCGGCGACAATGACGGCCCGCGCGGCACGCGTCCGCCGCGCCCCGGCAACGGCAACGGCACGCCGCCCACGACCAATCCGACCCCGGTCGACCCGGGCCGAGGCGATGGCCGCCCCGGCGGCGGGCG
>NZ_LYVN01000046.1 GCF_001990265.1 Sphingopyxis sp. KK2
GGAGAGGGAGACGGGCATGCGTCCCGACACCCCTCCGATCATGGTGATGGAACGACTTCGCGATTTGAAAGTTGCTGCGACGGGTTTGCGATTAACCTCGATCATCACGATTCCGCTTCCCTTGCGAGTGGTTGCCGGGCTTTCGGGATGGCCGCAGTTGAGCAGGCCCGCTCACGCATTTCGGACGAACCAGGGAACGTCAGTGATGTTAACCGATCGCTTTTTGAGAGACCGTCGCGGGGTGAGCCTCGAAGCCGGCGAGCGCGCACGCCTCGAGGCCGCCATCAGCGAAACAAAGACCGTCGACGCACGCAAGATCATCGCGCGCGCTGGCGAATGGCTCGACCAGAGCACCTTGCTCGTCGAGGGCATCATGTCGCGCTATCTCGACGACCGGAACGGTCTTCGCCAGCTCGTCGCCATCCATCTGCCGGGCGACTTCGTCGACCTCCACGCTTATCCGCTCAAGCGCCTCGATCATGACGTCGGCACGATGACGCCGGCGACGATCGCGATCGTCCCGCACGTCGAGCTCGACGCGATCACTGAGCAAATGCCCGAGCTGACGCGCAAGCTCTGGTTCGCCACGCTGCTCGACGCCGCGATCCACCGCGCCTGGCTGTTCCGGCTCGGCCGCCTCGACGCGATCGGGCGTGTCGCGCATTTCTTCTGCGAAACCAATGTTCGCCTCCTTTCGGCAGGGCTCAGCGACGGACGCCAGTTCAATCTCGGGCTGACGCAGGCCGATGTGGCCGAGATTTGCGGCCTGACGACGGTCCATGTGAACCGCGTCGTGCGCCATCTTCGCGAAGAAGGGCTCTGCATCTTCCGCAACGGCAAGGTCGAGATCCTCGATGCGCCGAAGCTCGCAAGGCGCGGCCAGTTCGATCCCTCCTATCTCTATATCGACGATCCCTCATCTCCGCCGCCCCCAGACCAAAGGCCCCGCCGATGACCGATGAAATGCCTTCGCCCCCGGTGCCCGAGACCCGGGCCGGCGTCGCCACCGCCGAGGATGGCATGGTTGTTCTCGATGGTCCCGACGGTGTCGCGGTAACGATGACCGCTGCGGCGGCGCGCGGGACCGGCGAAAGCCTGATCGAGGCGGCGGGACGCGCTGAAGAACAGGTCGCCCGCAAGCGGTCCTGAAGGGCCGGCCGCTCAGCTCCGGCGCGCGCAGGGGGTGGTGGGGCGGTCGTCGATAGGCCACAGACGGGGCGGTCGAAGCCGGAGGCGCAGCGCGCGCGGCCGGTAAACGCATTGATCGATGTTGTATCGCCGCCGTCCGCGGGAACGCGGCGGCGCGGCGGCGGGTTTTCCTTGAACGAGTGCCACGGGGCGCTGCCGATCGAGGAGATAGCCGGACGTGGAAGAGGCCGCCGGACTGATAGCGCCCGCCGCGACGATGATCGCGGCGATGATGACGGCCGCCAATCTCGGGGCGCGCATCACCGGCTGGGGCTTCGTGGTGTTCACGCTGGGCTCGCTCGCCTGGTCGGCCGTCGGGTTCAGTTCGGGCCAGACCAACCTCCTCGCGACGAACCTCTTTCTGACGCTCGTCAATCTTGTCGGCATCTGGCGCTGGCTCGGCCGCCAGCGAGAATATGAGGACGGCGCGCGGCGGGCCGCGAAACGGAGCCGGACCGCGGCTTCGCCATCGCTCTTTGCAGCGAGCGCGTTCGGCGGTCTTCCGGTGAGCGATATCCGCGGCGAAGCGATCGGCCAGGCAGTCGATGCGATGATCGAATGCGAAAGCGGATGCCTCTCCTATGTCGTCGTTGCGAGCGGCGGGATCGGGGGCATCGACGAGACGCTTCGCGCAGTGCCTGCGGCGATGCTCGACTGTCACGCGGACGGGCTGGTGCTGCTGATGAGCGCAGCCGAATATGAGAAGCGCGATGCGCTCGACGGGGCGGCTTGGCCCGCGCGTCCGCCGCGCGGACGGGAGGTCATGGGCGCTTCGGCGGGAGCCTCGGCTGCGGCAGCTGGCGAGCGGCCTCGAGACGCCGATGAGGAGACAGCTTATGTCGCGGCTCAGGGATAACGGCCTCACCCTCGTCCTGCTCCTGCTTTTCGCAGTGTCGATCGTCGGCCAGTGGGTGACCGGTTGGCACGTCGCGCTCGAAGACGCCGTGCGCCACCATCAACCGACCATGTCGCTATGGGCCTACAGCGGCAGCTCCCAGTTCCTGTCGTCGGTGTTCGAGAATTGGGAGAGCGAGTTTCTCCAGATGTCGGCCTATGTTGTGCTGACTGCGATGCTCGTTCAGCGCGGCTCCTCGGAATCGCGCGATCCGGACGCCCCGCCGCGCGACGCCGATCTTGCAGCGCAAGCGCTCAAACCAGGCGCGCCAGCGGTTCTGCGCAAGGGCCGTCTCGCCCGTGCGCTTTACGCCCGCTCGCTGGGGCTGGTGCTCGCGCTCTTCTTTCTTGCATCCTTCATCCTCCACTGGACGCAAAGCGCCCGCGCCGCCGCCGAAGAGGCGCGCGAACATGGCGAGATTGCCCTTTCCACTTTCGCATACCTCGGCGACCCCGGCCTCTGGTTCGAATCCTTCCAGAACTGGCAGAGCGAGTTTCTTTCGACCGCCGTACTCGTGCTCCTCTCGATCTTCCTTCGCCAGAAGGAGTCGCCCGAATCCAAGCCGGTCGCGGCGCCGCACGCGGAGACCGGCTCATGATGTTCGGCCTTGCTGTCCCCGATGCACGCTCGCCTTTGCGGGAGCCGCTGGGCGGCTCGGTCCGTCGATGCGGCGAACCTCTGATTTTATCCGTTCCCGCCGGAACGATCGCAGGAGGTGGGCGTCAGTCGAGTGTCGCCTCGCACGCGGGGCCGCGCTTCCCGAAAAGACGCCGGCAGGGTCGGCGTTCCCCAGATGACGCCCGGGCTGCTCCCGGGCGGGAGATGATCCATGTCCAGACATAAGACCGACTTGACCGATCCTTTGCTGCTCGCCGCCGCCGGCGCCGGCATCGCCGCGCTGGCGACGGGCGCCGCGCTCTGGCAGCGCCGCCGGCAAGCGAGGCAGGCCGGCGAATACGAGCCGATCGCGACCGACGCCCCGCACTGGACATTGGACAAGGCTTCGGACCGCGCGCTGTTCGGCAAATCCTTGCTCGTCAACCGCCCGCGCGCCGAGCTTTACGCCGCCTGGACACCCGAGCGCTTTCCCGAATTCATGGAGAATGTGGTCGCGGTCGACGATCTCGGCGACGATGTCTCGCAATGGACGATCAAGGCCCCCGCCGGGCGCGAGGTGACGCTGGTCAACCGCATCACCGAGCGCGTCCCCGACCAGTCGATCTACTGGCAAAGCACGCCCGCGTCCGACATCGCGAACAGCGGCGAGGTTCGCTTCACCGACGCGCCGGCAGGCCGCGGCACCTTTGTGAGCCTGATCCTCGCTTATGATCCGCCCGCGGGGGAGGTGGGGCGCCTCGCCGCCAAGCTACTCCAGCGCGAGCCCGAAGTGCAGGCGCGGCGCGACCTTCACCGCTTCAAGCAGCTTATGGAAACCGGCGAAGTGACGAGCAACGCCTCGCCCTCGGCACGAAGCGCCGAGAGCCCCGCCGAGCCGCATATCTGAACGCCGACCACGCAGCACAATCATATCTCAAGGAGAAGGCCATGCGCGCCGTTACCTGGCAGGGACGCCACAAGATCAGCGTCGAGACCGTCCCCGACCCCGAAATCGTCAATCCGCGCGATGCGATCATTCGCGTTACCTCGACCGCGATTTGCGGTTCGGACCTCCATCTCTACGATGGCTATATCCCGGGCATGCGCGCGGGCGACATCGTCGGGCACGAGTTCATGGGCGAGGTCGTTGAGACGGGCGCCTGCTCGACGCTGAAGCGCGGCCAGCGCGTCGTCATTCCCTTCACGATCAGCTGCGGCCAATGCTTCTTCTGCGAGAAGCAGCAATATAGCGCTTGCGACAACAGCAATCCCTCCGAGACGCGCGATGCTTCGGAGCTGATGATGGGCCACGCGATGGGCGCGGCCTTCGGCTACGCGCATCTGACCGGCGGCTATGCCGGCGGGCAGGCCGAATATGTCCGCATTCCCTATTCGGACGTCGGTCCGGTGGTCATACCCGATGATTTGGCCGACGACGATGTGCTCTTTCTCTCGGACATCCTCCCGACGGGCTGGCAGGCGGCGGTCAACGCCGACATCGAGCCCGGCGATACTGTCGCGGTGTGGGGCTGCGGTCCCGTCGGCCTGTTCACGATCCAGTCGGCGCTGCTTCTCGGCGCCGGGCGCGTGATCGCGATCGATCATTTCCCGACGCGCCTTGCGCTGGCGAAGAAATATGGTGCCGAGATCCTCGATTACACGCAGGTCGATGTTCGCGAGGCGCTCGCCGAGATGACCGGCGGCATTGGGCCCGACGCCTGCATCGACTGCGTCGGTATGGAGAGCCACGGGTTCACCGTCGACAACATCCTCGACCAGGTGAAGGTCAAGATGCTCTCGTCGACCGAGCGCATCCATGCCTTGCGGCAGGCGATCCTCGCGTGCCGCAAGGGCGGCCGGCTCTCGATCCCAGGTGTTTACGGCGGCTTCGCCGACAAATTCCCGCTCGGGCAGCTCATGGAGAAGGGACTTACGGTCAAGAGCGGCCAGACGCACGTCCAGCGCTATTCGGGCGAACTGCTTGACATGATCCGCGATGGCAAATTCGACACCGTCTCGCTGATCTCGCATCACGCGCCGCTCGAGGATGCCGCTGACATGTACCGGCACTGGCACGACGAGCAGAATCTCTACACCAAGATCGTCCTCAAGCCGGGGCTCGAAAAAGGGGCCATCACGGCCCGGCAGGAGATGGAACATGCCTGAGCGTAAACTCGCCCTCATCACCGGCGCTTCGAGCGGCATCGGCCGCGAGATTGCGATGCTCGCGGCAAAGGATGGATACGATCTCATCGTCGCGGCCGACGAGCCGCTCGTCGATGCCGCCGCGGGCCTCCTCGCCAAGGGCGTCGAGGTCGAGGCGGTCGAAGCCGATTTGGCGACCCCTGCCGGCGTCGAGCGGCTTCTTGCCGCCGCGGGCGGCAGGCCAATCGACATTCTCGTCGCGAATGCGGGCCATGGCCTCGGGCACGGTTTTCTCGACCAGCCGGTGGCCGAATGGCGGCACGTCATCGACACCAACATCACCGGCACGCTGCTGCTGCTTCAGCCGGTCCTGAAGGCGATGGTCGCGCGCGGCGAAGGCAAGGTGCTGATCACCGGCTCGATCGCCGGTCACCTCGCCGGCTCCTTTCAGGCGGTGTATAATGGCACCAAGGCGTTCGTCGACAGCTTCGCTGCCGCGATCGGCAATGAACTGAAGGACAGCGGCGTCACCATCACCTGCCTCAAGCCCGGCGCGACCGACACGCGTTTCTTCGAGCGCGCCGGCATGCTCGACACCAAGGTCGGCCAGTCGGAGAAGGACGATCCCGCCGATGTCGCGAAAACGGGCTGGGACGCGCTCCTCGCGGGCGAGCATGCTGTCGTCCACGGCCTCAAGAACAAGGCGCAGGTTCTGGCGTCGGGCGTTCTCAGCGAAGCGACCACCGCCGAAATGCACCGGAAACTCGCCGAGCCCGGCTCGGGGAAACAAGACTGATCGGGCGGATGACGCCCCTGGCCGCGAAGAGGAGACGAACATGACCGATGCCGATGACAGCAAGCGCGGAGCATCTGCCGGCGACGGGTCGCTGCCGCAGGAGCCCGTCGAACGGCGCGAGAATGTCGGGACGACGACGCCCGATCGCTATCCCGTAGCCGAGCGCGAGGCAGGCGACGTGTCGGGCGCCGCCAATCGCGGCCGGCGCCGCAGCACCGGCAGCGGTCCGGTCAGCGGAAGCGGCGCGGGCGCCGGCGGCAAGGGCAATGCCGAAGACTATGACAGCGATCCGCAGGGCGGCGGAGGGCGCGCCGCCGAACCCGACACGCCGCCGCCCGGCAAGAGGGCGGATGCGCCGGTAGGCGGAAGCCGCTAGCCGTACGAGAATACCCGGGGTGGTCGGGCCGGCGCGTTGCAATCTCGTGCTGCCGACCAACCGCTCTCTGTTTCATTCGATCCTGTAGTCGATCGGCTTGAAGCTGCCGCCGCAGCTGTCGTAGGCGGAACAGGCGGTCAGCCCGATGATGAGGTCGTCGAGCGCCCGCAGACGGATGAAGTCGCCGGCTTTCGTCGTCGGCGGGAGGACGCGGATCTTGCCGTCGCTGCCGACCGGCACATTCATAAACAGGTTGAATGCGACGGGAATGGCGTCGGCGGCAATTCCGAAGGGTTCGAGTGCTTCGGCGAGGTTACCGAAGCAGCCGCGATGAACGGGCTTGTCGGCATAGAAATGCCGGAAGGTCGCCTCGCTGCACGGCGTCAGCAGGAAATCATGCACCCCGCAGCTGTCTTCGACGATCTCGAGCAGCGCATTGGAACGGTTCGACCACAGGCGATTGCCGACCGTCAGGCGGATGCTTTCCTCATAGTCGAAGGTCCGCCCGTTCGAGATCGCCTCGCGCGGGTCGGCCGCGCTGAACGCGAGCAGATCGCTCACCTGACCGCCTTCGGGATCGGTGACACAAAGAGTGGCATCTCGCGGAAGCAGGAAGGCGGTGCCGCTGCGCGGGCTGATCCGTTGGGTCATTCAGGGTCCTTGTCTCTGGTCGCATGCCAAAACGACCGGGCGGTTTTCCCGCCCGGTCGTGTCATGACGATGACGTCGGCGCTCAGGGCGCGAGCTTGCCGAGTTCGGTGCGGTGCGCCTCGACGACGGGAACGATCTCGGCCGCGGCCTGCTTAAGCGCCACCGCCTCGCCCGAAGCGGCATAGCCCTGGTGGAGCGCAAGCGCGGCATCATGCGCCGTCTTCTGGTGGCCGAGATAGATTTTGTCGATCCCTGCCGCATCGGCGGCCTTGATGTCGGCGAGCATCTTCTCCTGGTCGGGATCGAGCTTCGGTGCCGCGACCTCGACGCCGGCGGCCTCGGCCGCCGCATTCACCTTGGCGGTCGACTTGCCATGATGATCGATCATCATTTCGGCGAACGCCCGGACCTTGGCATCATTCGACTTCGCCAGCAGCGCCTTCGAGGATTCGATCTCCCAGAGATCGCCGGCACCGGCCTTGGCGATATAGTCGGCCGTGCTTGCGGCCGGGGCGGCGGCGGGGGCAGCCGCTTCGGGCGCGGGCATGGCCGTGTCCGCCGGTGTGGCCTTCTGATCCGCTTCGGTGGTGTCGGGGCCGCCGCATCCGGCGACGAGCGCGGCAAGCGCCGCGGCTCCTATCCAATTCTTCATCTCGTCTCTCCTCGATCTGTTTTGGATCTGTCTTGGGGGGTCGTCGGACACGCCGCCTTTTGGACCGCGCGTAAGACCGGGTCGCGGCAACCGCCGCGGCCCGGTCTTTCGTGCGGGGAGGGGACCCACGATCAGCGGCTCTGTTTGCCCTGGTCCTTGCCGCCGGGCTGCTTGCCGGCGCTCGACTGGCTCTTGCCGCTGTCCTGCTGCTGCTGGCTGCCCTTGCCGGACGAGCTGCCCTGCTGCTTGCCGTCTTTCTGGTCATTCTGTGCCATGACGCATCCTTTCCATGCAGCCCGGAAACGGGCCATCTCGGAAACCCCGCGCTCCCCCTGCTTGTTGCGCCGGGATGCCGCGGGTTGATCGAAGTTATACGCTTTTGGCGGTTCGCCTCTCGCGGTGAATGCGCGGTCTTGATGGCGGCGCGGTCGGCGAAGCCCGCCGCTCGTTGCCGCCGCTGTCGCTGCCGCGGCGCGCTCAGGCGAGGCAGGCGGCGATGCCCTCGACCACCGCGATCGTTTCCTGCGGATCGCGCACCCGCACCGTGTCGATCCCGAGCAGCTTCGCCGGATAATCATTGCCGCCGGGGAAGATGGCATCGCCGATGAAGATCATCTCGCCGAGCGCGATGCCGCTCGCGGCGCTGAGCTTCTTGAGGCCATAGCCCTTGTCGACGCCCTCGCGGGTGATGTCGATCGACGTGGCGCCCCCCATATTGATCGACAGGCCGGGAAGCCGCGTGCGCAGATCCGCCTGGATGATCCGCCGTTTCGCAAAGTCGGGGTCCCAGACTTCCTTGGCGTCGATCGGCGCTTGCTGGCCGAGCGCGGAGAAAGTGATCTGGCTGCCGCGGTCCTCGATACGCTCGCCCCAGACCTCCTCGGGCACGAAACCCGTCGCTGCGAGCGACGCATCGAAGGCAGCGAGGATGCGCGCTTTCTCTTCCTCGTCGAACAGCTCGGCATACAGCGGCGTCCAGGCGCCGGCGCGGTGGACGAACAGCTTCGTGCCCGTCGTCGGCATCAGCCAGAGCTTGGCGCGATCGGCGTCTGCCGGCAGGCGGCTCGCCACCTGCTTGTCGAACTGCGGCCAGTCGCCGCCCGAAATCACCGCGACCTCGGCAACGCTCAGCAGCTTCGCGAGCGCCGCCCCCATCTCGGGCCCGAGCGGCTGCTTGCTCTCCGCCAAGGTTCCGTCGAGATCGAAGGCGATGAGTTTCTTCATGAATATCTCCTCTGTGGGCTGCCGCCGGCGCGCAGCCGGCAAAGCCTCACAATCGCCCGAAGCCGTCGAAGTTCCTTGCCGCGTTTCTCCCGGCTCCCGGTCGCGGAGAGGCACGGACGGGCATCGCGGCCCAAGGAGCGGCCGTAGTTGCCGGGAAGGAAAGGCGCCCCGGCAGCCCCCGGGACCGCTCGCCGGGCGAGGCGCAAACGCAAGGCAACGAGTTCGGCGCCGGAGGCGTTAGCGTCTCGATGACGAGGAAGACTATTCGATGACACCGCGCTGGCCTTCGGCCCTCTGGGTGGTACGCCACGGCCAGAGCGCCGGGAATGTCGCGCGCGACGCTGCCGATGCCGCAGGCGAGCTGCGCATCGCGCTCGACCACCGCGATGTCGATGTGCCGCTATCGAAGCTCGGCGAAGAGCAGTCGCGCGCGCTTGGCTCATGGTTCGCTTCCGGAGAAGAGGATGGCCGTCCCGAGATCATGCTGGCCTCGCCTTATGTTCGGGCCGTGCAGACGGCCGAGATATTTCGCGGCGCCGGAGGATGCGCCCCAGATGAGAAAATCTGCATCGACGAGCGGCTCCGCGAGAAGGAGTTCGGCATCCTCGACGGGCTGACCCGGCTCGGTATCGAGGCGGCGCACCCCGAGCAGGCGGAGTTCCGGCTCGCACTCGGCAAATTCTATCATCGCCCGCCGGGCGGCGAGAGCTGGTGCGATGTGATCCTTCGCCTCCGTTCGCTGCTCGATACCGTGTCTCTCCATTATGGCGGGCGCCGGGTGATGATCGTCGCACACCAGGTCGTGGTGCTCTGCCTCCGTACGATCATCGAGAATCTCGGCGAGGCCGAGATTCTAGCGATCGACAAGCAGGGCGACGTCGCCAACTGCGCGATCACTGAATACCGCTTCGATCCCGTTGCGGGTCGCGACGGCAATCTCGTGCTGTCCCGCTATAATGTGACCGCGCCGATGGAGGGCGAGGTTCCGGTGACCAGCGAGCCCGATGCGATGGTAGCCGCGCGTGGCTGACGTGGTGCCGCTCGATAGCGCGTGGCTCAAGGCGAACCCGCTTCCAGATCATCATGACAATGTCGACAAGAATGGGCGCGGCCGTGTGCTGGTGATCGGCGGCAGCCGCCGCGTTCCCGGCGGCATGCTGCTTACCGCCGAGGCCGCCTTTCGGGCCGGGGCGGGGAAGGTGACGATCGCGACGATCGCCTCGGCTGCGATCCCCATCGGCATTGCCTTTCCGTCGTGCGCGGTCGCCGCGCTTCCCGAGACCGAAGCGGGCGAGATTGCGCCCGAGGCGGCCGAGCTGCTGATCGCCGAAATAGCGTTGCACGATGCGATCGTCTTCGGGCCGGCGATGATCGATGCCGATATCGTCCAGACGCTGCTCGAAGCGCTGCTGCCGGAGCTGCCCGAAGACATGTTCCTGCTGCTCGACGCCTTCGCGCTCCGCGCCGCTGCGGCGCATGCCGACGCGATCCGCATGCGCTCCGCGCACACCGTCCTGACCCCGCACGTGGGCGAGCTTGCGGCGATGCTCGACGTCGAGAAAGAACTGGTGGCGTCCGACCCGCTCGCGGCGCTCGGCAAGGCCGCGGACCGGTTCGGCGCCGCGGTGATGGTGAAAGGCGCGACGAGCCATCTCATCGCCGAGGGCACATGCCTTGCCTATGCTGGCGGCGGTCTCGGGCTTGCGGTCAGCGGGTCGGGCGACGTGCTGGCGGGCCTGATCGCCGGGCTCGGCGCGCAGGGCCTCACGCCGCTCGAAGCCTCGGCATGGGGCATCTGGCTGCACGGCGAGGCGGGACGCCGCCTCGGCGAAACCATGGGGCCGCTCGGCTATCTCGCGCGCGAACTGCTGCCGCTAATCCCGGGACTGATGCGCGGTGTTTGAGCTGGATCTCCTCGATCCCGACCTGCTCTGGCCGATCCTCGGTGCGGTGCTCGCGAGCGCGATCATCGGCGGCGAGCGCGAATATCGCGCGAGCCCCGCCGGGCTACGCACCCATATTCTCGTTGCCTTGTCCTGCTGCCTGCTGATGCTCTCGGCGGTGCACCAGATGGAGTGGCTGACCGATACGCCCACCGAGGTCGTTCGTATCGACCCCGTCCGCATGGCGCACGGCGTGCTCACCGGCATCGGCTTCCTGTGTGGCGGGGTCATTTTCCGCGAAGGGCTCAATGTTCGCGGCCTCACCACCGCGGCGTCGCTCTGGATGACCGCGACGCTCGGCATATTGTTCGGCGTCGGTTTCTACGAGCTCGCGATCTTCGGGGGCGTCGCGACCTTCCTCGTGCTCGCCGCGGTAACCTGGACCGAGCGCCACGCGCCACAGCGACGCATTGCGCATGTGACGCTCGATTATGCGCCGGGGACCAGCATCGCCGCGAGCGAGGTGACGGCCTTGCTCGCAGCACAGGGGCTGAAGGCGATCACGGTCGAGCAGCGCAGCAGCGGCGGCGCCCCGGGGTTCACCGCCATCGCCGCGGGCTATGACGAGAACTGCGCTGACGCGCTCGCCGCCGTGCTCACCGCCGACGTGCGCGTCGCTTCTTACGATATCAGGCCGCAACAGGGATGAAGGCGGCCGGCGACGGAGCGCCGGGAGGCGGCGCAGCAGGGCCGGTACCGGCGCGCGCGCCGGAGCGCGAGCGCGAGGATGCGCCCGATTGCGATGCGATCGTGGTCGGCGCAGGGCCCGCGGGTCTTACAGCAGCGCTCTATCTGGCGCGCTATCGCCGCCGCGTCCGCGTGCTGCACGACGGCCGCTCGCGGGCGCTCGGCGCCCCCATGGCGTGGAACGTGCCGGGCTTTCCCGAAGGAATATCGGGCGCCGACCTCGTCGCGCGGCTGACCGTTCAGGCCGAGCGCTACGGCGCGGTGATCGAGGTCGGGCGCGTCGAGCGTCTGTCGGGTGCCGGGGACGGCGATAAGTTCACGGCCGAGATCGAGGGCGGCGGCCGCATTTCGGCGCGCGGTCTGATCCTCGCGACGGGCGTCGTCACCAACGAGGCGGTCGTCGAGGCTGAAGAGCATGACGCGGCGGTGCGAAGCGGGGCGCTCCGCTATTGTCCTATCTGCGACGGCTTTGAGCATCGGGGGCGCAGGATCGCGGTGCTGGGATCCGATCTCCACGGCGCCGCCGAGGCGATGTTCCTCCGCCAATATACCGACGACGTCACGCTAATCCCCAAATGGCAGGTCGCCCTGACCGAGGGACAGCGCGCCGAGCTCGAGGCAAGCGACGTCCGGATCGAGGACCGCCAGCTGCTTCGCCTCGTCCACCGCGAAGGACGGATCGAGGTGCAGCTCGCGGGCGCGCAGGCGCCGCTCGTCTTCGACACGCTTTATCCCGCGCTCGGGTCCGAGCCGCGGAGCGAACTGCTGGCGGGGCTGGGGCTCGAAGGCGACGCCAATCGCTGCCTTCCCGCCGACGCCTTTGCCGAGCCGCTCATGCCCGGCGTCTATGGGGCCGGCGATGTTCTCGCGGGCCTCGACCAGATCAGCACCGCGACGGGACATGGCGCGGCGGCGGCGACGCGGCTGCACAACTGGCTGCGCGCGCGCGAAGGCCATGTGATGGCCGATCAGCATTGACCGGCCTGGAATTCGCATACCGGCTTGGCTGGCGAGGCAGCGTGCGCTCCGTCCGGTCAGGTTTGTTGCTTCCGGACGCCCTTGCGCGGCCTGGAGTTGATCTCGATCATAACGATTAAGCGGCTTGGACCGGGGAAATATGCTAATCGAGACTCGGCTGCGGCTCCACCCAGATCGGCTTCTCGTGGTTCCGGCACAATGCCGCAGTCCCATCCGTTACATACGGCCTGCCGATCGATCCCTTACCGAGAGCTAGGTCGCGCCTGCTCCCGACACGACAGGAGCATCTATGCGTCCTTTTCATCTCCTGTTGTTCACCGACGACAGCGCGGCGCCGCGCCGCATCGATTTCCAGGCGGACGATCCCTATCAGGCGTTTCAGGCGGCGCTGAACGAGCGCGGCTGCTGCGAGGTCGAGCTTTGGGATGGCGACCGCCTGCTCGTGCGGATGAGCAAGACCGAGATCAATCTCTGGAAACTTCACGGCACGCCCGCCAAGGCTCACGGGCCGACGGTTAACCCCTTGCCGCCCGGCGCTAACGCCTCTTTGCCGTCCGGTGCCGCAGCCGCCTGAGCCAGGTCTCCCATGCGTCGCGGACCGCGCGAGGAGCGTCATTCGTCGGGCTCGCCGTCTCGCCTCTCAGGTAGGCGTCTGGTTCTGGTCGGTGCAAAGGCCGAGACAGGCATCGACAAGCGCAGTCATGAGCACGGGCTTGGAGAAGAAGAAGCTGCCGTCGACCTGGCGCGTCGTCAGCGGCACATTTGCCGAGGCATAGACGACGCCTCCGGCGGGATGGCCGCGCCGATATTCCTCGGCAAGCGACCAGCCGTCGAGTGCGCCGCCGAGGCGGATATCCGTCACCAGCACCTGCGGCAGCGCTTCGGCGATCAGCAGCAGCGCATGTTCGGCCGATTCCGCCTCGCGCACCGTAAATCCTGCCGTCTCAAGCGCCTCGACGATGTCGATGCGTACGAGCCATTCATCCTCTGCGACGAGGGCGGTGCAGCGCGCGGGAGCATTCATATTCGGTCCGGTGATGGCGGTGGCCCTGTGTCATGGATCGGATGGGAGCGGACGCTCGGCAACTGGCAGGGCGCTTGGCAGTGTCGGCGGAACGCATCAAGCGTTCAAGGGTTTCTTGTCCGGCCGTAATTCTCGATTCGGGATAGTGGGGGCAGGGGCAGTTATCGATGCAGGACGAAGATGTGATCGACGCCGAGAATGAAGGTCGCGGCACATCCGCGGCTGCGGTCGAAAGCGGTGCGCATCTCGCGGCGCTTGTGGAAGGGTCCGACGATGCGATTATCAGCAAGGGGCTCGACAGCGTCATCACCAGCTGGAACCCGGCGGCCGAGAGGCTGTTCGGCTACTCGGCAAGCGAGATCGTCGGGCAGTCGATCCTGAAGCTGATTCCCGAGGACAGGCACTCCGAGGAAAGTGCGATCATCGAGCGCGTCAAGGCGGGGGAGCGGGTCAAGCATTTCGAGACCGTGCGCCGCCGCAAGGACGGAAGCCTTGTCGATCTCTCGATCACCGTCTCCCCGGTACGGCGCGCCGACGGCACGATCATCGGGGCCTCCAAGATCGCGCGCGACATCACCGAGCGCAAGGCGGTCGAGGCGCAGCTCGCGCGCCAGGCCGAGCACCTCGCCCAGCTCAACCGCGTCGCGCAGATCGTCTCGCAGGATCTCGATCTCGAACGCATCGTCGAAGCGGTAACCGAGATCGCCACCGAACTCAGCGGCGCGCGCTTCGGGGCTTTCTTCTACAATGTTCTCGATGATGCGGGCGAAAGCTATCTGCTCTTCTCGCTTTCGGGTGCGCCGCGCGAAGCGTTCGAGCGCTTCGGCATGCCGCGCAACACCGCGGTATTCGATCCGACCTTTCGCGGCGAAGGGACCATTCGTTCCGACGATATTCGCTGCGATCCGCGCTATGGCCACAGCGCTCCGCATTTTGGAATGCCCGAGGGTCATCTGCCGGTCGTCAGCTATCTCGCGGTTCCCGTCGTCTCGCGCTCGGGCGCGGTGCATGGAGGCCTCTTCTTCGGCCATGAGGAGCCCGGCATCTTCAACGCCGAGGTCGAGGCGCTGGTCGAGGCGGTCGCGGCGCAGGCGGCGGTTGCCATGGATAATGCCCATCTCCACGAGGCGGCGCGCTTCGAGATTGCGGCGCGCGGGAAGGCCGAGGAAGAGCTCCGCCTTACCCTTGCCGAAATGCGCCACCGCGTGAAGAACACCCTCGCCATGGTACAGGCGATCGCCTCGCAGACCTTCCGCGAGACGCCGCCCGCCGAACGCCAGTCGTTCGAGGCCCGCGTGCGCGCTCTCTCGGATGCGCACGATCTGCTCACCGAGCGCCACTGGGGCACCGTGTCGGCCGGCGAAATGATCGAGCGCGCGCTCCATGCCTTCGACAAGATGAAGCCGGGACGCATCAGCCTCGCGGGAGACGATGCCGAAGTCCCGGCGTCGCGCGCACTGCTGCTGGCGATGGCGCTCCATGAGCTTGGAACCAATGCCGTCAAATATGGCGCACTTTCCGGCGATCTCGGTTCCGTCGATGTCCGCTGGGACATCGCAGAGGAGGACGGCCGCGACCGGCTACGCCTCCACTGGTGCGAACAGGGAGGGCCGCCGGTCGCGCCGCCGACCCGGACGGGCTTCGGCACGCGCATGCTCGAGCGCGCACTTCGCGCACAGGGCGGGACCGCGAACATCGAATTCGATCCCAGGGGCGTGCGATGCTCGCTCGATCTGCCGGCCTGACAGAATCCGGTGCGAGGTGACCGGGATGGAGTGTGATTGGGGACCTTCGGCGCAGTGCGGTTCCAGCTGGCTGGCCGGGCATCCTGGATTGGGGTAAGGCGTCGCAATGGCGGGCATCGGATCACGTATCGACGAGTCGGGAACCTTGCTTCGTGTGGCAGGGGGCTTCGCCCTTCGCCGCGACGTTGGCGGTCGCTGGCAGCTCGACCTTCGCCGGACTCCCGTCGATCATGTCGAGAAGCGCGTCCGTATCACCGGAGTGCTCGTCGGCGACGATCTGGTCGAGGTCGACGGGGTGGCGCCGGAAATCATCCTTACCCCCGAAAGCTCCGGGATGGACGAGGCCGCCCAGCCGCTCGACTGATTGCGATGGGCTGTGCGCCGACGCAGTGCGTCGATCGAGCCCTTGGATTACCGACCTGCTTGTCGGCCGAGCCCTCTCATTTTTGCGTGGGGGTCCGCCGGGAACGAAGCGGCGCGGCGCCGGTTGAAATGGAATGAACCACAGCATCGCCACACCCGCACCCGCCGCCGATCCCTCGCGCGCGATCGTCCTGCTTTGCGCCCTCGCTCAGATCGCCGCTGCTTTCCTGCCCGCGATCGGGATCGGCACGCCCGTTGGTGAGCGATCGGACGTCGTCCAGACACTGATCACGCCCGCGGGCTGGGCCTTTTCGATGTGGGGGGCGCTCTATTTCGGATCGCTGGTGTTCGCTGCTCTGCAATTCACCGCCGCCGGACGCGCCAGCACGCTTTTCGCGGCGCTTCGCTGGCCCGCTGCTGGCGCCTTTCTCGGCAATGCCCTGTGGGCGATGTGGGTGCAGTTGAACGACATCGACATCGTTTCGACGATCATCATCTTCGGTTCGCTGATTTCGATCCTGGTCGCCTATCGCCGGATCGCCGACTGGCCTGCGGGGTTCACCGCGGTCGAACGCTGGGGGGCGGTCCTTCCGCTATCGGCGCTCGCGGCCTGGTTGACCGCGGCATCGATCGTGAACGTCGCTGCGACCCTGCGTTTCTATGGCGTGAATGCCGAACCGGAAGCTGCGCCACTGATTTCGGCCGCGGTCGTCGTGGTCGGCGGCGTGATTGCGGCGGTGGCTTTGGCGCGCGGCAAGGGCAATCCGCCCTTTGCGCTGGTCTTTCTCTGGGCACTCGCCGCCATATATGCAGCCGGCGGCCAGCAGGCTTCCGCGGTCGCCGCGGCAGCCGGCATCGCTGCTGTTCTCGTGCTCCTCGGCCTGTACCTTGGATGGCGCGACGGGGGCGGACGCCATTGGTCGGGCGGCGCGCGGGCGTAACTTTCGCCAGCTTTCGACATTCGCCGGGACGTCCGCACGATCTTCGATCCTGACCGCGATCCCGTTCCGCGCTTGAGGCGTCTGCCGGGGCGAGGCACCGGCGCAACGGGCTGCGCCCGTCCTCCACTGCCGTTGCGGCCCTGCGGGTGCGCCGGTGCCTGACGGCGCCCCGGCTCCCTCCCTGCGCCGCGGGACGGGCTCGCGGACACAGGCAGGAGACAGATCATGGGAGCTATCGGCTTCGTTAGCGGCACGATCGAGAAGGGGTTTGTTGGCGAGCTTCGTACCCTATCGATCCGGGTACCGATCGAAATCCGCTGCAATCGCGGCAAGGGCAGCGACGTGCAGCCCGACTACCGTGTCTATTCCGATGACGTGGAGATCGGCGCGGGCTGGGTGCGTCTCGCTGCGGTGTCCGAGCGGCGCTATGTCTCGCTCGCACTCGAAGCCCCTGAATTCGGGCAGCGGCGGCTCTATGCGAACCTCGCGCGCGCGGCGGGGCAGGACAATCCCGACGCCTATGCCTTGCTCTGGAACCCCGCCGATTGAGGCGGAACCGAAAAGTCACGGCTTATCCCCGCATTGGCTGCAATATGCTGGTGCGCGGATGCTGCCGCCTTGATAGGGTGACGACGATGAAAAGCGGTATCGACCATCTTCCTCCCCACAAGCAGCGCGAACTCGAGCGTGTGGTGCAGATTGTCTTCGAAGAATTCGAGGATGCGCTGGCGCTCGCAACGCAGGGCTGGAAGAAGAAGGGGCGGATTTCGAAGATCATTCTTTACGGCAGCTATGCGCGCGGCGGTTGGGTCGACGAGCCGCACACCGCGAAGGGCTACCAGTCGGACTATGATCTGCTGATCATCGTCAACGACAAGCGGCTGACCGATCGCGCCGATTATTGGTCGAAGCTCGACGACCGGCTCATTCGCGAACTGTCGGTGACGAAGACGCTGCGCACTCCGGTGAACTTCATCGTTCACAGCCTCGACGAGGTGAACGGCGGGCTTCGCGAGGGGCGCTATTTCTTCATGGACGTCGCGCGCGACGGGATCGCGCTGTACGAGGCTGAGGACAGTGAACTCGCCGAGCCGCAGCCGAAGACGCCGCATGCGGCGCTTGAGATGGCGCGGGAGTATTTTGATGAATGGTTGCCGAGCGCCGGCGAATTTAGCGGTTCGGCGGAATACGCTGTTCAAAAGGGATGGCTTAAAAAGGCAGCCTCCGACTTTCATCAAGCCACCGAGCGCCTCTATCATTGCGTATTGCTGGTTTGCACGTTCTACACGCCACATGTCCACAATTTGGCCTTCTTGCGAACCCAAGCCGAACGCGTCGACGGACGGCTGATTGATGCATGGCCGCGTGAGACGAAAGCCGAGCGCGCGCGCTTCGAGAAGCTGAAGGAAGCCTACATCAAGGCCCGCTATTCGAAGCATTACAGCATTTCCGAGGAAGAGCTTGCCTGGCTGGGCGAACGCGTGGCCGCATTGCGCCCGATGTCGGCCGTTGCCGCCGACACTGACTGGCGCCGAAAGCAGACGTTTGCTTTGCCGACGATCTCTGAGCGCAACGCACCTCAAGCCACTCCTTACTTGTTGAAGACAGCGACCTTAATAACTTCCGTCAGCTTTCGTTTGCTGAAAGTGTGAGTTAGGAGAAGGACTGGGTTGGGGTGTCAAACTTGGAGGTGCTGACTTGAAGGTGTTCGATGGCGACAACCCTTGTCGAATATTGAGCTTAGACGGTGGCGGCGCCAAGGGCTTCTAGCCGTCAGAACTTAAAGACGGCTTTCCACCCCAAAGCAGTAGCAAGCGGCCTACGCGTCCATCACCGCTTCATGCACTGCCGCGCATCGTCGCGCTTATATTCGGTGCAATTCCACAGCGCCTTTTCGAACCCCGCCTTGTCGTCGCGCAGGTAGGAGAAGGTCATCGCCGAACGCTGCATGTCGCTCATCGCTTCGCTCTCGGGCTTGAGCGTCGGGTTGGTCCAGCCCATGAACTTGCAATATTCGCGCGTGCCGCAGAGGCGCAGCGCGAGGGTGACAAAGCTTTCGGGGGTCGCCTTGCGGTCGAGGGTGATCGTGATCGTCTCGCGTCCGCCCGAGGTCACCTGGCCCGGGATCGCGCCGCCGGTGATGCGCGGCTCGCCGACCGCCGCTTCGGTCTCGGCGGTCGCGAGGTCGGTCGCGGCGCCGCCGATATGGAGCGGCGAGAGGCCCGCCATCTTGGCGACCGGTGCCTCGACGCCCGCGACATTGCCGCGGAAGGCGCCGGGGGTGCCCCAATAGCCCGGCCAGCGGAAGAAGAGGTGGGTGTCGACGATCGCGATCTTTTCGAGGCTGTCGCTCCAATAGGGGCGCACCCAGTCGGTGTGGTAATGCGTCGCGAGCCCGACGCGCGGGTCGACGCCGCCCGACAGGATGATTTCGGCATTCACCTGCGCGCGCGTCCAGGCGGCGGCCGAATAGCGGCGCGCGAGCGCCCCGTCGCAGGTGAAGGTGAACTGGCAGCCGGTGACGCGTTCGGAGCCCTGGAAGACGACGTTGCAGATCGATTTGGGGAAGGCGGGGTGGCGGACGCGGTTGATGATGACCTGACCCACCGCGCGCTGGCCGCCGCTGTCGTCGCCCGCCTCATAGAGCATTGCGGCGGCGAGGCAGTCGCGCGCGCGCCCGCGATTGTCGGCGTCGCCGCCATAGACGAAGGGTCGCGCTGCGACGAAGCCCTTGGTCACCAGCGGGATCTTCTCGTTCGCGGCGCGGGCGTCATCGACGGTAACCGGCGCGAGCTCCATCGGCAGCACTTCGGGCACGCTGCTCGCTGGCGGCGCGACCGGCGGGATGCGCACGCTGACGCTCGCCGGGCCGCCGAGGCTGCTCGCATAGAGCACGCCGACGATCGCCGCGACCGCGAGCAGCGCGAACAGCCATGCCGACCGGTCGCGCCACAGCGGCGTCGTCGATTTGGGCGCCTGTGACGCCATGGCGGGAACTCAGATTTCCGGGAGGAAGTCGGGGACCGAGAGGTAGCGCTCGCCGGTGTCGTAGTTGAAGCCGAGGACGCGGCTGCCCGCGGGCAGTTCGGCGAGCTTCTGCGCGATCGCGGCGAGGGTGGCGCCCGACGAGATACCGACGAGCATGCCTTCCTCAGTCGCGGCGCGGCGCGCGAAATCCTTCGCATCGGCGGCATCGACCTTGATCACGCCGTCGAGCAGGTCGGTGTGCAGGTTGCGCGGGATGAAACCGGCGCCGATGCCCTGGATCGGATGCGGCGCGGGCTGGCCGCCCGAAATGACGGGCGAGGCGAGCGGTTCGACCGCGAAGACCTTGAGGTTCGGCCAATGGCCTTTCAGGAACTGCGCGGTGCCGGTGATATGGCCGCCGGTGCCGACCCCGGTGATCAGCGCGTCGATCGGCGTGTCGGCGAAATCGGCGAGGATTTCGGGGCCGGTGGTGCGGACATGGACGTCGATATTGGCTTCATTTTCGAACTGCTGCGGCATCCAGGCGCCGGGCGTGGTCTCGACGAGTTCGATCGCGCGCTCGATCGCGCCCTTCATGCCCTTTTCGCGCGGTGTCAGGTCGAAGGTCGCGCCATAGGCCAGCATCAGCCGGCGGCGTTCGAGCGACATGCTTTCGGGCATGACGAGGACGAGCTTGTAGCCCTTGACCGCGGCCGCCATCGCGAGGCCGATGCCGGTGTTGCCCGACGTCGGCTCGACGATGGTGCCGCCGGTCTTGAGGCTGCCGTCGCGTTCGGCCGCCTCGATCATCGCGAGGCCGATGCGATCCTTGATCGACCCGCCCGGGTTGCTGCGTTCCGACTTCACCCAGACTTCGGCGTCGGGGAACAGCTTGGCGACCCGGATATGCGGGGTGTTGCCGATGGTATCGAGGATCGAATT
The DNA here is from genome assembly GCF_001990265.1 of Sphingopyxis sp. KK2. Classification (GTDB taxonomy): domain Bacteria; phylum Pseudomonadota; class Alphaproteobacteria; order Sphingomonadales; family Sphingomonadaceae; genus Sphingopyxis. The sequence goes on from NZ_LYVN01000046.1 coordinate 20,115, forward strand.
GGCTTTCATGGTCGGTAAGCACTTTCCTTGAAGTCGAAGCGCGGGTCGCGGCGGACCCGGTTGGGCCAGTCGCCCGCCCGGACCCACAGCTTTTCATCGGCCAGGTCGGGCACGGGCGCGGGTTGTAACGAGGCCAGCAGATATAGTCCATAAGGCCAATCGGCGACCCCCGAATCGGCGTTGATATGGCCGAAGGGGCCGGCGTTGACGAAGCGTGCGTCCCACTGCCGCGACAGGCGCCAGACGTGCGAGGTCTTGGCATAGCTGTCATTGTCGCTGGCGACGACGATGATCGGCGTGCGCGAGGTGAAGGCGGGGGCGTCGGTGAAGCCGGCGACGCGGCTGTCGCGGCGCAGGTCGCCGAGGTCGGGCGGCGCGACGAGCAGCGCGCCGGCGACGCGAGCGCGGGCGACGCCGCCGGCATGCGCGAACCAATGGGCAAAGGCGTGGCAGCCGAGGCTGTGCGCAGCAATGAGCACGGGCTCGTCCTCGGCGGCGATCGCGTCGGCGATCCGGTCGACCCACTCGTCCTTGTCGGGGCTCGACCAGTTGCCGAGATCGATTCGCTCGCAGTCGGCGAATTTATGCTCCCACAGGCTCTGCCAGTGGCGCGGGCCGCTGTTGTCGAGGCCGGGGATCGTCAGAATCTTGTGGCGGATCAGGCTGTTCTGCATGTCGGGATCTCCATCGGGGGAAGGAAGGAAACCGCGGTGACGGGTGCAGCAGAGATAATTCAACTAAATAAATTGACAATCACTTTGTGGCGAAAGGAAGGCAGATTGCGACGAGTTGATTTCGGCCTTTCGCGAGCGCGCGGAAATGCGTCAGCCGGGCGTCTTGAACTGAGGTTCGAAGGTGCGCGCGCGGCGCAGCTCGGGGAAGAGCCACGCCCATAGCGCGGTGACGCCGATCGCCGCGGCGCCGCCGAAGACGACCGCGGTGATCGGACCGAAGGCGGCGGCCATCGACCCCGCGCGCATCTCGCCCAGTTCATTGGACGCGGAGATGGCGAGCCCCGACACCGCGCTGACGCGGCCGCGCATATGGTCGGGGGTGTTGAGCTGGATCAGCGTGCCGCGCACGAAGACCGAGAACATGTCGGCGGCGCCGAGCAGCGCGAGCATCGCGAGCGAGAGGAAGAGGTTGGTCGACAGGCCGAAGGCCATCGTCGCGGCGCCGAAGACGACGACCGCCCACAGCATCTTGACCCCGACGTTGCGCTCGATCGGACGCCAGGCGAGGCCGAGCGCGACGACCGCGGCGCCGAGCGCGGGCGCGGCGCGCAGCAGGCCGAGCATCGTCGCGTTTTCCATCAGGTCGCTGTGGAGGATGTCGCGCGCGAAGACGGGGAGCAGCGCGGTCGCGCCCGAGAGGATCACCGCGAAGAGGTCGAGCGTGATCGTGCCGAGGAGGAAACGCTCGCGCCAGGTGAATTGCAGCCCGTCGAGCATCTCGCGCAAGGGATGGCGGCGCACCTCGGCGGGCGGCGGCAGCACCGGACGGACGCGGCTGATCATCAAGGCCGAGACGGCGAGCAGCGTGGCGGAGAAGATATAGACCGAGGTCGGATGCGCGGCGTAGATCAGCCCGCCGGCCGCGGGGCCGATGACCGAGGCCGACTGCCAGGCGATGCTGCTCATCGCGATCGCGCGCGGGAGCACGGCGGGGGGAACGATGTTCGGCGCGATCGCGCTCATCGCCGGTCCCGAAAAGACGCGCGCGACGCCGTGCAGCGCGCCGAGGCCGAAGAGCAGCGGCAGAGTGAGGCCATCGGTCCAGGTGAACCAGGCGAGCGCCGACGCGATGGTGAGGTCGATCAGGTTCGAGAAGATCGCGACGCTGCGCCGTTCGAAGCGGTCGGCGACCCAGCCGGCGACGGGAGTCAGAACCGCGAGCGGCACGAACTGGAACAGCCCGAGCAGCCCGAGCTGGAACGACGCCTCCTTGATCGACATGCCGTAATCGGTGCGCGCGGTGTCGTAGAGCTGGTAGCCGATGACGACGACCATCGCGATCGTCGCCATCACCGCGGTGAAGCGCGCGAGCCAATAATAGCGATAATCGGGGAAGCTGAGCGGCGAGGGGGCCCTGGACGGCGTTTCGGGCATCGCCGGTTCGTCGGCGTCGGGCGGGAGGATCGTTGCCATTGCGATCCGCCCTAACCGGCTTTTCGTGGCTGTCCAGACCGCATAGGTCTGCCGTTCGTCGATTAGCGGGTGTCACGCGTCCGTCATGGTGGCAAACCGCCGCGATCGTCATCGGGGAGTATCAAGATATGACACGCAAATTTGCCCGCGTCGGCGCCGCGCTGGCGGCATCGCTGCTGGTTCTCGCGGGGTGCAATGCGTCGGACAACAAGTCGGCCTCGGCGCCCGCGGCGAAGAACTGGACCGAGTTCCGCGACAATTTCCTGAAGGGCTATTTCCCGCTCAACCCCAATTTTGCGGTCTATCAGGGCAAGCATGAGTTCGACGGGCAGTTGCCCGACTGGTCGCCCGAGGGACTGGAGAAGCAGGCGGCGTTCCTCGAAAAGACGATTGCCGACGCCAAGGCCTTTGATGGCGAGATGACCAACGCCGAGAAGTTCGAGCGCGATTATCTGATCAAGGTTGCCGAAGGGCAGCTCTTCTTCCTGCGCGACACCGATTTTGCGGCGAAGAACCCCGCCTTCTACACCGGCGCGCTCGATCCCAATGTCTATATCGCGCGGCCCTATGCCGATGCGACGACGCGGATGAAGGCGTTCATTGCCTATGCCGAAAAGGTCCCGGCGGCCGCCGCGCAGATCAAGGCCAATTTGAAGCTGCCGCTGCCCGCGACCTTCGTCAAATATGGCACTGCGGGTTTCGGGGGCTTCGCCGATTACTACAAGGGCGATGCGAAGGCGGCCTTTGCCGAGGTCAAGGACGAGGCGCTGCAGAAGCAGTTCGACGAGGCCGTGGCGAAAGCGGGCGCGGCGATGACCGACCTCGCCAACTATGTCGGATCGAAGCCGGGCACCGCCGACGGCTACGCGCTGGGCGCCGACCGCTTCGCAAAGATGATCCTGACCAACGAGGGCGTCGACACGTCACTCGCCGAACTGGAAGCGGTGGGGCAAGCCGATCTCAAGCGCAACCAGGATGCGCTGAAGGCCGCGTGCGCCACCTATGCCGCCGGAAAGACGATCGCCGAGTGCATGGCGAAGATGAACGCCGACAAGCCCGCCGACGGCCCGGTGGCCGAGGCGCGGCGCCAGCTTCCCGTGCTGCGCGCTTTCCTCGTCGAGAAGGACCTTGTCACGATCCCCGGCACCGAGCAGGCGTTGGTCGAGGAATCGCCGCCGTATAACCGGCAGAACAGCGCCTATATCGACATTCCGGGGCCGTATGAAAAAGGCCTGCCGTCGGTCTATTACATCTCGCCGCCCGACCCGGCCTGGGATCAGGCGACGCGCGACGGCTTCGTGCCCGGGCGCAAGGACCTGATGTTCACCTCGGTCCACGAAGTGTGGCCGGGGCATTTCCTGAACTTCCTCCATTCGAACCGCTCGGAGAGCATCTTCGGCAAGCTGTTCGTCGGTTATGCCTTCGCCGAAGGGTGGGCGCATTATACCGAGGAAATGATGTGGGACGCGGGGCTGGGTGCCGGCGACCCCGAAACGCATATCGGCCAGTTGTCGAACGCGCTGCTGCGTGATTGCCGCTATCTGTCGGCGATCGGTCTGCACACCAAGGGCATGACCGTCGCCGAGTCCGAAAAGCTGTTCCGCGAGCAATGCTATCAGGATGCCGGCAACGCGCAGCAACAGGCGGCGCGCGGCACCTATGATCCCGCCTATCTGAATTACACGATGGGCAAGCTGATGATCCGCAAGCTGCGCGACGACTGGACGAAAGGCGACAAGACGAAGTGGAAGGCTTTCCACGACCAATTCCTGTCCTATGGCGGCCCGCCGATTCCGATGGTGCGCGCCGCGATGATGAAGGAGGATGCGCCGAAGGCGGTCTTCTGACCTTCCGAAACGGTGCCGATCCCGGTAGCCATCGGTCGCAGGCCTGCTAAGAGGCCTGCGACCGACGCTGCCCTGGAAAGCCCGACGATGCCCGCATCGCGCCTGAGCGTGATCATGCCGATGCACAATGCGGCGCCCTTCGTCGGCGCGGCGATCGATTCGATCCTGGCGCAGTCGATGCGCGATTTCATATTCTATATCGTCGACGACGGATCGACCGACGGGTCGGGGACGATCGCGGCGGCGAAGGCGGAGGGCGACCCGCGTATCCGGCTGATCGTGCAGGAAAACAGCGGCATCGTCGCGAGCCTCAACCGGATGCTGGCGCTGGTCGACACGCCGTTCGTCGCACGCATGGATGCGGACGATTTGTCGCTGCCGCTGCGTTTCGAAAAGCAGCTCGCCCGGCTCGAGGCCGAACCGGCGCTCGGCGCGCTGGGCACGCAGTTCATCGAGATTTCCGCCGACGGCGCAGTTCTCGATGCCGCCTATCGCCAGCCGATGGGCGTCGCGACGATCCGCGCCGAACTCGCGCACCGCCAGCCGATCGCCAATCCGAGCGCGATGTTCCGGACGCAGGCGCTGCGCGATGCCGGCCTGTATCGGCAGGCGTTCCGGCATTGCGAGGATTATGACCTGTTCCTGCGGCTTTCCGAGATCGCCGACATCGACAATCTGCCCGACATATTGCTGCATTATCGTCGCTCGCCGGGGCAGATGAGCGTCGTCAACAATGCCCCGCAAACGCGGCAGGCGGTCTATGCGCGGCTCGCGCATGCCGAGCGCATGGCAGGGCGGCGCGACCCGTTCGCGGGGCTCGACGAACTGCCCGCGGCGGCCGAGGTCGATGCGCTCGTCGGGCGCAAGGGAGTCGGCGCCGCGATGGAGGCCGAGATATTGACCGAGCTGCGTTTCGGTGTCGCGACGATGGGCGAGGGCGAATTCGCCGATTATTGCGCCAAGGTCGCGGCGGGCATTGCGGTGACCGGCGGCGGGCGGGCGGTGCTACGCTGCTTCGCCGGGGGACGCTTCGATCGCGCGGTGCGGTTGACGCTGGCGCTGGTGCGCCGGGCGTCGGGCACGCGAAGGCTGGCCAATCGATCCCGGCGCGGTTAGCCTGCCCCGGCAAGGGGGCGAACAGATGGTCGATGTCTTCATTTCCTATTCGCGCGACAACAAGCCGCGCGTCGCCGAAATCGCGGCGGCGGTCGCCGCCGCGGGCTATGAGGTGTGGTGGGACGCCGAACTGCCCCCGCACCGCAGCTATGGCGACGTGATCACCGAAAAGATCGGCATGGCCAAGGCGGCGATCGTCGTCTGGTCGCAGGCGTCGGCGCAATCCGAATGGGTGCGTGCCGAGGCCGATGTCGCGCGCAACCAGAAAAAGCTGGTCCAGACCGCGATCGATGACGTCATGCCGCCATTGCCGTTCAACCAGATCCAGTTCGCGCAGCTTGGCGACTGGCATGGCCAGCCCGATCATAGCGGCTGGCGCAAGGTGCTGATGAGCCTGGAGGAATTATGCGGGCGCGAGGCGGTGGCGCCGCCGGTCGCCCCGGTGCCTGCGCCCGCGCCGGCGCCTGCCCCCGCGCCGGTCGCGATCCCGGTCGGGGCGGCTGTGCCCAAATCGTCGCCGCTGCCGTGGATATTGGGGGTGGTTGCGATCGTCGGCGCCGCGCTCGCCTGGTGGCTGATGCAGCCCGCGCCGAAAGGCAGCGTGGCGAGCGACGCGACGGGAGAGAGCAGCGTGGTGGCGGATGCCGATCCCGACGCCGGTGCCGATGGCGCGGCGCCGGTCGAGGCTTTTGTGCTCGCGGCGGTGATCGACGATCCCGAGGGCTTTACCAACATCCGCGCCGAACCTTCGTCGCAGTCGGCGATCCTCGGCAAGGTGCTCGAGGGCGAGAAGTTCCTGACGTATCAGCAGCGCGGAAACTGGTGGCGGGTGCGCAAGGGCGACGGCACCACCGGCTATATGTTTCGCAAGCTGATCCGCGTGCTCGACGGGCCGAACCCCGATGCCGCACCTTCGGCGCCGTCAGCCGGGGCGGTCGCCGCGACTATCGCGCCGGGCGACCTGCTGATCCCCGATTCGTCGCAGCGATTGCTGAGCGCCGACGATGTGGCGGGATTCAGCGCGCTCGAACTGCGCTTTGCGCGCAACGAGATTTTCGCGCGCAACGGGTTTCGCTTCAAGGACCCGGTGCTGCGCGAGCATTTCGGCCAGTTCGCCTGGTACAGGCCGGTGACCGACAATGTGCAGCTCTCCTCGGTCGAGAAAGCGAATGTAGCGCTGCTGAAATCGGCCGAAGCCGCCGCGCAATGAGCGATGGCGCGGCGCCGGATGCGGCGGCGGCCGAAGCCGAGGTAGCGTATCGTCTGGCACAGGGCGATGCGCTGAGCGCCTTCGATTGTGCCGCCGCGGCGCGGCGGGCGGGCGTCGACAGCGTCCGGCTGCGCTACCAGATGGTGCGCGCGCTGGCGGCGTCGGGCGACAGCCTGGGCGCGATGCATCTTTATGAGGCGCTGGCGCTCGGCGCGACGGGCGACGTCGATTGCCTCGCGCTCGCCGGGCGGATCTGGAAGGACCGGGCGTTCGACCGACCGCGCGAGGAGCGGCAGACCTCTCTGGAGAAGGCGGCGGCGGCGTATCGCCATGCGTGGGAGGTGTCGGGGGCGAGCTTTCCGGCGATCAACGCCGCGAGCCTCTATGCGCTGCTTGGCGACAAGGAGCGCGCGGCGGCGCTGGCGGAGCCGATCGCCGCGGCGGGCGCGGCGGACAATTATTGGGATGCGGTCACGCTGGTCGAGGCGTTGCTGTTGCTGGGGCGCAGCGAGGAGGCGGTGGCGCGGGCGCAGCGATTGGACATCGCGGGTAATGCACGCGCCGGCGACCGGGCGTCGACCTGCCGCCAGTTCACGCGGCTGGCCGAGAGCGGCGCGATCGACGCCGACGGCGCGGCGGCGATCGTCGCGCTGCTGCGGCCGCCGCCGGTCGGGGTCTATTGCGGACGGATGTTTCGCGCCGGCGGCGCGGGCGAGGACGGCGCGCGGCGGGCGATCGCCGAGGCGCTCGACGCGCAGCCGCTGTCGGCGCTGATCGGACCACTGGCTTGCGGCGCCGACATCATCTTTGCCGAAGAAGCGATCGCGCGCGAGATCGACCTGACGATCGTGCTGCCCTTTGCCGAGGAGGATTTCATCGCGCAATCGGTGCGGTCGGGCGGCGAGGAATGGGTTGCGCGCTACATCCGCTGTCGCGACGGTGCGGCGACGGTCCATTATGCGAGCCAGTCGCGCTTTGTCAGCGACGATTGCCAGTTCATCCTCGGCTCGCACACCGCGATGGGGCTGGCGAAGCTGCGCGCGCGCGAGCTTGAGAGCGAGGCGATCCAGCTCGCGGTGGTCGACCCCGCTGTGGCGGCGCGCAGTGCGGATGCGATCGCGGGGACCAATGCCGATATCGCGCTGTGGCAGGGGCATGGCGGGCGCACGGTGACGATCGCGGTC
>NZ_LYVN01000047.1 GCF_001990265.1 Sphingopyxis sp. KK2
AAGGGGTTGTCAGCGCATCACTCAACGTCTGCCGCCCTCCTTCCACCGGTCCGCCTCTGTCCCCATGCTGTTGCCATTATGCCACCCCTGCCGACGAAACGCCCGCTTACCCAATCCCCCGATTGAAACCCCCGCAACCCGCGCCTATCCGGGCCGGCTGTGTTGCAGACCGCCACCCCCCTGACCGCGGATCGTCCGCAGGGTCTCCGCGCCGAATTTCGCGCGACGCTGGCGCTTGCCTGGCCGCTGGCGGCCGCGAATCTGCTCCAGATGCTCGTCCATGCGATCGACGTGATCTTCGTCGCGCGGCTCGGCGACGCGGCGCTTGCTGCCTCGTCGCTCGGGGTGTCGATCTTCGGCTTACTGCTCTGGACCGGCTCGGGGCTCGTCGGCGCGTCGGCGCCGCTGATCGCCGCCGAACTCGGCCGCCGCAAGCATGCGGTGCGCGAGGTGCGGCGCACGGTGCGCATGGCATTGTGGCTCAGCGCGCTCGTCGGGGCGATCTTCATGGGCATTTGCGCGGCGGGCGGCCCGATCATGATCGCGACGGGGCAGGCCGCCGACATGTCGGCGCGCGCGGCGGGCTTCCTGCTCATCCTGATGTGGGGCATGATCCCGATGATCGCGGCGAGCGTGCTGCGGATTTTCGTGTCCGCGCTCGGCCGCCCGACGATCGCAACCGCGATTACCTTCGGCGCGCTCGGGGTCAACGCGCTCGGCAACTGGATGCTGGTGTTCGGCAATTTGGGGGCGCCCGCGCTCGGCCTTCATGGCTCGGCGATCTCGAGCGTCATCACCTCGACGTTGATGCTGCTCGCTTATGTCGTCGTGATCCAGAGCGACCGGCGGCTGCGGCGCTATCATCTGTTCGGCAATTGGTGGCGCAGCGAATGGGCGCGCTTTTTCGAGATGCTGCGCATCGGTTCGCCGATCGCGCTGACCATCTTGGCCGAGGCGGGGCTGTTCACCGGCGCCGCCTTCCTGATGGGCCGCATCGGCGAGGCGCAGCTCGCAGGCCATACGATCGCGCTCCAGGTCGCGGCGCTCGCCTTCCAGATCCCCTTTGGCGTCGCGCAGGCGGCGACGATCCGCGTCGGGCTCGCCTATGGCGCGCGCGACCATCGCGGCATTTCCTATGCCGGGACCGCCGCGATGGTGCTCGGCATCGGCTTCATGGGGGTGACCGCGCTGACGATGTGGCTGTTCCCGTCGCTGGTGCTGTCCATCTATGTCGACGTCGATGCCGCGAAGAACGCCGCGCTCGTCGGCTTCGCGATGCAGTTCCTCGTGGTCGCCGCCGCTTTCCAGTTGTTCGACGGTGCGCAGGCGGTCGCGGCGGGAGCGCTGCGCGGGCTGCAGGATACGCGCACCCCGATGATCATCGCGATCTGCGGCTATTGGCTCGGCGGCTACGGCACCGCAATCTATCTCGGTTTCTGGACGCCATGGGCCGGGGTCGGCGTGTGGATCGGGCTGGCGGTCGGGCTTGTTCTGGTGGCGGGCCTTCTTATGTTGCGGTGGCGGATGCGCGGCCGTCTCGGTCTGCTCCCGGCCTGACGCAAAAAACTTGATCGACTCTGCTTGACGGTCATTGGACTCCCACCCATATGCCCGCCTGTTAGCACTCCCGCATGGCGAGTGCTAAAGGACATGTTCGTATAACTGGAGGGAGTCCCATGGCTCAATTTCGTCCGCTGCACGACCGCGTGCTCGTCCGCCGTATCGAAGCCGAAGAAAAGACGGCCGGTGGCATCATCATCCCCGACACCGCCAAGGAAAAGCCGCAGGAAGGCGAAGTCGTCTCGGTCGGTTCGGGCACCCGCGCCGACGACGGCAAGGTGACCCCGCTCGACGTCAAGGCCGGCGACCGCATCCTGTTCGGCAAATGGTCGGGCACCGAAGTCAAGGTCGACGGCGAAGAGCTGCTGATCATGAAGGAATCGGACATCCTCGGCGTCATCGCCTGAGCGAAGTCTTCCGCTCCGGCGGAACTATGATTTCAGTGTAAAGTTACGCAGTTTTCTGCGATTTTTTGAAGGAAGCAATCATGGCTGCCAAGGACGTTAAATTTTCGCGCGACGCGCGCGAGCGCATCCTGAAGGGCGTCGACATCCTCGCCGACGCCGTCAAGGTCACCCTCGGCCCCAAGGGCCGCAACGTCGTGATCGACAAGAGCTTCGGCGCGCCCCGCATCACCAAGGACGGCGTCAGCGTCGCCAAGGAAATCGAACTGAAGGACAAGTTCGAGAACATGGGTGCCCAGATGCTGCGCGAAGTCGCCAGCAAGGCGAACGACAAGGCCGGTGACGGCACCACCACCGCGACCGTCCTCGCCCAGGCGATCGTTCGCGAAGGCATGAAGTCGGTTGCCGCCGGCATGAACCCGATGGACCTGAAGCGCGGCATCGACCTCGCGGTCACCAAGGTCGTCGCCGATCTCGCCGCGCGTTCGACCCCGGTCGCCGGCACCTCGGAAATCGCCCAGGTCGGCATCATCTCGGCCAATGGCGACACCGAAGTCGGCGAGAAGATCGCCGAAGCGATGGAAAAGGTCGGCAAGGAAGGCGTGATCACCGTCGAGGAAGCCAAGGGCCTCGAATTCGAGCTCGACGTCGTCGAAGGCATGCAGTTCGACCGTGGCTATCTGTCGCCCTACTTCATCACCAACCCCGAGAAGATGGTCGTCGAACTGGCTGACCCCTACATCCTGATCTTCGAAAAGAAGCTGTCGAACCTCCAGTCGATGCTTCCGATCCTCGAAGCCGTGGTGCAGTCGGGCCGTCCGCTGCTGATCATCGCCGAGGACATCGAAGGCGAAGCGCTCGCGACCCTCGTCGTGAACCGCCTGCGCGGCGGCCTGAAGGTCGCGGCCGTCAAGGCGCCGGGCTTCGGCGATCGCCGCAAGGCGATGCTGCAGGACATCGCGATCCTGACCGCCGGCGAAATGATCAGCGAAGACCTGGGCATCAAGCTCGAGTCGGTCACGCTGAACATGCTCGGCCAGGCCAAGCGCGTCACCATCGACAAGGACAACACCACCATCGTCGACGGTGCGGGTGAAGCCGAAACGATCAAGGGCCGTGTCGAACAGATCCGTGCGCAGATCGAAACGACCACGTCGGATTACGACCGTGAAAAGCTGCAGGAACGTCTGGCGAAGCTCGCCGGCGGTGTTGCCGTGATCAAGGTCGGCGGTGCGACCGAAGTCGAGGTGAAGGAACGCAAGGATCGCGTCGACGACGCGCTGCACGCGACCCGCGCTGCCGTCGAAGAAGGCATCGTCCCCGGCGGCGGTACCGCGCTGCTGTACGCCACCAAGGCCCTCGACGGCCTGAAGGGCGCCAACGACGACCAGACCCGCGGCATCGACATCGTCCGCAAGGCGATCGAAGCGCCGCTGCGCCAGATCGCGGCCAACGCCGGCCACGACGGTGCGGTTGTCGCCGGCAACCTGCTGCGCGAAAACAACCAGGAGCAGGGCTTCAATGCCGCGACCGACGTCTATGAAAACCTGAAGGCCGCCGGCGTCATCGACCCGACCAAGGTCGTGCGCACCGCGCTTCAGGACGCCGCGTCGGTGTCGGGCCTGCTGATCACCACCGAAGCTGCCGTCAGCGAATTGCCGGAAGACAAGCCGGCGATGCCGATGGGCGGCGGCGGCATGGGCGGCATGGGCGGCATGGACTTCTAAGTCCCGCGCCCACCGCTCGGCGCAAGCTGACAAGAAAGGGCCGGGAGAGCGATCTCCCGGCCCTTTCTTTGTGCGCCAGCCGCTTGCGGGCGGCCGAAGGCAAGGGCATGGTGCGCGCGATGACCAGTGCCACCCCGATCGACCGCCTGCGCGCCGCTTTGCTCGCCGACGAAGCCGCGCAGTTGCGGCTCGCGCCGATCGCCGATACCGCCGCCTTCCTCGACGCGATTACCGCCTACGCCGAGGGGCTGGGTCTGCCGATCGGCCGCGACGCCTTCGCCGCCGGGCTGGCCCGCGCCGCGACGCCGCAGATGGAGCGCGAGCTGCCCGCGCTGCGGCTGGCCGAGGCGCCGCCGCGCCACTGGCTGCCGGTCGACCTGATGGGCTATCAGGGGGGCGCTGTGGTCGAATGGCTGCATTTCGCGGGCCTGCCGCTCACTGACCCCTTTTTCGAGGAAACCTGGCGCAAGGTGCGGCTGCTGCCGTTCAACCGGCTGATGCGCGCCGCGACGCCGATTGCGGCGCTCGACGCCTTTGCCGAAGCGCCGCCGCTCGACGGCGTCGTCTTTCATATGTCGCGCTGCGGCTCGACGCTCGCCGGTCAGATGCTTGGCGCAGCGCCGGGGCATATCGTCGTCGCCGAGCCCCCGGTGCTCGACGCGGTGATCCGGCTCGTGGTGCGCGGCGTGCTGCCGCCCGCGACGATCGCCGCGATGGCGGCGGCGCTCACCCGCGACCGCGACGGGCAGGCGCGCCACCGCTTCGTCAAGCTCGACGCCTGGCATTGCTTTGTGCTGCCGCTGCTGCGCGGCGTGTGGCCGGGCACGCCCTGGACCTTCCTCTACCGCGACCCGGTCGAGGTGCTGGTGTCGCAGCAGCGCCGTCCCGGCCTGCACGTCCGGCCCGGGGTGCTGCCGCTCGAGGAATATGGCGTCGATCCCGCCGAAGGCGCGGCGGCGGACGATTATGCGGTCTGGATCCTCGACGGGATCTGCCGCGCCGCCGCCGATGCGGTCGATGCGGGCTGCCTGCTGCTCAATTACGACCAGCTTCCCGCCGCCCTGACCGATGCGATGCTGCCTCATTTCGGCGTCGCCCCCGATGCCGACGCGCGCGCGCGGATCGTTGCCGCGGGCGGGCGCTATTCGAAGGCGCCGACGCAGGCCTTCACCGGCGATTCCGAGGCCAAGCAGCGCGAGGCATCGCCCGAACTGCGTGCTGCTGCGGCGCCGCTGATCGCGACCTACAAGCGGCTCGAAGCATTGCGGCTCGCCGCTAAGATGACGCCGGAGCCGGTGGCATGATGGTGCGGCACCTGCTCCTGATCGCCGCGGCGGCGCTCGCGCTGCCCGCCGTCGCCACCCCGCCCGCACCGGCCCCCGCGCCCGCAGCGGCCGAGCCCGCGCGGCCGGCGGTGCCGCGCTGCGGCTATCGCATCGTCGAGACCTATCCGCATAACAAGGACAGCTTCACGCAGGGGCTCTTCTGGCACGACGGCCATCTTTACGAGGGCACCGGCCAATATGGCCGCTCGCGCCTCGCGCGGCTCGACCTCGCCACCGGCAAGGCGCTCGCCGAAACCAAGCTGCCCGCCGACGAATTCGGCGAGGGCATCACGCGCTGGCGCGACCAGATCATCGGCGTCACCTGGCAGGGCGGGATCGGGCATCGCTGGCGGCTCAAGGACCTGAAACCGCTCGGCGATTTCCGATACGAGGGTGAGGGCTGGGGGGTCACGATGGTCGGCGACGATCTCGTGCTCAGCGACGGCACCGCCGACCTGCGCTTCTTCGACCCCGCGACGATGACCGAAAAGGGCAAGGTCACGGTGCGTTTCGCCGGCCGGCCGCTGACGATGCTCAACGAGCTCGAGACGATCGACGGCGAAATCTGGGCCAATGTCTGGATGACCGACGCGATCGTGCGCATCGACCCCGCGACGGGCACCGTCAAATCCTATGTCGACCTGACGGGGCTGAGTGCCACGGCGGGCGTCGGCGACCCCGACGCGGTGCTCAACGGGATCGCGTGGGACGCGAAGAAGAAGCGGCTGTTCGTCACCGGCAAATATTGGCCGCAGCTGTTCGAGATCGCGCTCACCGACTGCGTCTAGGCGAGCGCCGCCTCCATCCGCGCCGCCGCGGTATCATAGACGCGTGCCTTCAGCCCCTCGGTCACCGCCGCCGGGGCGCGATCGGGGTGACCGCCGGCGAAGGGCGGGGCGGGATCATATTCGATCGCGAGCTGGATCGCCTGCGCAACCGCGTCGCCCTTGAGCCGCGAAATCAGTGTCAGCGCGAAATCGAGTCCCGATGTCACCCCGCCGCTGGTCACGACATTGCCATCCTCGACCACCCGCGCGCCCACATATTCGGCGCCGACGAGCGGCAGCAGATGCGTGTAGCCCCAATGCGTCGTCGCGCGCTTGCCCGCAAGCAGTCCGGCGCGGCCGAGCAGGAAAGCGCCGGTGCACACGCTCGTCACCCACACCGCGCGCTTTGCCTGCGCCGCGATGAAGGCGATCGTCGCCGTGTCGCCGAGCGCCTCGACGACGCCGTGCCCGCCGGGGATGCACAGGATGTCGGCCTGCGGCGCCGAGGCGAAGTCGTGCGTCGGCAGGATGGCAAAGCCGCTGTCGGTGGCAATCGGGTCGAGGCGCGCCGCCGCCCCGACGAGCGTCGCGCCGGGCATGCGGCACAGGGCCTGCGCGGGCGCGGTGAAGTCGAGCTGGGTGATGCCTGGGAACAGCAGGAAGACGATTGTGGTCGGCTGGATATCGGTCATGGGCGTGTCCTTGCGCTGGCGTTGGATCACCCAGGCGCGCGGCTCGCGGGACCGACGGGTCCGTCCCGCTTCCCGATGGGACTCCATCTTCAGCGCCAGTCGCGGGACGCCGTCATCTTACCCGCGCAGCAGCGCGAGCGAAAGGCGGTTATTTCTTCGCCGCTTCCTGGTCGGCGGGCGCGCTGTCGGCTGCCCCATTGCCATCGCGGCTTTCGAGCATTTCGGCGGCATCGTCGAGTGCCTTCGCCTCGCTGACGGTCACCCCGCCGGGGCCGGGCTCGTTATCGGTGCGGCTGCACCCCGTCGCCAGCGCCAGCGCCGCAACGATCGGGACCAGCATCGCTGTCCTGCGGTTCGGCATGATCCTGTCTCTCTCCCGCAAAAAAGGCCCCACCCGCATGCGGGTGGAGCCCTTTGTTAGCACGCCTCGGCGCGCCGACGACTTACTTCTTGTCGTTGGCTTCGGCCTTGGCGGTTTCGGCTTCGATCTTGTCGCCCGCCTTGGCGGCGGCATCGCCGGCGGCGTTCACCGTGCCTTCGACGGCATTGCCGGCCTTGTCGGCGGCGCCTTCGACGGCGGCGGCGCCATCCTTGGCGGCTTCGGCGGTCGCGTCGGCGGCGTCGGCCGCGCCTTCGGCAAGGGCATCGCCCGCAGCAGCGGTATCGTCGGCAGCCGATTCAGCGGTGGCCGAAGCGGCGTCCTGCGTCTTTTCCGAGCAGGCGGCGAGGCTGAAGGCGGTGGCGGCGATCGAAGCGATGATCAGTTTGCGCATGGATATTCCTTTCAAAAACCGAAAAAGACCGGCTTGCGGCCCCTGACACGCGGGACTGTCCCGCGCGCCTTTACAAGCAACTGCGCAGCGGCAACGCGCCAACGGCAAGAGCGTTCCCGGCGAAGCATTTCAAAACGGAAAAGGGGCCGCCGGCATGTGCCGGCGACCCCTCCAATCCTTCGGCCGAAAAGCCGGAAAGACGCTTACTTCTTGGCAGCGTCGGCAGCAGCCTTGGCAGCGTCGGTCGCTTCGGTCGCGGCCTTGGCGGCTTCGCCGGCCTTGTCGGCGGCTTCGCCAGCCTTGTCGGCAGCGCCGGTCGCGGCGTCGGCAGCTTCGCCAGCGGCAGCGGCGGTCGCGTCGGCGGCACCGGCAGCGGCGTCCATCGCGCCGTCGGCAGCGCCTTCGGTCGTTGCTTCGGTCGTCGCTTCGGGCGCAGCGGCTTCGTCAGCCTTCTTTTCACCGCAAGCAGCAAGGCCGAGCGAAGCGGCAAGGACGAGCGACAGAGTGATCGACTTTTTCATATGGGAATACCCCTCTCGATTGAACTGATCGGCGGCTTTTCCGGATACGGTCCGTTCCGACCGGGCGAATTGCCAACCGGCCTTATCGCTACAATTTCGCAGAATCGGGCGCAACGGGCTTTTTGCGCGGCTCGGCGCAAATGCGGCACGGCGTTCGTTCATCTTCGGGAAAGGCGCCGGAAATGCGGCGCCACGCTCGGTTGACTGGATATAAAGAAATCTTTATATGTCAATTCATGACCGAGTTGCTCGACATTTTCCGTGCGCTTGCCGACCCGACGCGCCTGCGAGTCGTCGCCTTGCTGCGCGAAATGGAGCTGGCGATCGGCGAACTCGCGATCGTGCTCGAGCAAAGCCAGCCGCGCGTGTCGCGCCATGTCCGTATCCTCGTCGACGCGGGGATCATCGAGCGCCGCCGCGAGGGGAGCTGGGTGTTCCTGCGCATCGCCGAGGGCGGGCCGGTCGGCGATATCTTGGCGCGTGCCGAGGAATGGCCATTTTCGCCGCGCGAGGCGCTGATCGTCGGTTATGATGCCGAGCGTCTCGCCGCCGTGCGCACCGAGCGCGCGGCTGTCGCCGAGCGCTATTTTGCCGACCATGCCGCCGAATGGGACGCGATCCGCTCGCGCCACGTCGCCGAAAGCGAGGTCGAGGCGGCGATGCTCGCGCTGATGCACAATCGCCGGCTGGGGCATCTGCTCGATATCGGGACCGGTACCGGGCGCATGGCCGAAATCTTCGCGCCGACGGTGCGCCGCATCACCGCGCTCGATCGCAGCCCCGAAATGCTGCGCATCGCGCGCGCCAAGCTCGCCGACCAGCCGGTGCCGATCGACCTGGTGCAGGGCGATTTCCTGAACCTGCCGCTCGCCGACGCCAGCATCGACAGCATCGTGATCCATCAGGCGCTGCACTTTGCGCACGAACCCGATCGGGTGATCGCCGAGGCGAGCCGCGTGCTGCGCGGCGGCGGGCATTTGCTGATCGTCGATTTCGCGCCGCACGAGGATGAAGAGATGCGCAGCCTTGCGGCGCACGCGCGCCTCGGCTTTTCGGACGCGCAGATCCGCGGCTGGTTCGCCTCGGCGGGCATGGTGCTCG
Source organism: Sphingopyxis sp. KK2 (assembly GCF_001990265.1). Classification (GTDB taxonomy): domain Bacteria; phylum Pseudomonadota; class Alphaproteobacteria; order Sphingomonadales; family Sphingomonadaceae; genus Sphingopyxis. The sequence continues at coordinate 8,871 of NZ_LYVN01000047.1, forward strand.
AAAATTCGCAAACGCTCGAAGGCGGCGACCTTGCGGTCAAGCTCTGGCTCGGCCGCCGTCGCAGCGATGAAGACCAAAATCCCGTCCGCGAGGACGGCCAACGCAAAAGGCTTGCGGCATGACGACGACTTCGCTTCCTTCGCAGTCGGAGGCGCGCCGTGCCGCCGCCTCGCCCCTGTTCGCGGGCCTCGCCGGCGATATCGGCATCAGCTTCGAATTCTTTCCGCCCAAGACCGAGAAGATGGGCGAGACCTTGTGGGAGTCGATCCGCACGCTCGAACCGCTCGGCCCGAACTTCGTCTCGGTGACCTATGGCGCGGGCGGTTCGACGCGCGAGCGCACGCATGCGACCGTTGCACGCATCGTCCAGGAAACGAGCATTCCGGCGGCGGCGCACCTGACCTGCGTCGACGCCAGCCGCGACGAGATCGCCGAGGTCGCGCAGGCCTATTGGGACGCGGGGGTGCGCCATATCGTCGCGCTGCGCGGCGACCCGCCGGTGCAGGGTGAGAAATTCCAGGCGCGGCCCGACGGCTATAGCTGCGCTGCCGAGCTGGTGTCGGGGCTGCTGAAGATCGCGCCGTTCGAAATCTCGGTCGCCGCGAACCCCGAGACGCATCCCGAGGCGCTCAGCCCTGCGGCGGACATCGACAATCTCAAGCGCAAGCTCGACGCCGGGGCGACGCGCGCGGTGTCGCAATTCTTCTTCGAACCCGACACCTTCTTTCGCTTTCGCGACGCGGCTGCGGCGGCGGGAATCACCGCGCCGATCCTGCCGGGCATCATGCCGGTGAGCAATTTCGGCGCGATCACCCGCATGTCGGCGATGTGCGGCACCGACGTGCCGCGCTGGCTCGCGCAACTCTTCGACGGGCTCGACGACCTGCCCGCCGCGCGCCAGCTCGTCGCTGCGACTACCGCCGCCGAACTCTGCCGCCGGCTCTACGCGGGCGGGGTCCGCGATTTCCATTTCTACACGCTCAACCGGGCCGAACTCAGCTATGCGATCTGCCATATGCTGGGGGTCCGCCCGGCGGCGCCCGCGACGGAGAAAGCCGCATGACCGCCAATTCGACGATGAGCGCCCGTGAAGCCTTACTGGCCGCCGCGAAGGAGCGCATCCTGATCACTGACGGCGCGTTCGGGACCGAGATCCAGAACTGGAAGCTGTCCGAAGCCGACTATGCCGGCACGCTGGGGCTGTCGCACGACCAGAAGGGCAATAACGACATCCTCGCGCTGACGGCTCCGCACGTGCCCGAAAGCATCCACCGCGCCTATTTCGAGGCGGGGGCGGACATCGCCGAGACCAACACCTTCAGCGCCAACCGGATCAGCCAGGCCGATTATGGCGCCGAACATCTGGTGCGCGATATCAACGTCGAAAGCGCGAAGCTCGCGCGCCGTATCGCCGACGAGTTCCAGGCGAAAGATGGCCGCCCGCGCTTCGTCGCCGGCGCGATCGGCCCGACGAACAAGACGCTGTCGCTCTCGCCCGACGTCAACGATCCGGGGTTTCGCGAGATCGATTTCGACCATCTGAAAGAGGTGTACCGCGAACAGATCGACGCGCTGGTCGAGGGCGGGGTCGACTTCATCCTGATCGAGACGATCTTCGACACGCTCAATGCCAAGGCCGGGATCATGGCGGCGATCGAGGCGGGCGATGCGCTCGGCCGCGACCTGCCGATCATGCTGTCGATGACGCTGACCGACCTCAGTGGCCGCAACCTGTCGGGGCATACGGTCGAGGCCTTCTGGCACGCGGTGCGCCATGCGCGGCCGCTGACGATCGGGCTCAACTGCTCGTTCGGCGCGACGCAGCTCCGCCCGCACGTCAAGACGCTGAGCGAGATCGCCGATACGTTGATCATGGTCTATCCCAATGCGGGGCTGCCCAACGAACTCGGCGAATATGACGAAATGCCCGACACCACCGCAGGGCTGGTCGGCGAATGGGCGCAGCATGGGCAGGTGAACATCCTCGGTGGCTGCTGCGGATCGACCCCCGCACATATCGCGGCAATGGCGAAGGCGGTCGAAGGGCTGCCGGCGCGTGAGCTGCCCGAGGTGCCGGTGCGCACAAGGCTGGCCGGGCTGGAGCCGTTCACGATGGCGGCCTAGTCCCCTCCCGCTTGCGGGAGGGGTTAGGGGAGGGCCTGTTCCTTTCCCGCACCACCCGCGATTTGCGACAGACCCTCCCCCGACCCCTCCCGCAAGCGGGAGGGGAGAAGAAGAGCCAAATGACCGACACTCCCGCCGCCTCCTCCACCTTCGTCAACATCGGCGAGCGCACCAACGTCACCGGATCGGCGGCATTCAAGAAGCTGATCCTCGCCGACGACTATACCGCGGCGGTCGAGGTCGCGCGGCAGCAGGTCGAGAACGGCGCGCAGATCATCGACGTCAATATGGACGAGGGCCTGCTCGACGCCGAATATGCGATGACGACCTTTTTGAAGCTCATCGCTGCCGAGCCCGATATCGCGCGCATCCCGGTGATGATCGACAGCTCAAAATGGAGCGTGATCGAGGCCGGGCTGAAATGCGTTCCCGGCAAGCCGATCGTCAATTCGATCAGCATGAAGGAAGGCGAGGAGCAATTCCTCGCCCATGCGAAGAAGTGCATGGACTATGGCGCCGCGGTCGTCGTCATGGCGTTCGACGAGGTCGGGCAGGCCGACACCGAGGCGCGCAAGGTCGAGATTTGCGAGCGCGCCTACAAGCTGCTCATGACCATCGGCTTCCCGCCCGAGGACATCATCTTCGATCCCAATGTGTTTGCGGTCGCCACCGGCCTCGAAGAGCATGACAATTATGCGGTCGATTTCATCGAGGCGGTGAAGGAAATCCGCCGCCGCTGCCCGCATGTCCATTTCTCAGGCGGCCTGTCGAACCTGAGCTTCGGCTTTCGCGGCAACGAGGTCGTGCGGCGCGCGATGCACAGCGTCTTCCTCTATTATGCGATCCCCGCCGGGCTCGACATGGCGATCGTCAATGCGGGGCAGCTCGACGTTTACGACACGATCGACCCCGAACTCCGACAGGCGGTCGAGGATGTCGTGCTCAACCGCAAGGTCGAGGGTGAGGCCGAAAGCCCGACCGAGCGGCTGATCGCGCTTGCCGAACGGTACAAGGGCAGCAACCCGGCGCAGGAAAAGGCCGCCGAGGAATGGCGCGGCTGGGAGGTGCGCAAGCGCCTCGAACATGCGCTGGTCAAGGGAATCGACGCCTATGTCGTCGACGATACCGAAGAAATGCGCCTGCTGCTGCCGCGCCCGATCGAGGTGATCGAAGGCCCGCTGATGGATGGCATGAACGTCGTCGGCGACCTGTTCGGGTCGGGTAAGATGTTCCTGCCGCAGGTCGTCAAATCGGCGCGCGTGATGAAGAAGGCGGTTGCGCATCTGCTGCCCTTCATCGAGGCGGCGAAGGAACCGGGTGCGAAGGGCAAGGGCAAGGTCGTGATGGCGACCGTCAAGGGCGACGTTCACGATATCGGCAAGAATATCGTCGGCGTCGTGCTCCAGTGCAACGGCTTCGAGATCGTCGACCTCGGCGTGATGGTGCCGTGGTCGAAGATCCTCGAGGCGGCGAACGAAAATGACGCCGACATCATCGGCCTCTCGGGCCTGATCACCCCGTCGCTCGACGAGATGGTGACGGTGGCCGAGGAAATGCAGCGCGCGGGCATGAAGATGCCGCTGCTGATCGGCGGCGCGACGACGTCGAAGGTCCATACCGCGCTGCGCATCGACCCCGCCTACACGGGTCCGGTGCTGCATGTCCTCGACGCAAGCCGTGCGGTCGGGGTCGCCACCGCGCTGGTCAGCGACACCGGGCGCGACGCCTATGTCCAGGGGTATAAGGATGATTATGCCCATGTCCGCGACGTGCGCGCGGGCAAGGGGCAGAGCGTGCTCCACACGCTCGAAGAGGCGCGCGCCAATTATTACGACGCCTATTTGAGCGACAAGCCCGCGCCGCCGCTCCAGCCCGGGCTGCACCGCTTCGACGATTGGAGCCTTGAAGATCTGCGCGAATGCATCGACTGGACGCCCTTCTTCCGCGCGTGGGAATTGCACGGCACCTATCCGTCGATCCTCGAGGATGAGGTCGTCGGCGAGACGGCGGTGGCGCTCAAGGCCGATGCCGACGCGATGCTCGACAGACTGATCGCCGAGAAATGGCTGACCGCGCGCGGCGTCTGCGCCTTCTGGCCGTGCGCGCGCGACGGCGACAGCGTGACGATCCACCTCGCCGAGGAGGAACGCCATGTGACGCTCCCCTTCCTGCGCCAGCAGATCAAGAAAAGCCGCGACCGCGCGAACATGTGCCTCGCCGACTTCATCGATCCCGCGGGCGACTGGATGGGCGGCTTCGCGGTCGGCATCCACGGCATCGAACCTTTTTCGGAGCGCTTCCGCGCCGACAAGGACGATTATTCGGACATCCTGCTGAAGGCGCTCGCCGACCGCTTCGCCGAGGCCTTTGCCGAGCGGCTGCACCAGCATGTCCGCACCACCTTGTGGGGCTATGCGCCGGGCGAGCAGCTGACTAACGAGGCGCTGATCAAGGAAGAATATCGCGGCATCCGCCCGGCGCCGGGCTATCCCGCGTGCCCCGACCACAGCCTGAAGCCGATATTGTTCGACCTGCTGCAGGCGGGCGACAACGCCGGGCTGGTGCTCACCGAAAGCTTTGCGATGCTGCCCACCGCGGCGGTCAGCGGCTTCTATTTCGGGCATCCCGAAAGCCAATATTTCGGTGTGGCGCGGATCGGCAGCGATCAGCTTGAGGACTATGCACAAAGGCGCGGGGTCGATATCGAGACCGCAACGCGCTGGCTGCGTCCCAACCTCGACTGACGAAGGCTGTCCATGTCCGAAGTGCTTGAAATCGCCTGTCTCGAGGAGTTCTGGGCGTCGCACACGGGCAATGGCCCGCCGCTCGACGAGATGGTCGGCAAGCTGCTGCTCGACACGCTCGGGCTCGGCAACCAGCAGGTGTATGAGCAGCTCTATCTGGTGAAGCCTGACCTTGCGGGCTTTCAGGCCTGGATCCTCGACACGGTGGGCCAGCCCGACCCGCGCCTCCTCGACCGCTATCACGCCTGGCTCTATGAGATGGCGCCGGGCGAGGAGGCGCAGGCGCAGCTCGATGCGATCGCGGCGATGCCCGACGTTCTCGATGTCGCGGCGCTCCAGCATTGGGACGAGCATGGCTATGTCATCCTGCCCGACGCGATTTCGGCCGACGAGATCGAAGCGGTCAAGGCGCTGCTGTGGGATGTGATCGGTGCGTCGCCCGACGACCCCGAAAGCTGGTACGCCGCCAAGACCAACGGCATCATGGTCCCGCATTTCCAGGGCTCGGCGCTCGAAGCCGCACGCCGCAGCCCGCGCGTGCACAAGGCGTTCGCGCAGCTATGGAGAAGCGAAAATCTGTGGGTGCTGGTCGACCGCATGGGCTTCAACCCGCCCGAGCGGCCGGGGCATCTGTTCAGCGGATCGGACATCCACTGGGACGCGAGCCTGGTCCAGCCGATCCCGTTTCATACGCAGGCGGTACTCTATCTCAGCGACACCGCGGAGGATCAGGGGGCCTTCCGCTGCGTTCCCGGATTCCACAAGCGGATCGACGACTGGCTCGCGAACCTCGACGGCGCCAACCCGCGCGAGGCCGATTTGTCCGACGGGGTGAAGCATGTCGCGGGCAAGGCCGGCGACCTGATCATCTGGCGGCAGGATCTGCCGCACGCCGCGAGCCCGAACCGGTCGGACAAGCCACGGCTGGCGCAATATCTGACCTATTATTCGCCCGATATGGTGATCCGCCCCTGGCGTTAACCGGACGGGCCGCAACCGTCCGCTTTCGGGACGCGCTGCAAATTAACCAGCCTTGCAAACGACTGCGCGCGCCCGATCGCCTATGGGGGCGGCATGACCCGCCTTCGTCCCAGCCTCGTCACCGCGCTGCTCATCGCCGCCGTGGTTGTTGCCGCCCCCGCGCCCGCGCAGACCGGCGGCGGCGCGCCCTATAGCGTCGACGGTCGGGGCTACGGCCGCCTGCAGGATGCTGTCGATGCGATCGGCGAGGGGCAGGGGACGATCAGCATCGCGCCCGGCTATCATCGCGACTGCGCGGTGCAGACCGCAGGACGCATCGCCTTCGTCGCCGCCGAACCCGGCCGCGCGATCTTCGACGGCGTGACCTGCGAGGGCAAGGCGGCGCTGGTGCTGCGCGGCGCGGGTGCCCGCGTCGACGGCATCGTCTTCCAGAATATGCGCGTACCCGACGGCAATGGTGCGGGCATAAGGCTCGAGACGAGCGACCTCGAGGTGCTGAATTCGATGTTCCGCAACAGCGAGGAGGGCATCCTTACCGCCGACGATCCCGAGGGGACGCTCACGATCGATCGCTCGACCTTCTCGCGCCTCGGCCGCTGCGACCGCGGGCTGAGCTGCGCACACAGCGTCTACACCGGCATCTATGGCCGCGTGATCGTCACCCGCACGCGCTTCGAAAAGGGCAGCGGCGGCCATTATATGAAGACCCGCGCGGTGAACGTCGACATCAGCGACAACAGCTTCGACGACACGCAGGGAACCGCGACCAACTATATGATCGACCTGCCCTCGGGCTCGGTCGGCCGGATCGCGAACAACATGTTCGTGCAGGGCCGCGACAAGGAAAATTATTCGGCGCTGATCGCGGTCGCCGCCGAGGAACGCAAAAATCCCTCGCGCGGGCTGGTGATCGACGGCAATCGGGCGAGCCTGCCCGCCGGGATGGACCGCAAGTCGGTGTTCGTCGCCGACTGGAGCGGCGAGGCGCTGGCGATCGGACAGAATCAGCTGGGCACGGGGTTGCAGCGGTTCGAGAAACGCTGAGCCTCAGGCCTCGCCGCGCGTCTCGATCAGCGACGCCGCGAGCGCCTCGGCGGGCGATTTGCCGCCCCACAGCACGAACTGGAACACCGGGTAAAAGCGCTCGCACTCGTCGATCGCGCTTTCGATCAGCGTTTCGGTGAGGTCAAGCGGCAGCGCGGCATCGTTGCCGAGCAACAGGCCGTGGCGGAACAATATCGTCCCGCTGTTCGACCATAGTTCGAAATGGCCGAGCCAGAGCTGCTCGTTGATCAGCGCCAGCGCCTCGTGCGCGACGGCGCGCTTGTCTTCGACCACGCGGATGTCGGGAAAGGCGAGCAGCTGGATGACGCCGTCGTCGGCGCGCCATACCGCGCGCAGTTCATAGGTCGTCCAGCTGCCCTGCGCGGTCGCGACGATCTCGTCCTCGCCGACCATCTCGTGCGGCCAGTCGTGCGCGGCAAAATAGGACGCCAGCATTTCCATCGGCGCCGCGTCCTGGCCGTCGTCTTCGTCGTAGATATCGTCACTCATGCGCGCGCCTTTAGACGGAAACGCGCGAGGAGGCGAGTCGCTGCGTCAGGCCTTGGGCTTGCGTGCTGCAGGCTTGGCAGCGGCCTTCGGCGCCGCGGCGGCCTTGGGAGCGGATGCGCCTTCGAGCTTGTCGAGCCGCGCCTTCAGCGCCTCGGCGTCGGCGCGCGCGGTCGCGGCCATCTGCTTCACCGCTTCGAATTCCTCGCGGCTGACGAAATCCATGCGGCCGATCCATTCCTTGGCGCGCTCGCGCATCGCGGATTCGGCCTCGCGGCCCGCACCGGCCACGGTTCCGGCGACGCCGTTCACCATCTTGGCCAGATCGTCGAAAAAGCGGTTTTCGCTCTGCATGTTCGTCACTTTCCTTGTGGGGCGAACCCCAAAACCCTTGCCGTCACCCTATTTGGGTGCTCGCGGCGGCGGGGGCAAGGGTTTCGGCCTCGGGATTGGCCTGATCGATCTGGAAATTGAGGATCGCGGCGAAGCTCAGCCAGACCATATAGGGCACCAGCAGCCAGGCCGCTGCCTTGCGGATCGGCGCGAAGGCAAAGGTCGTCGCGGTCGTCATCAGCAGGATGAAGACGATCAGGTAAAAGGCGGTCGTCACCTGATGCGCGCCGAAAAAGAGCGGCGACCAGGCGAAATTGGCGATGAGCTGGGTGAAGAAGAGCAGCAGCGCAAGCCCGCGCCCTTTCGCGCCGCGCGCGTGGAGCACCATCGCGAGCGACAGGCCGAGGCAGATGTAGAGGATCGGCCACACCGTGCCGAAAACCCATCCCGGCGGGGTGATCGCGGGCAGGTCGAGCGATGCGAACCAGCGGTTGGCATAGCCGCTGTTGGAAAGAAGCCCCGACAGGCTGCCGAGCAGCACGATCGCCGGCACCGTCACCAGTGCCCAGCGCAGATAGGACATGCGAAGTTGGCCCGGCGTTGCGATTTCGGTCATGTCCGCAATATCCCCCACATGCGAATCCGTTGCATTTGTGTCGCGATTGTGCGGCGCAGCGTCAAGCGGGTCCTTTGACGGCGGCGATCAGGAATTCGACATTGCCCTCGGGCCCGGTGATCGGACTTTCGACGAGATCGGCGACCGCCCAGCCTTCGCCCTCGAGCCAGGCGCGGACTTCGGCGCAGACGCGTGCGTGGACCGCGGGGTCGCGCACGACGCCCTTCTTGCCGACCTCCTGGCGCTCGGCCTCGAACTGCGGTTTGATCAGCGCGACGATGCGCGCGCCGTCCTTGGCAAAGGACATCGGCACCGGGAGGACTTTCGACAGCGCGATGAAGCTCGCGTCGCAGACGACGAGGTCGACGGGTTCGGGGATATGCGTCGGTGTCAGGATGCGCGCGCTCGTCTGTTCGTGGACGATGACGCGATCGTCCTGCCGCAGCTTCCACGCGAGCTGGTTGGTCCCCGAATCGACGGCGTAGACGCGCGCCGCGCCGCGGCTCAGCAGCACGTCGGTGAAGCCGCCGGTCGACGAGCCGACGTCGATCGCGACCGCGCCCGCGACGTCCCAGCCGAGATGCGCGAGGGCATGGTCGAGCTTTATGCCGCCGCGCGAGACCCAGGGATGGTCGCGGCCCTTGACGCTGATGTCGGCGTCGGCAGCGACCTGTTGCCCCGCCTTGTCGATCTTGCGATCGCCGATGAAGGCGAGCCCCGCGAGGATCAGTGCCTGCGCGCGGGTCCGGCTTTCGGCAAGACCGCGATCGACGAGCAACTGGTCGGCGCGCAGCTTGGCCATCAGCGCTCGGCCAGATCGGTGAGCGTGCCGGGGGTCAGGATCTGCGGAAGGATTTCGGGCTTGGCGGCGCCCGGCGCGTACCAGAGATAGAGCGGCACGCTGTTGCGGCCATGCTCGGCGAGGGTGCGGGTAATGGCGGGATCGCCGTTGGTCCAGTCGCCGACGAGGGTGACGACACCCTTGCGGTCGAACATGTCCTGAACCGCTTCGCGGTTGATCGCGCCCGCCTCGTTCGCCTTGCACGACAGGCACCAGTCGGCGGTGAAATAGACGAAGACGGGCTTGCCGGTGGCGCGCGCCTTGGCAAGCGCTTCGGGGGTGAAACTTTCTCCGCCGGCTTCGCCGACGGCGGCCGAGGGTGTAGCCGTTACGACCGTATATGTCAGGAACCCCATGAACAGGGCTGGAATAAGCAGCAACAGCTTTCCGGCATGGCCCCGGTCGGGGCCCTTCATCCAATGGCGGTAGAGTGCAATGAAAAGGATGCTGGTGCCAAGTGCAGTGGCGATATCGGACCAGCGCAATCCATCGACCTGCTGCGTCAACAGCCAGGCCAGTGCGATTGCCGTCAGGCCCATCGGCAGCGCCATCCATTTGCGGAAGGTCGCCATCCACGGTCCCGGTTTGGGCAGGCGGCGGCGCAGCGCGGGCAGGAAGCCGATGGCGAGGAAGGGGAGAGCAAGGCCGAGTCCCAGCCCGCCGAAGATCGGCAGCGCGGCCCAGGCGGGAAGCACGAGCGTCGCGCCGAGCGCGGCGCCGAGCAGCGGCCCGCTGCACGGCGTCGCGACGAAGGCGGCGAGCGCGCCGGTCCAGAAACCGCCCGCTGCGCCGCCTTGGCCTGCAAGTTTCTGTCCGCCGCCGAAGGAGGGCAGTTCATAGGTCCCGAGCAGGTTGAGCGTGATCGCGATCGCGAGCAGCAGCAGGACGAGCACGCTCACCGGATGCTGGAGCTGGAACGCCCAGCCGACCTGTTCGCCCGCGGCGCGCAGCGCGAGCAGCACGCCGCCGAGCGCGAGGCTGACCAGCACCGCGCCGGCGGTATAAGCGAGCGCCTCGACCTTCGCTTCGCGCGCGTCGCCGCCCGAGCGCGCGAGGCTGAGTGCCTTGAGGCTGAGGATCGGGAAGACGCACGGCATCAGGTTGAGGATCAGCCCGCCGAGGATCGCGCCGCCGAGCGCGGCCCAGAAGATCGCGAGGTCGATCCCGTCCGGCGCGTCGCCGACCGGCTCGCCCGCCGCCGGCACCTTGCCGGGGTTGAAGCCGAGGGTCAGCCCGCGTCCGTCGGCGAGCTTGACCAGCCCCGCGACCGGCCCGGCGGCATCGCCGTTGGCGCGGGACTCGATCACGATCCAGTCGCCGTTGCGGCTGAAATTTTGCGGGGCGGGATAGTCGATCAGATTCTGCGTTTCGAGGAACAGGTGCGGCGTGTCGATCGCCGTCCCCTCGGGAAGCGGGATGCCGAAGCGCAGCGTCTTTCCCTTGCGTTCCCACGTCCCCGGCCGGTCGAGCGGCTGCGGCAGCCGCGCGCGCCAGGCGTCGAAGCGCGTGCGCGATGCCGCCGCGATCGTGCCGTCGCCCGCGGTCAACTTGACCGACACCACCGCCTTTTCGGGCACGCAGATCTTGTCGGTGCAGGCGAGCCAGTTGGCGACTCCCGACAGCGTCAGGTCGGTCCCCGGCGCGACTTTGCTGTCGACCTTGATGTCGGCGAGCAGCGCATAGGGATGCTCATAGACATGGTTCATCATGCCGAAGAGGATCAGCGCCTCGGGCACCGGATAGCGGAACGGTTCGACCGTCACCCCCTCGGGCAGGTTCCAGTCGACCGACATGCCGAAACCGGCGTCGCCGCCGTTGAGCCAATAGCCGTGCCAGCCCTTCGCGGGCGTCATGCTGAGCGCGAGCGTCGTGGTCGCGCCGGGCGCGGGGGCGGGCGATTCGGCGATCAGCTGCGGCGTGATGTTCACCGGCTGCGCCCGCGCCGGGGCGAGCGCCAGCAGTGCGAGCGCGAGCATCGCGAGCAGCGCGCGCCAAATGCCTGTCATAAAATCGTGCCTACTGCGATCCATGCCCGTCCCGCGTCCGCCTTATCGTTCGAGGCTTGCCATATAGGCGGCTTTCGTCGAGAGGACAGCCCGCGCTGACACCCTCGTGTATCGGAGAGCCGCCCGTGAAGCTGAAATATCTGACCACCGCTCTTGCCGCCGTGCTTTGCGTCGGTGCCGCCGGCGCCGGCCTTGCGCAGGATGCGGCCGCGCCCGCGCAAAAGGTGACCGCGCAGACGCCGCCGCCCAAGCTGATCGTGATGGTGGCGGTCGACCAGTTCTCCGCCGACATTTTCGCCGAATATCGGGGCAAGTTCACCGGCGGACTCGCGCGGCTCGCGTCGGGCGTCGTCTTTCCCGCGGGCTATCAGTCGCACGGTGCGACCGAGACCTGCCCCGGCCATTCGACGATCCTGACCGGCAACCATCCCGCACACACCGGGATCATCGCGAACAATTATTTCGACCTGTCGACCGCGCGCGAGGACAAGCGCCTCTATTGCGCCGAGGACGAGAGCGTCGCCGGCACGACATCGGGCAGCGGCAAATATGCCGCCTCGGTCAAGCATCTGCTCGTGCCCACGCTTGGCGACCTGATGAAGGCGCGCGATCCGAAGGCGCAGGTGGTGTCGGTCGCGGGCAAGGACCGCGCCGCGATCATGATGGGCGGGCACCAGGCCGACGAGTTGATGTGGCTCGTTCCCGCCGGGCTCACCAGCTATCGCGGCACGGCGCTGTCGCCGGTCGCGACGCAGGCGAGCGCGGCGATCGCCGCCGCGATGGCCGAGCCGCGCCCCGCCCTGACGCTGCCCGCCGATTGCGCCGCCAAGGATATCGCGATCCCGATCGACAAGGGCGGCACCGTCGGCACGGGTCGCCTCGCGCGCGACGCCAATAATTTCCGCGGCTTCATGGCCTCGCCCGAGGCCGACGGCGCGGTGCTCGCGACCGCGGCCGCGCTGCGTCAGGCGCGCAAGATGGGTGAGGGGAGCGGCACCGACCTGCTGATCGTCGGGTTGTCGGCGACCGACTATGTCGGCCACACCTATGGCACCGAAGGCAGCGAAATGTGCCTCCAGATGACCGGCCTCGACCGCGAGCTCGGCGATTTCTTTGCGCGGCTCGACGCGACGGGGATCGACTATGCGGTGGCGCTGACCGCCGACCATGGCGGCCACGATCTGCCCGAGCGCAACCGCCAGAATGCCTGGCCCGCCGCCGAGCGCGTCGACCGCGGTCTCGATGCCGACCAGCTCGGCAAGGCGGTCGCCGAAAAGCTCGGCCTGCCGCAGCCCCTGCTCTACAGCGACGGTCCGTTCGGCGACATGTATCTGTCGAAGGCGCTGACCCCGGCGCAGCGCAAGGCGGCATCGGCCGAGCTGCTTGCCCGCTGGCGCGCGCATCCGCAGGTCGAGGCGGTGGTGACCGGCGAGGAACTGGCGAAGCACCCGATCTCGAAGCGTTCGCCCGACGTCTGGTCGCTGATGGACAAGCTGCGCGCCTCGTACAACCCCGAGCGTTCGGGCGACTTCGTCGTCGTGCTCAAACCGCGCGTCACCCCGATTCCCGAATCGGGGCTCGGCTATGTCGCGACGCACGGGTCGGTGTGGGATTATGACCGCCGCGTGCCGATGCTGTTCTGGCGCAAGGGGATCGCGGGCTTCGAACAGCCCAATGCCGTGATGACGGTGGATATTTTGCCGACGCTCGCGTCGCTGATCGGCCTGCCGGTCGACCAGACCAAGATCGACGGCCGCTGCCTCGACCTGCTCTCGGGTCCGGACAGCAGCTGCCGCTAACCAACGAAAAGACAAGATGATGACCAAGACGTTGCGGAATTTCTCGGGCCGGATCCTGCTGGTGGGGTGCGGCAATATGGCGGGCGCGATGCTCGACCGCTGGCTCGCGGCGGGGCTCGACCCGGCGGCGGTGGCGATCGTCGATCCGTTCGCGACCCCGCGCGAGGGTATCGCGCAATATGCCGCGCTCGGCGAATGGATCGCTGCGGGCGGCAGCGCCGACTGGATCATGCTCGGCATGAAGCCGCAGCAGCTTGGTGACGTCGCCGACGAACTGGGGCCGCAGGTCGGCAACGACGTCCATCTGCTGTCGATCCTCGCCGGGGTCTCGCTCACCGATCTCGCGGCTCGCTTCCCCGAGGCACGGGCGCAGGTCCGCATCCTCCCCAACCTCGCCGCGCGCATCGGCGCGGGCGTGTCGGCGGTCGCCAGCCTCGGCCGCGCCGACGACAAGGCGGTCACGTCGCTGCTCAAGCCGCTCGGCCATGTCACCGCGCTCGCCGACGATTCGACGATGGACCTTGTCACCGCCTTCACCGGCAGTGGCCCGGCCTTCGTTTTCCGCCTGATCGAGGCCTATGCTTCGGCGGGCGAACGGCTCGGCCTGTCGAGCGACGATGCGCTGGCGCTCGCCATCGCGACCTTCGGCGGTTCGACCGCGCTGCTTGCCGACAGCGGCGAAAAGCCCGGCACCCTGGTGACGCAGGTCGCGAGCAAGGGCGGCACGACGCAGGCCGGGCTCGACGTCCTCGACGAAGGCGGCCAGCTCGTCGCGCTGATGACCAATGTGCTGCGCGCCGCGCGCGACCGTGGCCGCGAACTCGCCGATATCGCGCGCGGCGAGGGCTGAGACCCAACCGAAAGGGGGCGGTCAGTCGCTTCCCAATTTGCGCACCCGCTCGCGCTCGCGCGGCGGCAGCAAGGCCTCGCTGACCTGCCAGAATCCGGTCACCGCCTGCTGCCCCGCCTGCGTATAGGCGGCGCTCATCGCGTTGCGCAGCAGGTCGAACACTGCCGCCTCGATCGCGCGCCCTTCGTCGGTCAGCCGTAATTCCTTGGCGCGCCGGTCGCGCCCGCCGGGCCGCGTCGTCACCATTGCGCGTGCCTCGAGCTCCTTCACGACTCGCCCCAGCGACTGTTTGGTGATTCCGAGCAGCGCAAGCAGGTCCGAAATCGTCAGCCCCGGCTGGCGTGCGATGAAATAGAGCGCGCGGTAATGCGCCCGCCCCAATCCGGCCTCCGCCAGCTTCGTGTCGATCGAGCGCCACAGCGCGGCGTGCGCGAAAAACAGATATTCGATGCCGCGGCGCACCTCGTCCTCGCGCAAGAAAAGAGCGGAGGCGCCGGGGACTTGTGAAAGAAAATTATCGTTCGGCATAGTCACCAGCGTTGCGCGAAGGGCCGCGCTTTGGCAAGAGGCGGCCTCGATTCACCCCCTGACCGAGTAGGTTCCCGCATGTCGCTTCCCGCCTTCACCCACCTGCCGCACCCCAGCAAGGTCGCGGACGAGGTACGCGCGGCGGCGATCGCGGACCCCGTGTTCGGGCGCGTCTTCACCGACCATATGGTGTCGATCCGCTATTCGGAGGACAAGGGCTGGCACGATGCGCAGGTGATGCCGCGCGGGCCGCTGACGCTCGATCCGGCGACCGCGGTGCTCCATTATGCACAGGAAATCTTCGAAGGGCTGAAGGCGTACCGGCTCGACGACGGGTCGATGGCGCTGTTCCGCGTCGAGGCGAACGCCGCGCGCTTCAACGCCAGCGCGCGCCGCATGGCGATGGCCGAACTGCCCGAGGAACTGTTCATCGCGGCGGTCAAGGAAGCCGTCGCCGCCGACGCGCACTGGTTCCCGCCGGTCGACGGCGGCGCGCTCTACCTGCGCCCCTTCATGTTCGCGAGCGAGGTGTTCCTCGGCGTCAAACCCGCGAGCGAATATCAGTTCCTCGTCATCATCTCGCCCGTCGGCAATTATTTCCGCTCGGGCGCCCCGGCGATCTCGCTCTGGGTGTCGGAGGATTATACCCGCGCCGCGCCCGGCGGCACCGGCGCCGCCAAATGCGGCGGCAATTATGCCTCGAGCCTCGTCGCGCAGCGCGAGGCGATCGCCAAGGGGCACGACCAGGTCGTCTTCCTCGATGCCGCCGAGCATCGCTGGATCGAGGAACTGGGCGGCATGAACATGTTCTTCGTCTTCGACGACGGCAGCATCGTGACGCCGCCGCTGACCGGCACGATCCTGCCCGGCATCACGCGCGACGCGATCATCACGCTGGCGCGCGGCGCCGGGCTGACGGTGCGTGAGGAACCCTATGCGATCGACCAGTGGCAGGCCGATGCGGAGAGCGGCAAGCTCACCGAAAGCTTCGCCTGCGGCACCGCGGCGGTGGTGACCCCGGTGGGCAAGGTGACGCGCGGCGAGACCAGCTTCACCATCGGTGCCGGCGGCCCCGGACAGGTGACCGCGATGCTCAAGGACAAGCTCGTCGACATCCAGCGCGGGCGCGCCGCCGATCCGCATGGCTGGGTGATGCGGCTTTAAGGCCAGCTTGCAATAGCGGGCGGCGCGTTCTAGAGCGCGCCTCGCACCGGCCGTTGGGGCGTCGCCAAGCGGTAAGGCAGCGGCTTTTGATGCCGCCATGCGCAGGTTCGAATCCTGCCGCCCCAGCCAGCCGGTGCGAGCAGGGCGCTCCAGGGGTCGTCATTTCGCTCATACCAACGCCTCGGGGTATCGTCGGATGTGCCGGCCCAAGCCGATGTGATCGGACAACCCGTCACACACCGGGCTGACGTGCGGCGGCAACCCATGGCGATCATCGATTGATCGCATTGACCGGGGCGGCCTTTGCTTTACCCATGGCCGATGGGGGACAAGGACATGGCGGCACGCGACCGGGACGATTGGCAAAGCATCCAGGCGCTGTTCGACGAGCTGGTCGATCTGCCTGTCCACATCCAGACTGAGCGCCTGACCCGGTCGACGCTATCGCCGGAGATCGTCGGCGCGGTTCGCGGCCTGCTCGCGTCATCGCGCGGCGAAGGCATTCTCGATATGAACCCGCCGCCGCTCGGCGCCGAGGCGGCGCCGGCCAGCTACACTTCGCTCGCAGCGGGGCAGGACGTCGGCGGTTTTACGGTCGACCGGCTGATCGGGCGCGGCGGGCTTGGCGAAGTCTATCTCGCGCGCCGCGCGGAGGCCGATTTCGATCAGAAGGTTGCGCTGAAACTGCTCCGCGTCGATGCCGCCGAGCGCGCCGAAAGCTTCGCGCGCGAACGCCGCTTGCTCGCGCGGCTCGACCATCCCGGCATCGCGCGGCTGATCGACGCCGGGGTCGCGCCCGACGGCCGGCCCTATATCGTGATGGACTATGTCGATGGCGAGCCGATCGACGCCTGGTGCCGCAGCCATGCCGCCGACCTCGACACGCGGCTGAAGCTGTTCCGCGAAACCTGCGACGCCGTGGCCTATGCCCACGCCAATCTGGTCGTCCACCGCGATATCAAGCCGTCGAACATATTGGTCGATCCCGCCGGCAAGCCGCGTCTCGTCGATTTCGGTATCGGCAAATTGCTCGACGACAGCGCCGCCTTGCCGGCGACGACACAGGCGATGCTGACCCCCGATTATGCCGCGCCCGAACAGCTCGACGGCGACGAAGCGACCGTCGCGACCGACGTCTATGCGCTCGGGGTGGTGCTCTATGAACTGGTCAGCGGCAAGAGCCCCTGGCGCGGCGAAAAATCGTCGGTGCCCGCGATGATCCGGCGCGTTCTTTATGAGGACGCCCTGTTGCCGAGCCGCGCCGCGGCATCGGGGACATCCCCGGTGCCGGTGAGCCGGATCGGCGGCGATCTCGACGCGATCGTGATGAAGGCGATGCGCCGCAGCCCGGCCGAACGCTATCTCAGCGTCAGCGCGCTCGCCGAGGATGTCGCCCGCCATCAGCAGTTCCTGCCCGTCCAGGCGCGCGACGGATCGACGCGCTACATGGCCGGGCGCTTCCTGCGCCGCTATCGCTGGGGCGTCGCGGCGACCGCCGCGGTGCTCGCGGCGCTGCTCGTCGGCGCCGGCGGCATCGCCTGGCAGGCGCGCGCGACCGCGATCGAGCGCGATGCCGCGCTCGCCGAGGCGAAGCGGTCTGAGGCGATCAACCGCCTGCTCACCGTGATGCTGCGCGATACCGCCGCGACCGACGAGGGCGAGACCGCGACGGTCAAACAGATGCTTGACCAGACCGCCGACAAGCTCGCCAACTCGCTCGACAGCAGTGAGCAATCGGGGGTGCTCGTCGGCACCTTGTTCAATCTCTACGTCAACCTCGAGGATAATCTCGGCTCCTATACGCTGGTCAGCCGCGCGCTCGAACGCGGGGTGGGCAGCGACAGCGCCGCCGCGACCGCCGACCTGAAGGTGAAGAAGGCGGGCGCCGCCGCCGCGATCGGCAACACCGACGAAATGCCCGCGCTGCTCGCCGACGCGAAGCGCGTCTTCGACAGTGATCCGGTGCGCTACCGGCTGCAGATCGTCGAGTGGAAGCAGGCGCAGGCGCAATATCTGCGACGCAGCGGCAAGACCGAGGAGGCGATCGCGCTGCTGCTCGCGAGCATTCCCGACGCCGAGGTGGTGTGGAAGGAAAACCACCGCGACATGCTGTCGATCTACAACAATGTCCTCGTTTACATGATCGAGCTCGGCCAGCTCGACAGGATGACCCCGATCATCGCGCGCGCCGAGGCGCTGATCGCGCGATCGGGCGAACAGAATAGCGGGCTCGACCTCAATATCCGCCAGCTGAAGGCGCTGCGCCTGATCCGCCTCGGCAAACCTGCGGAGGCCGAACCGCTGCTGATCGCGCTCGTCGCGCAGCGCCGCGCGACGCTGGGCGAATCGGCGGGCCTCGCGGTCGACCTGATGCAGCTCAGCCGGGCGCAGATGCCGCTCGGCAAATATGCCGAGGCGCGCAAGGCGCTCGAAGAAGCCTGGCCGATGGCCGCCGACAATCTGTCGCCCAAGGCGCTGCCGACGATCATC
>NZ_LYVN01000048.1 GCF_001990265.1 Sphingopyxis sp. KK2
CGCCGCTGTCGAAGCTGATGCCTTTGCCGACCTGGGCAATGCGGGCGCGTCGGCCTTTGCCGGGACGATTACCGCCGCACTGTTCCTCAAGCGTTTCGTCGCCGACGGCATCGCCTGGGCGCATGTCGACACCTTTGCCTGGCGCCCCTCGGCGAAGCACGGACGGCCCAAGGGCGGCGCGGCGCTGGGGATGCGCGCGGCGTGGGCGATGTTGCAGTCCCGCTATGACCGGCGGCGCAAGAGCGATGTTTCTTGATAAACGCCGTGCCGCTGGGCTAATGCGCCGCGATTGAGCGCCGGACGGCGGTTTTGACAGTATATTCGGGACAAGACGTGGCAGCAGAGGTCGAAAATTTGGCGGCGGGCCGCATCCGCATGGGACGCCCCGGCGCAGTCGGCGCCGGACGCGACCGGTTCGGCCTGAGCGGCACGTCGCAAAGCTATGACCCGCGCGTCGTCGCGATCCGCCCCGACCTTGCCGATATCGCGGTCGCGGGCCAGCATTTCGCACCGCATTATGCCGCGCCGATGATGAGCAGCTGCGTGCTGCCCTCGGCCGTGCTGCGCGGTGCGCCGTCGCTCGACGCCGACCAGACGAGCGAATTGCTCTATGGCGAGGGATTTGCCCTGCTCGACCTGACCGGCGGCTGGGCGTGGGGCTATTGCCTCGCCGATCATTATGTCGGCTACCTCGCCGCCGATGCGCTGGGCGCGCCGATCGCGCCGACGCACCGGGTGCGCGCGAGCGAGGCCCTGCTGCACAGCGCGCCCGATGCCGCAAGCGGCGGTTCGGCGGTGCTGCCGCGCGGGGCGTTGATGATGGGCGAGCCGCAAGGCGAATGGCTGGCGACCGCGCATGGCTACCTGCCGCTCGCGGCGCTCGCCGAGACCGACGTCGTCGAAGCCGATGCCGCGACCGTCGCCGAGGAACTGGTCGATGCCCCCTATTTGTGGGGCGGCCGCACCGCGGCGGGGATCGACTGTTCGGGGCTGGTCCAGTTGGCCTGGGGTGCCGCCGGCATCCAGTTGCCGCGCGACAGCGACCTGCAGTTCGCCGCGCTCGGCGCCGACAAGGATGTCGATCCGGCGCAGCTGGAGCGCGGCGATCTCGTCTTTTTCCCCGGCCATGTCGGCATCATGGCCGACGCGACCAACGTCATCCACGCGAGCCGACGATGGATGGCGGTGAAGGTTGAGCCGCTGGCCGACGTGATCGCGCGTTCGGTCGCCAAGGGACAGGAACCGCCGGTGAGCGGTTATAAAAGACTGAAATAATCTTATGACACAGACGGTTTTCATCGACGGCGCGGCGGGAACGACGGGCCTCGAAATCGCCGAGCGGCTCGCAGGGCGGGCCGAGTTTTCGCTGCTGACGCTCGACGAGGCACGCCGCAAGGATGCATCCGCGCGGCGCGAGGCGCTCAACGATGCCGATTTCGTTATCCTCTGCCTGCCCGACGCCGCAGCGATCGAGGCCGTCGGCATGATCGCGAACGACCGGACTAAGGTGATCGATGCGTCGACCGCGCATCGCGTCGCGCCGGGCTGGACCTATGGCTTTCCGGAATTGGCCGAGGGCCAGCGCGACGCGATTGCCGCTTCGACGCGGGTCAGCAACCCCGGCTGCTATCCCACCGGCTTCCTTGCGCTGGTCGCGCCGCTGGTCGCGGCGGGCATCGTCGCCAAGGACGCACGGCTGAGCGTCAATGCCGTGTCGGGCTATTCGGGCGGCGGCAAGGAACTGATCGCGCGCTTCGAGGCCGAAACCGACATCGGCTTTCGCAGCTATGGCCTGTCGCTCGGCCACAAGCATGTTCCCGAGATGCAGGCAGGATCGGGGCTGGTCCACGCCCCCGTCTTCGCGCCGGCGGTGGTGCCGGTCTATCGCGGCATGCTGGTCGAGGTGCCGCTGAGCTTCGACGCGCCGACGGCCGATGCGGCCGATGAAGCGCTCGCGGCGCATTATGCCGGATCGCGGCTGGTGCGCGTGCGCCGCGCCGGCGATGAAGGCGAACTCCTGCTGCGCAAGGGTGATGCCGCGACCGATACGATGGAGTTGATGCTCTATGCCAGCGCCGACGGCACGCAGTTGCGGCTGGTCGCGCGGCTCGACAATCTGGGCAAGGGCGCCAGCGGCGCCTGCGTCCAGAACCTCAACATTATGGCGGGCCTGCCCGAGACCACCGGGCTGCGGCTTTAGGCGATCAGTGGACGGTGTCGAGGACGTCGTCGATCGACAAATAGGTGATCAGCCGCTCGATCTGGCGCCAGCGCGCGAAATTTATATGGTTGCCGAGCGCGCGATACTGTTCGGCGCGCGCGGCGGCGGCATAGCCCGCCTCTTCGCCGTGAAGGCGGATCAGCGCCTGCGCGTCGTCGACCGCGGCGCGGTCGGCAAGAAATGGTGCTGGCAGCTGCATGGCGTCCCCGATCATGTCGCGGACCGCTTTACGCACGCCCCCTCACCGCGCCGTTCCCAATAGTGCTAAACAGACCGGTAAGGTTAACCGCGGACCGCATTCGGTTAACCACGGATAGCCCCGCGTTTCGCCTTTGCCGTCGCCGTTCGCGCGTGTAGACATGTCGTCATGCGCAAGATCCTCAAATATATCCTCATCGCCCTGCTGCTGGTCCTCGTCGTCGGCGGCATCATCCTTTACGTGATGTCGCGACCCGATGTGGCGCGCTTCTCGACCGCCGAACTCAGCGGGCGGGTGCCGGTGATGGCGCCGCAGGATTCGCAGACGATCCCGACGATGAACGTTCCCGAGGCAACCAAATGGCCGGCCGGCGAAGCCCCACGTGTCGCTGCAGGCCTCCGCGTCGAACGCTTTGCCGAGGGGCTGGCGCATCCCCGCACGATCTTCGTGCTGCCCAATGGCGACGTGCTGGTCGCCGAAAGCGAAAGCCCGCCGCGTGACACGTCGGGCATCGAGGGGCAGATCATGGGCAAGATGATGAGCAAGGCGGGCGCCGGCGGCAAATCGGCGAACCGCATCAGCCTGCTCCGCGACGCCGACGGCGACGGCAAGGCCGAGATCAAGACCGCTTACATCACGGGGCTTAACTCGCCCTATGGCATCGCGCTGGTCGGCAAGACGCTGTATGTCGCCAACACCGACGCGCTGCTCGCCTTCCCCTATGTCGAGGGCGAGACCGTCATGAGCGGCAAGCCGACCAAGATCGTCGACCTGCCCGCCAAGGGCACCAACCGCCACTGGACCAAGAGCCTGGCCGCCGCACCTAATGGCTGGCTGTATATCGGCGTCGGCGCCGACAGCAACATCGGCGAAAAGGGCATGAACCAGGAGTTCCGCCGCGCTGCGGTGCTCGAGGTGCGGCCCGAGAACAAATATGTGCGCACCTTCGCCGCGGGCATCCGCAACCCGGTCGGCCTCGCCTTCTATCCGGGCAGCGACCAGTTGTGGACCGTGGTCAACGAGCGTGACATGCTCGGCAGCGACCTGGTGCCCGACTATCTCGCCGAAGTCGACGAGGGCGACTTTTATGGCTGGCCCTGGTATTATTGGGGCGGTTTCGTCGACAGCCGCGTCGCCCCCGATGCCGATGATCGCCGCCAATATGTGAGGCGCCCCGAATATGCGCTGGGCGCACACACCGCGCCGCTGGGCATGACCTTCACCACCGGACTCGACCTCGGCGACCGCTTCGCCAATGGCGCGCTGATCGCCCGGCACGGGTCGTGGAACCGCGAGCCGGTCGCGGGTTACGACGTGGTGTTCGTGAAGTTCGGCGCGAACGGCAAGCCCGTCGACGCACTGCCGATCACCCTGCTCGACCAGTTCCTGTCGAAGGACGCCAAGACGACGCGCGGCCGCCCGGCGGACGTTAAGGTCGCGAAGGACGGAAGCGCGCTGATCGCCGACGACACCGGCAACACGATCTGGCGGGTATCGAAGGCTGGCTAAGTCACCGTCGCGTCCCGGAGCGCGCGATTCAGGGTTGTAACCCAGCCTGTATCAGGTCGATCGCCCGGTTGGCCGTCACCTCGAGTGCATCGGTTTCGGGAATGCAGCTGTCGAGTTGCGCAGGCAGGTTCGCCAACACGTCCCGTATGATGACCGGTGTCATCACCGTCGCCAGATCGAGATCCGGGCTGCGCCCCTTCAGCTTGCCCAGAAAATAGTTGCTGCCCGCATCAAGCGCCTGACGTTGTTCGGCACTGAGAGGGGCTCCGTGGCGGGGCGAAGCCGCGAACAAGCTGAGCGCGACATAGCAATTGGCATCGCGATGATCCTCTCCCGTCGGAGCTTTAGCTCCCGCCGGTGCCGCGAACAACGCCGCGCCGGCGATCAGCCCGAACGCCGATTTCACACGCATCCTCAGACGCGCATCGGCATCAGGACATAGAGCGCCGGGCTCTTCTCGCTTTCGCGGATCAGCGTCGGGGCGTTGGCGTCGGCGAGGTGAAGCTCGACATTGTCGCCGTCGACCTGGCCGAGGATGTCGCTGAGATAGCGGGCGTTGAAGCCGATCTCCATCGCGTCGCTGTCATAGGCGGCGGCGAGTTCTTCGGCGGCGGTGCCGTTTTCGGGGCTCGTCACCGACAGCGTGATGCGATCCTTGTCGAGCCCGACCTTGACCGCGCGGGTCTTTTCGCTGGCGATCGTCGAGACGCGGTCGACGCCCTGGAACAGGCTCTTGGGATCGACCTTGAGCAGCTTGTCGTTCGCGGTCGGGATGACGCGGCTATAGTCGGGGAAGGTGCCGTCGATCAGTTTCGAGGTGAGCACGGCATTGCCGAGCTGGAAGCGGATCTTGGTCGCCGACAGGCTGATTTCGACATTGCCCTCAGCCTCGTCGAGCAGCTTGCGAATCTCGCCGACGCATTTGCGCGGCACGATGACGTCGGGCATGGCGCCCGCGCCGTCGGGACGCGTGACGGTGTAGCGCGCGAGGCGGTGGCCGTCGGTCGCCGCGGCCTTGAGCACCGGGCCGCTCGCATCCTCGGCGACATGCAGGAAGATGCCGTTGAGATAGTAACGCGTTTCCTCGGTCGAGATGGCGAAGCGCGTCTTGTCGATGATCTGGATCAGTTCGGCGACCGGCAGTTCGAAATTGGTCGGCAGGTCGCCCTCGGCGATCACCGGGAAATCGTCGCGCGGCAGCGTCGGCAGGTTGAAGTTCGAGCGGCCGGCCTTGACCTGCATCTTGCCTTCGGCGGCGGCGAGGCTGACCTCGGCGCCCTCGGGCAGCTTGCGGGCGATTTCGAACAGGGTGTGCGCCGATACGGTGGTGGTGCCGGGGGTTTCGACCCGGGCCGCGATGGTCTCGACGACCTGCAAATCGAGGTCGGTCGCCATCAATTTCAGTTGGCCCGACGCATCAGCCTCGATCAGCACGTTCGACAGGATCGGGATGGTATTGCGCCGTTCGACCACCGACTGGACATGGCCGAGGCTCTTCAAAAGTACCGCGCGTTCGATCGTCGCTTTCATTTTTATTCCGCCATCCTAAGTGCTCGTGCGGGAGAAGTCCCGGGTGCGCGGATATCGCGAACGATTCGGCGCCCCGATTCCCTACCCCCGAAAATGTCCACCTTCCTTAACGCGCGTGGTGCGCCGCGCAAGCGATGCTTGCAATAGGCCGGTTTTCGCGCAAACGAGGCCCGATGCGCCGCGCCCTTTCCCTGTCGATCCTGCTCGCTGCGCTGCCCGCGATGGCGCTCGCGGCGCCGCGCACCGCGCTCGGCGTGTTCGACGGTTGGGGGGCGTTTCGCGACCCGGCGACGCCGCGCTGCTATGCCATCGCCGCCCCCGCCGCGACGATCGGCACGCCGCAGATCAAAGCCTATGCGAGCGTCGGCTACTGGCCCAAATCGCGCATTCGGGGCCAATTTTACGTCCGCCTGTCGAAAGCGCGGCGCGCCGGCAGCGAATTGCGGCTGACGATCGGCAGCCGTCGTTTCATCCTGACCGGAAAGGACGCGCATGGCTGGGCCAGCGACGCACGGATGGACGCTGCGATCATCGCGGCGATGCGATCGGCGCCGAGCATGAGCGTCGAGAGCGTGAGCGGCAACGGCGGATCGATCGCCGACACCTATCGCCTGCGCGGCGCGGCGACCGCGATCGATGCCGCGGCGCTCGGCTGCGCAAGCCTGGGGTGACGCCATGAAGACGATCGGCCTGATCGGCGGTTTGAGTTGGGAAAGCTCGGCGCAATATTACCGCCTGATCAACGAGGGCGTGAAGGCGCGGCTGGGCGGGCTGCATTCGGCGCGCGTGCTGATGCTGTCGCTCGACTTCGCACCGGTTGCCGCGCTGCAGGCGAGCGGCGACTGGGACATGCTCGATGCGCAAATGGCCGAGGCGGCGACGTCGCTGGCGGCCGGCGGCGCCGACATGCTGCTGATCTGCGCGAATACGATGCACCTGTGCGCCGAGGCCGTGGAAGCGGCGACCGACGTGCCGTTGCTCCATATCGCCGACCCCGCCATCGCCGCGATCCGCGCGGCAGGATATACGCGCGTCGGGCTGCTCGGTACCGCGTTCACGATGGAGAAGCCCTTTTACACCGGGCGCATAGCGGCGGCGGGGATCGAGGCGATCATCCCCGGCGACGCCGACCGCGCAACGGTGCACCGCATCATCTATGACGAGCTGGTGCAGGGCGTGATCCGCGCAGACTCGCGTGCCGAATATCGCCGCATCATCGCGGCGCTGGTTGCCGAGGGCGCCGAGGCGATCGTGCTGGGCTGTACCGAGATCATGCTGCTGGTCGATGCGAGCGACAGCACGGTGCCGCTGTTCGACACGCTGGCGCTGCACGTCGAGGCCGCGGTGGCGATGGCGCTCGACTGAGGCCCGAGCAGAAAATGGCGCAAATCTGCCGAACTTCACAGTGAAATCACGTTCGGACGCGCCGCCTGCTCCCCGTCCCGACAAGCGGGACCCCGGATCAAGTCCGGGGTGACGAAGGTTTGAACCAGTTGCAAAAATGCCCGGAAAACTGCGCAACTTCACACTGAAATGCCATTCGCCAACGCCGGGAAGCGCGCTTGAGGCCACCAAAGCCCCCGGTGCGCGATGGAAGAATGAGGATTTTGCGACCTTAAGCACCAGGCGGAACAGCCGCGACGGCGGGCAGGCAAAGGCGTCGGCGACGTTCACCCACCAGTGTGAAGCATGGCGATGTTTTTTAGGAAAGCGCTTTCGTCGGCTGCCGCGTCAGATCGGATGCATCGGCGGCAACATCAGCGGGTCAGCCGTATAGTTCCTGCATCTTCGCATTGATTTCGGCATAGGTCATGCCCGCCGAAACGGGGCTGCCGCTTGCGCGTTTCTGGACGTGCGGCCAGTCCTTGAGCGACTGCCAATAGCCGCCGGCGGTCAGCCCGGCGGCGGTCGCCTTGCTAGCGAAGATACGATAGCCGTTCTTCTCGCCGAGCAGGTCGGTGCTCCATTCGGCGTCGCCGTCCCGCTCCCAATAACAGTCCATCGCTTCGAGCCATTGATGCCAGGAAAATCCAGGCATCGCGCCGGTCACATGCGGGCCATGCTGCGGGCCGGCCGAAGCGATGCAATCGGCCAGAAAAGGCGCGCCATGGTCCTTCAATTTCTGAATGCCGGCATCGATCTGCTGCCTCGTTCGGCTCTGTCGCCACAGCTTTGCCTGTTCGAGCGGGGTGCGCCGTCCGAAATAGGGGATCATGACGACCCCCACCTTCGCACAAGCGTCGAGCGTCTTTTCCAGCGACGCGCGAAAATCGTCATCGAGCCCGTCGAGCGATATGGCCATGATCTTCCCTCCCCCCAGATGGTCAGCGGATCGATGGCAGCATAAGTTCGATTGCGGAGGCCGGTAGCGGAGATGGGACCGAAGTGGAGGTTTATGCCCGCGCCAGCTTCGTCAGTTCCTTTGCGATAAAATCGAGCACCAGCCGCACCCGCGGGACATGCCGCAGCCGTTCGTGGGTGAGCAGCCACAGCCCGGTCGTGTCCTCGTTTTTGGGCGGGATACAGCGGATGAGGTCGGGCTCGCGGTCGGCAAGGAAGGCGGGCAGTATCGTCAGCCCCATGCCCGAGCGCACCCCCGCGAGCAGCCCCGAGCCGGTGTCATATTTCATCACCACCGCCTCTTCGAGCCGGTGCTGGCGCAGCCACGCGAGATAGGGTTCCCAGACATGGCCGCCACCGCCGATGAAGGGGTGCATCGCCAATTCCTCGCGCGTGTGCGGGATGCCGTGGCGGTCGGCATAGTCGCGGCTGCAATAGACGGTCCAGGGATTGTCGGCGATGCGCCGCCCGACAAGCCCCGCCCCGGTCGGCTGCTTGCTGCTGCGGATCGCGATGTCGGCGGCGCCCGACGACAGGTCGCGCTGTTCGTCGGCGGTGTCGAGATGGATATGGATGCCGGGATGCGCGGCGCGCAGGTCGCGCAGGATCGGCGGCAGCACGGTGACCGCGAAAATCTCCATCGTCGTCAGGCTGACGGTGCCGCCGGCGTCGCGCGACTGCGCCCCTGCCGCCGCGCCGAAGCGGTCGGCGGCGTCGCGCACCGCCATCGCATGCGCGACCAGCCCCTCGCCCGCCGGGGTCAGCGCATAGCCCGCCTGCCGCCGTTCGAAGAGCGCGACCCCGGTCGCCTCCTCTAGCGCGGCGATGCGGCGCGCGACGGTGGTCTGGCTGACGCGCAGCGCCTGCGCCGCCGCCAGCGTACTGCCGGTATCGGCGACCGCGAGGAAGGATTTGAGGTCGTTCCAGTCGAACATAATGCCTTGTGCGATATAGGCCGCGCGCGTGCATTCTGCAATTTTGCAGAATGGTCCGCCAACATCGTTGCTCCCGCAGCCCGGGGGCGGGGTTTATCTGTGTCTTACCGGCTTCCTCCCCTCCTCTTCAGCCGGCCGAAGGAGACACAAGATGTCAAAGCTTCTGATCCTCGCCGCGCTCGCCGCCACCACGCTCGGCCAGCCCGCCTTTGCCCAGACCGCACCCGCCGCCGCGCCGCGCACCGCGGTCGTCCAGCACTCCGACCTCGACCTGCGCAGCGAAAGCGGGACCAAGACGCTCGATCGCCGCATCTGGCGCGCGGTGGTCGACGTGTGCGGCACCGCGTCGGACTTCGACCTCGCGGGCAAGAATGAGGTGCGCGAATGTCGCCGCGACACCAGGGCCGTCGCGGCGATCGAGGCCAATGCCGTCGTCGCGAGCGCGACGCGCGGCGAACCGATCCGGGTTACGTCGATCGCGAAGTGATCCGCTGAAGCCTGAGGCACTCCAGGCTCGCTGGCGTGCCCCTGCCAAGGCGGGGGCACGCCATTTTTATGCGGGCGGGACCGGCGCCCGGCTTCAGGCGCGCGCGTCGAAGTCCGCCCGCGCGCCCTCGACCCGGTCCAGATTGGCCTCGGCCCAGAGCCAGACGCCGCAAAAGGCCTCGCCGAGACTCTGACCGAGTCCCGTCAGCCGATATTCGACCTTGGGCGGGATCACCGGGTGCACGGTGCGATGGACCAGCCCGTCGCGCTCCATGGCGCGCAGCGTCTGCGTCAGCATCTTCTGGCTGATTCCCGGCACCAGCCCTGCCAGCCGCGTGAAGCGGCACTCGCCATGATCCTCCAGCGCCTCCAATATCAGCATCGTCCATTTGTCGGCGACTCGGCCGATCAACTCGTTGACCAGCGCCTCAACGCGCGGGTCGAGCGGTTCTGAATGCGTGTGCGGACTTTTTTCAGGAGCTGACATGGCGAAAAATCCAAATCTTTCTTCTCGGTAAGTATAGCACTTTTCAGTGCCTTCTTTCTTTTGGAGAGTATAGGCCTATCTGGCCGGTCTCACCACCCCCAATGGAGAAACGATCATGAAGACCACAGGCAACACGATCCTGGTAAGCGGCGGCGGTTCGGGCATCGGGCTCGCGCTCGCGCAGCGCTGGCACGACGCCGGCAACCACGTCATCATCACCGGGCGCAACGCCGCGAAACTCGACGCCGCAATCGCCGGACGGCCGAACATGACGGCTACAGCGCTCGACGTCACCGACGCCGATGCGATCGCCGCCTTCGCCAAGGACATCGTCGCGCGCTTCCCCGCGCTCAATGTGCTGGTCAACAATGCCGGCATCATGGCCCCCGAGGATGCCAGCACGAAACGCGACCTCGCGCATGCCGAGGCGACCGTGGTCACCAACATCCTGGGGCCGATCCGGCTGACCGACGCGCTGGTCGACCATCTGGCGGCGCAGGACGATGCCGCGATCGTCAATGTCACGTCGGGGCTGGCGTTCGTGCCGCTGCCGAAGGCGCCGACCTATTCGGCGACCAAGGCGGCGATGCACAGCTACTCGGTCGCGCTGCGCATCCAGCTCGAAGGCAAGGTCGAGGTGATCGAACTGGCGCCGCCCGCGGTGCGCACCGACCTGACCCCCGGCCAGTCGACGCGCGAGGGCTATATGCCGCTCGACGATTTCGCCGACGAAGTGATGGGCCTGTTCGCGGCCCAGCCGACGCCCGAGGAAATCCTGGTCCAGAATGTGCTGCCGCTGCGCAACGCCGAGGCCAATGGCAATGTGCCCGCGGTGCTGGGCATGCTGAAGTCGCTGTGATCGCATTCCCCTCCCGCGAGGGAGGGGATATTGCTTGCTGTGGCCAGTTTGAGACACTTAGTTACATAAGCGCTTGCCGAAGTCCCGGACTCGGCGCATGATCCCCCTCGAACGACACGGAAGACGCCCCAAGGGCGCGCCGTGCGGTCGCCACGGCAACGGAGAGGGAGATGCCGGAATGACTGTAACCAGCCGCTGTGATGCGG
Organism: Sphingopyxis sp. KK2; assembly: GCF_001990265.1. Taxonomy (GTDB): domain Bacteria; phylum Pseudomonadota; class Alphaproteobacteria; order Sphingomonadales; family Sphingomonadaceae; genus Sphingopyxis. Next base: position 10,773 of record NZ_LYVN01000048.1, read on the forward strand.
AAGCCCGCGAGCGGCACCGGACGCTCGATTTCATCGGCCTGCGCGCGCATGCGACCACCGTCGGGCTGATCCAGCTGTGCGAAGAACTGCTCAACGCGGGCATTTTGACCCCCGACGGGCTCGAGCGAATCAAGGGCGCGATCCGGTCCGAACTGACCGTGTGCAACGCGCGCATCTCGAACCAGCCGACCTTCGACGACACGCTGCGCCGCCGGCTCGACGCGATCTTCCCGAAGTGCGCGGGCGTGCCGCCCGAAGAAGCCGTGGGCTGCGCCGAACCTTTCGCCGAGGCGCTGGGCGAGGCGCGGGCGCACTGACGAGCCAAGGCGCGCGACAGCGACGCGAGGCCGGGCTATGCGCGGCCTTGCAATGGCCGATGGCGAATCCCGGGACCAGCGCATAGCGCGCGTATCGCGACGATGGCTGATGGCAATCGCCCTGCCCGTCTTCGCATCACTGGTCGGCGGTCTCTGGCTGGTCAGCGCGCGGCATCAAGCTGATCTGAAGGCCGCTCCGACCGTGCTCGACCTGAAAAGCGCCCGCACCGCGCGGGCGGTGCTCGATTGCTTGCGCGAAGATGCAACCGGCCACTTGCCCCTGCGACGCACGACGCGGGTTCCCGACTGGATGGACGACGACCGCATGGCGCGTTATCGCCTTTACAATCCGGTATGGAGCATCGAGGTCATGGTGCTTCCCGACCAGCCGACGCGTATCGTGGTGCGCCGTCCCAAGGGCGAGCTTGCCCCGCGTCACCGCGCCGCCATCCTGCACTGTCGCTAGGCCCGATTGCACAAATCGCCCTTCCCCACTATATGGCCGCGCATCATGCAGATTCCCGGCCATATCGACCCCGTCACGACGGGCACCGTCCCCTTGCGCGGGGGCAACCGTATCGACCTGGTCGGGCTGACCCGCGACGCCATCGGCGGGGTGCTGGTCGAGGCGGGCCTTGATGCCAAGGCGGCCAAGCTGCGCGCCAAGCAGATCTGGCACTGGATCTATCATCGCGGGGTCACCGATTTCGAGGTGATGACCGATATTGCCAAGGCGATGCGCCCTTGGCTCACCGACCGTTTCATCATCGGCCGCCCGACGGTGCGCGAGGCGCAGGTGTCGAGCGACGGCACGCGCAAATGGCTGCTCGCCGCCGCCGACGGCCAGGAATATGAGATGGTCTTCATCCCCGACGCCGATCGGGGAACGCTCTGTGTATCGAGCCAGGTCGGCTGCACGCTCAATTGCCGTTTCTGCCACACGGGTACGATGCGCCTCGTCCGCAACCTCGCGGCGGGGGAAATCGTCGGGCAGGTGATGCTGGCACGCGACGAACTGGGCGAATGGCCGAAGGGCACGATGGCCGGTTTCGGCCCCGATCCCGACGACGACGAAGAGGACGAAGGCGGTCATTACACCGCCGACGGCCGCATCCTGACCAACATCGTGATGATGGGCATGGGCGAGCCGCTGTATAATTTCGACGAGGTCAAGGGCGCGCTCAAGATCGTCATGGACGGCGACGGGCTGGCGCTGTCGCGGCGCCGCATCACCCTGTCGACCAGCGGCGTGGTGCCGATGATGGCGCGCGCCGGCGAGGAAATCGGCGTCAACCTCGCAGTCTCGCTGCACGCGGTGACCAAGGAAATCCGCGACGAGATCGTGCCGCTCAACCGCAAATATGGCATCGAGGAATTGCTGCAGGCCTGCGCCGCCTATCCGGGCGCGGGCAATTCGCGGCGCATCACCTTTGAATATGTGATGCTGAAGGACAAGAATGACAGCGACGACGATGCGCGCGAGCTCGTCCGGCTGATCAGGGACTACGGACTGCACGCCAAGGTCAACCTGATTCCCTTCAACCCATGGCCCGGCGCGGCCTATGAATGTTCGACCCCCGAACGGGTCAAGGCGTTCAGTAACCTGATCTTCAAGGCCGGGATTTCGGCGCCGGTGCGCACCCCGCGCGGGCGCGACATCATGGCGGCGTGCGGGCAGCTGAAAAGCGCGGCGACCAAGCCGACGCGCGCCGAACTCGACCGCATCGCCGAGGAAAAGCAGGCCGCGCTCGGCTGACCGGCGCCCGCGCCGCGACCACATTATCACAATCGACCGCCCGGGACGCCCAACCGCGCCCCGCGCCTCGTTGTGTCGGCGGCCCCGTGTGTTGCAAAAACAACACAGGTAAGAAAATTGTCACAATCTGAATGATCCATTCATTGAAGCGACAGGCGAAATCGCCATTTAGGCCCCGGGTCGCGCTCCAAAAGAATGTGTCCCACCAAAGCAAAAGGAAAAGAAAATGAAGAAGTTCGCAGTTGCAGCCGCTCTCCTCTCGGCCGTCGTCGCCACCCCCTCGTTCGCTGCCGAAGGCGGCGAAGGCCATGTCGAAGTTCGCGGCGGCCTGATCACCGGCAACGGGATCGACGAAGGCACGCTCGGCCTCGCAGCAGGTTATGATTTCGACCTCGGCAGCACCGCATTCGTCGGCGCCGAAGTCGCCGGCGACAAGGTCCTCGTCGACGGCGCGGACGTCCAGTTCTCGGCCGGTGGCCGCATCGGTGCGAAGCTCGGCGACAGCGGCAAGCTGTACGCGACCGGCGGTTACACCTTCAGCGACATCGACGATCCGTATGTCGGTGCCGGCTACCAGCACAAGTTCGGCTCGAACGTCTATGGCAAGGTCGAATATCGCCACCAGTTCATCAGCAACTTCGGCGACTTCGACAGCTTCGTCGCTGGCGTCGGCTTCGCTTTCTGATTTTTCGGAAAATCGAACGAACAGGAAGGGCGGCCCTGCGGGGCCGCCCTTTTTCGTTGGGGCCGCTTAGTTCTGGAAAACCGCCGCTGTCCCCGGCTTGACCATCTGCGCAAGGCGTGCGGCGTCCCAGTTGGTCAGGCGCACGCAGCCATGGCTTTCGGCGCGGCCGATGGTGTGCGGTTCGTTGGTGCCGTGAATGCCGTAGTGCGGCTTGTTGAGGTCGAGCCAGACGACGCCGACCGGGCCGTTGGGACCGGGCTGCAGCAATTGCGCGTCCTTGTTGTCGCTGACGTCCCAGAACAGCTTGGGATTATAATGGAAATCGGGGTTGCGGCTGACGCCCTGGATCTTCCACGTCCCGATCGGCAGCGGGTCGCGGTGGCTGCCCATCGTCGCGGGGAACAGAGCGATCAGCTTACCGTCCGCGTCATAGGCCTTGAGCACGCCCTCGCTCTTGTCGACGACGACCTTGTCGGCGGCGGGCTGCGTCGCGGCGACACCCAGTTTCTGCAAGGTCGCGCCCCAGCCGCGCGCATCGTCGGCGGCCGGCAGCGGATCGACATCGGGAATATTGGGGACGCGCAGCGTCTTGCCCGCGCCGATCGGCGTTTCGGGCGTGTTGAGCGCGACGATCGTCTCGGGCGTGGTGTGGAAACGCTCGGCGAGCGCCTCCATCAGATTGCGATAGCCGAGCGCGGGCAGCTTCGCCTGGTCGGCGGCATCGTCGGGAAAATCGGGCACGAAGGGGCCGGCGGCGAAGGCGGCGGGGATGACGACGAGGCGGGTCGCGGCGACATTATTCCACTGCTGCAGCTTCGCGAGCGTCGCGTCGTCGAGCTTGCCGCTTTCGTCGAGGTCGTGCGCCGCCTGGAACCCGCGCAGCGCCGCGACATAGGATTGCCCCTCCTTGCCGTCGATCACCCCGGGCGAAAAGCCGAGCTGGGCGAGGATCACCTGCGCGCGCAAGACCGGCGGCTCAGCGAAGGGCGTCGCCGCCTTGGCATCGGTGAAGCGGAGCGTCCCGGCATCGGCAGGGGCGCTGCGCTCGGCGGGCTTGTCTGTTTTGCTTTCGGTGGGAGAATTGCATCCGGCGAGGAGGATAAGGGCAGGCAAACAGGGAATAATTTTCACGCGATGCTCCTGTGGAGGGTCCAGCCTATCAACGTTGGCGGCGCAGGAAGGATGCAAGGCACGGCGCCGGGCCGGCTTGTGCGGGCGTCGTCGCGGCGCTAGCGCCGAGGTCGAACGACGCGAACGGAGGGCAGCATGGATTATGCGATCGACGCCGTGCTGACCGGCAAGGCGCGCGCCTTTGGCGACGATGGCGAGCCGAGCGCGATCGCGAAACAGGTGGTGGCGGGACCGCTGCGCGTCCGGGCGCTCGGCATCGAGGGCGACGAGCAGGCCGACCTGACCGTCCATGGCGGCACCGACAAGGCAATCCACCATTATCCGCGCGATCATTATGGCTGGTGGGCCGCGACGCTGGGCGACCATGCGCTGCTCGACGCGCCCGGCGCGTTCGGCGAGAATATCTCGACCGCGGGGCTGGTCGAGAGCGAGGCGTGCATCGGCGACCGCTATCGCCTCGGCAGCGCGCTGGTCGAGATCAGCCAGGGGCGGCAGCCGTGCTGGAAGCTCGGCCACCGTTTCGGCATCGCGAGCGTGCCCGCCACGGTGGTCAAGTCGCGGCGCAGCGGCTGGTACTACCGGGTGATCGAGGATGGCGCGGTGGCGGCGGGCGACGTGCTCGAACTGGTCGATCGCCCCCTCCCCGACTGGAGCGTCGAGCGGGTGTTCGCGCTGCTGATCGGCGGCGCCGGGAAACGCGAGCCCGACGCGCTGCGCGCGCTGGCGGAGATGGACGTGCTGGCCGCGACGTGGCGCGTGCGCGCGGGGAAATTGCTGGGTTAACAAGCATCGTCATTGCGAGCGCAGCGAAGCAATCCAGGGCGGTTTACGCATGCTCTGGATTGCTTCGCTGCGCTCGCAATGACGGACCTAATTGGTATCCGGCAGCGCGTCCTCGACCAGCGGCGCCAGCCCCTCGACGATCACCCCGACCCCCTTCGCATTGGGGTGGACATTGTCGCCAAGCATCAGCGCCTTGTTCGTCACCACATTGTCGAGGATGAAGGGATAGAGGCTCGCGTCATATTTGGCCGCGAGTTCGGGATAGATCGGGTTGAACGCCGTCGCATAGTCGCTGCCCATGTTCGGCGATGCCATCATGCCGGTGAGCACGACCGGGATGTCGCGCTTCTGAAGTTCGGCGAGCATCGCGTCGAGATTGGCGCGCGTTTGCGCGGGATGAATGCCGCGCAGCATGTCGTTGCCGCCGAGGCCGAGCAGCACGAGCGCGGGCTTCACCTTGGCATTGTCGAGCACGAAATTGAGCCGCTGGCGTCCCGCCTGCGTGGTGTCGCCCGACACCCCCGCGTTCTGGACACGCGCGACAACGCCGTCGGCGGCGAGCGCGGCCTGCAATTGCGGCGCGAGGCCTTCCTTCGGGCCGAGCTGATAGCCCGCATAAAGGCTGTCACCGAAGGCAATGACGAGCGGCGCGTCGGCGGGGATCGCGGCGGCCTTGGTCGAAGGTTCGGCATCCTTCGTCGAAGCGGCGCCATTTTCCGCCGATCCGCATGCGGCGAGCGGTTGGCAAAGCGCGATCACGCAACCATATACCAAAAACGAGCGCCATCCGGCCTTGATCATTCCAAAGGGTCCCTTCTTGACCGATCTCTCCCGACCGCCGGCTGACGCCGCGATCGCCGCCCATAATGTGACGCTCACGCTCGGCACCGACAAGGCCCCCGTCGAAATTTTGCGCGGCATCGACCTGAGCGTCGCCGCCGGCGAATCGGTCGCGTTGCTCGGGCCGTCGGGGTCGGGAAAAAGCTCGCTGATGGCGGTGCTCGCGGGGCTCGAACGCGCGAGCGGCGGGACGATCCATGTCGCGGGGACCGACTTCACCACATTGGACGAGGACGGCCTCGCGCGCGCGCGGCGCGGACGGATCGGCATCGTGCTGCAGGCCTTTCACCTGTTGCCGACGATGACCGCGCTGGAAAATGTCGCGGTGCCGCTCGAGCTGGCGGGCCACGCCGATCCGTTCGGCCGCGCGGCGCAGGAACTGAAGGCGGTCGGTCTCGGCCATCGCCTCACCCATTATCCCGCGCAGCTGTCGGGCGGCGAGCAGCAGCGCGTCGCGATCGCGCGCGCGATGGCGGGTGAGCCCGCGATCCTGTTCGCCGACGAGCCGACGGGCAATCTCGACACCGCAACCGGCCATGCGATCGTCGACCTGCTCTTCTCGCGCGGCAAGGAACTCGGCGCGACCTTGCTTGTCATCACGCATGATCCCGAACTTGCCGAGCATTGCGACCGCGTGCTGGTGATGCACGACGGGCGGATCGACGAGGAACGCGCCGGTAGGACACCGCGCTGATGCTGCCCTTCGCCGCTCTCTGGCGCATCGCAAGGCGCGACCTCGCGACGCGGATTCGCGGGCTCCGGCTGCTCGCGGTTTGCCTGTTCCTCGGCGTTGCGACGCTCGCCGCGATCGGCAGCCTGACGCGCGGCATCACCTCCGAACTCGAGGTGCGCGGGCAGACGATCCTCGGCGGCGATATCGAATTCGGGCTGCCGCAGCGGCAGGCGAGTGAAGCCGAAATGGCGGCATTTCGCGACGTCGGACAGGCATCGGCGACGGTGCGGATGCGGGCAATGGCGAACGACCCCGACGGCGAGGCCTTGCTGTCCGAGCTTAAGGCGGTCGACGGCGCCTATCCGCTGTACGGGACGATGCGGCTCGAAAGCGGCGTGCGGCGCGGGCCGCCGCCGGTGGGCGCGATCTGGATCGGCGCCGACCTCGCGTCGCGGCTGCAGCTCAAGGTCGGCGAGCAGGTCAAGTTCGGCGACAAGAGCTTCCACATCGACGGCATTGTCGCCGAAGAGCCCGACCGGCTGGGCGAAGGTTTCACGCTCGGCCCGGTGGCGATCATCGGGCTGGGCGACCTTGAGGCCACGAAGCTGATCCAGCCGGGCAGCCTCTACGAGAGCAAATATCGCGTTCGCCTGCCCAATAGCGCCAATCCCGAGACGGTCGGCAAGACGCTGACCGAGAAATTCCCCGAGGCGGGGTGGGAGATCACCGACCGCAGCAATGGCGCGCCGGGGACGCGGCGTTTCATCGAGCGCATGGGGCAATTTCTGTCGCTCGTCGGGCTCGCGGCGCTGGTAATCGCGGGGATCGGCGTCGGCAATGGCGTCGCTTCTTATCTTGCGGGCAAACGGCCGGGGCTCGCGACCTTGAAGGTGCTCGGCGCCGACAGCGGTACGGTGATGCGCATCTATGGCCTGCAGATCCTTGCCGTCGCGGCAGTGTCGATCTTCGCCGGCCTCGTTGTCGGCGCGCTGGCGCCCGCAGCGATCTCGGCGATCGCGGGCGATGTGCTGCCGGTGAAGCCCGGCGTCGCCATCTATCCGTTGCCGCTGGCGATCAGCGCCGCCTATGGCCTGCTCATCGCGATCGCCTTCGCGCTGCCCCCGCTCGCCGCGACGCGGCGGGTGCCGGCGGCGGGGCTGTTCCGCGCGACGATCGACGGTGCGGGACGGCCGGAAAAGCGGACGATTTTCGCGGTGGGCGCGGCGCTGGCGGCCATCGTTGCACTCGCGGTCGGGACGGCGCGCGAGCCGCTCTTCGCGCTCGGTTTCATCGGCGCCGCGGCGGGGCTGCTGCTGCTGCTCGTCGGCATCGGCTGGCTGGTCCGCAAGGGTGCGAGCCTCGTGCCGCGCCCGAAGCAGCCCTTGCTCCGCCTCGCGGTCGCGAACCTCCACCGCCCCGGTGCCGCCACCGGCGCGCTGGTGGTGGCGCTCGGGCTCGGCCTCACCCTGTTCGTCACGCTCGCGGCGATCCAGACGAGCATCACCGCCGAAATCTCACGCACCGTGCCGCAGCGCGCGCCGAGCTTCTTCGTGCTCGACATCCCGCGCGACGGGGCTGGCCAGTTCCGGTCGATGATTACCAAGGCGGCGCCCGACGCCGATATCAACCTGATCCCGGCGCTGCGCGGCAGCGTCACCGAATATGCGGGCCAGCGCGTCGACGAGCTCGAACAATTGCCCGAGGGCGCGTGGGTGCTGCGCGGCGACCGCGGGCTGACCTACAGCCCGACGCTGCCCAACGGCAGCGAACTGACGGCAGGCCAGTGGTGGCCCGCCGACTACAAGGGGCCGCCGCTGGTCAGCGTCGAGGCGGAGGTCGCGACATCGCTCGGCCTCAAGATCGGCGACACGCTGTCGGTCAACGTGCTGGGGGTCGAGGTGCAAGCGAAAGTGGCGTCCTTCCGCACGGTCGAATGGGACAATTTCGGGCTGAACTATGTGCTCGTCTTTTCGCCGGGTAGCTTCGACGCCGCGCCGCACAATATGGTCGCAACGGTGGCGGTGCCGCCCGCGGCCGAAGCCGAGCTGGCACGCAGCATCCCGCGCGCCTTCCCTTCCGCCTCGCTGATCGCGGTGCGCGACGTCATCGGGCAGGTCACGACCCTGCTCACCCAGATGAGCCAGGCGATCGCCGCCGCGGCGAGCATCGCGATCCTCGCCGGCATCGCGGTGCTGATCGGCGCGATCGCGGCGAGCCGCGAACGACGCGTCTACGACAGTGTGATCCTGAAGCTGCTCGGCGCGACGCGCGGGCAGATCCTCGGCGCGCAGGGGCTGGAATATGCCGTGCTCGCACTGATCCTTGCTGCACTCTCGCTCGGGCTGGGCCTTGGTGCCGGCTGGTATGTCGTGACGCAGATCTTCGACTTCGGCTTCGCGCCCGATCCGTTCATCATCGGCATGACGCTGCTCGGCGGCGCCGGGCTGGCGTTCCTGATCGGGATTGCCGGAAGCTGGCCGTTGCTGTCGGTGCGGCCCGCGAGCGCGCTGCGCAGCCTCTAGTTCAAGAGCCGCACCACCGCCGATATCGCCGCCAGCCCCAGCACGGCGGCGACCATCGCCTGCCACACATGCGCGGGGACGCGGCCGAAGTGGCGCGCGCCGACAAGGTTGCCGAGCCACATCGGCGGAAAGAGGATCAGCGCGATCAGGAACAATTTCCACGTCGCAATGCCGACCCACAGCGCGGCAAGCGTGCCCGCAATCGCAGTGCCGAAGAAGATCAGCAGCATCGATGCGCGGGCGACCTTGGGGTCGAGCGAGCGGCGCAGGTAGAAGGGCACGACCGGCGGCCCGGGCATCGCCGCAAAGCCGGTGAGGATGCCCGACGCGAAGCCCGTGCCCGCCACCGCGGCGCGGGTCGGGCGGTGGCCATCGGGATGCTTCGGAAGCAGCACGGCGATGAAGGCGCCGACAGCGGCCAGCGTGATCAGCAGCCGCGCGATGTCCGATGGCGTCGCGTCGAGCGCGACCATGCCGAGCGGCGTCGTCACCATCGCGAGCAGCGCGATCAGGACCGCAGTCGACCGGTCGGCGTCGGCCATGATGATGCGGATGCCGACGGGGCCGATCAGCAGCTGGAGCAATATGCCGAGCACCACCGCTTCTTCAGGGCTGATGATGAGGCCGAGCAACGGCACGAGGATGATCGCCATGCCGAAACCGGTCAGTCCGCGTACATAGGCGGCGCCAAAGGTCATCGCGCCGGCGCCCGCCAGCGTGAGCGGCGCGATACCGACGAGTTGCTGGACACCGCTCATGATTTCGGGCCTAGGGTTACCAGCCACACGTCGGGCGGCACGCCATAGCGCAGCGGCAAGATGCTGGTCCCGAGCCCAGCGCCGACGAAGATTTTCTGGCCGCCGTCGGTGATCGCGCCGCAGCCGAAGCGATCGCCATATCTCGACGCGTGGGTGAGCGGCCCGACGAAGGGCAGCGCGATCTGGCCGCAATGGGTGTGGCCCGCGAAGACGACATCGACCGGCGCGGGCAGGTCGGGGACGATGTCGGGGCTGTGCGTCGTCAGGATGCGCGGCCCTGGCCCCAGCGCATCCATCACGGCGTAGGTGCGCTTCAGATTGTCATGATTGGTGATCTCGTCGTCGACCCCACCGACGATCAGCGGCCCGCGCCGCACCGCCTGGTTGCGCAGCACGGTGACACCCGCGGCCTTCATGCCCTTCGCGATCGGTTCGGGCTGGAACCAATAGTCATGATTGCCGAGCACCGCGATCACGCCATATTTCGCCTTCGCCTCGGCAAAGGGCGCGGTCAGTTCGGCGGCCGAATAGTGGCGCGTCGCCAGCGTCTTGCCGCTGTGGAAATCGCCCGCGAGCAGGATCAGGTCCGGCTTCAGACCATTGAAGCGGCGCATCAATGCCGCGAGCCGCTCGGGCGGCATATCGGGACCCGCGACGTGCGTGTCGGAGACGAGCAGCACGCGCATCGGCGGCGCGTCCGCGGGCCAGTCGGCGAGTTCGACACTCGCGGTGCGGATGATCGGATCGGCGCTGGCGTTCCACAGCCCGCGGCCGATCAGCAGCAGCCCGAGCAGGACCAGCAGCAACAGCCAGCGCCGCCACCGGCGGCGCGGCTTGCTCGCGGCCGCGCTCAACCGCGCAGGTCGGGCGGGGTCGCCTCGCCCTTGAGCATCGCGATCGCCTCGGCGAGCGGCATGATGCGCTGGCCATCCTGCCCGAGCGTGCGGATCGCGACCGTGCCTTCCTCGGCCTCGCGCTTACCGACGACGAGGAGGTAGGGGACCTTTTGCAGGCTGTGTTCGCGGACCTTGTAGTTGATCTTCTCGTTGCGCAGGTCGCTCTCGGCGCGGATGCCCGCAGCGGTGAGCTGCGCGAGCGCATCCTTGGCATAATCGTCGGCGTCGCTGACGATCGTCGCGACCACCGCCTGCACCGGCGCGAGCCAGACCGGGAAGCGGCCCGCGAAATGCTCGATCAAGATGCCGATGAATCGCTCATAGGTGCCGAGGATCGCGCGGTGGAGCATCACCGGGCGATGCTTTTCGCCATCCTCGCCCACATAAGCCGCGTCGAGGCGTTCGGGCATCACGCGGTCGGACTGGATCGTCCCGCACTGCCAGGTGCGACCGATCGCGTCGGTCAGGTGGAATTCCAACTTCGGCGCGTAAAAGGCCCCCTCGCCGGGCAATTCTTCCCAGCCATAATCGTCGTTCGCCATGCCGGCGCGCTCGACCGCTTCGCGCAGTTCGGCCTCGGCCTTGTCCCACATTTCCTCGGTGCCGAAGCGCATCTCGGGGCGCAGCGCCAGCTTCACCGCATATTTTTCGAAACCGAGCTGCTTGTAGACGCGGTCGAGCAGTTCGCAGAAAGACCGCACTTCCTCGACGATCTGGTCCTCGCGGCAGAAGATATGGCCGTCGTCCTGCGTGAACTGGCGCACGCGCATGATGCCGTGCAGCGCGCCATGCGGCTCGTTGCGGTGGCAGCAGCCCATTTCGGCCATGCGCAGCGGCAGGTCGCGGTACGACTTCATGCCCTGGCGGAAGATGAGGACGTGCGCCGGGCAGTTCATCGGCTTCAATGCCATCCACTCGGCATCGTCCGAAACGAGCGGGCCTTCATCCTCGATGTTCGGCACCTCGTCGGGGATGACGAACATATTCTCGCGATATTTGCCCCAGTGGCCCGACTGTTCCCACTGCTTGGCGTCCATGACCTGAGGGGTCTTGACCTCCTGATAGGCGGCGCCGTCGATCGCGCGGCGCATATAGGCCTCGAGCTCGCGATAGATGCGATAGCCCTTGGGATGCCAGAAGACGCTGCCATGCGCCTCTTCCTGCAGGTGGAACAGGTCCATCTCGCGCCCGATCTTGCGGTGGTCGCGCTTCGCGGCTTCCTCGAGCCGGACGAGATGTTCGGCGAGCTGCTTCTTGTTGAGCCAGCCGGTGCCGTAGATCCGGCTGAGCTGCGCATTCTTCTGGTCGCCGCGCCAATAGGCGCCCGAGACGCGCGTCAGCTTGAACGCTGCGGGGTCGAGCTTGCCGGTCGAGGCGAGGTGCGGGCCGCGGCACATGTCCATCCAGCCGTCGCCGCTGCGATAGACGGTGAGTTCCTCGCCCTCGGGCAGTTCGTGCGCCCATTCGGCCTTGAAGCTCTCGCCATCGGCCGCCCATTTCGCGATCAGCGCATCGCGTTCCCACACCTCGCGCGTGAGGGGCAGGTCGGCGGCGATGATCTTGCGCATCTCCTCCTCGATCAGCGGCAGCTCCTCGTCGCGGAACGGGCCGTGCTCGGCGGTCGGCGCGAAATCATAATAGAAACCGTCGTTCGTCGAGGGACCGAAGGTGATCTGCGTGCCCGGAAACAGGTTCTGCACCGCCTCCGCCAGCACATGCGCAAAGTCGTGGCGAAAGAGTTCGAGCGCGTCGGCCTCATCGCGGCTCGTCACCAGCGCGAGGTTCGTGTCTTCCTCCAGCGGCCGCATGATGTCGCGCAGCTCGCCGTCGATCTTCGCCGCGAGCGCGGCCTTGGCGAGGCCGGGTCCGATGTCGGCCGCGATCTGGGCCGGGGTAGTCCCGCGCGCAACTTCACGGGCAGAGCCATCGGGAAGGGTGACGCGGATCATCTGGGACATTGGAAAAATCGGCCTTTCTGGCGGGGTAAAGAGCGCCCCTTTGCCAGCATGCGATAGGAGCGGCAAGGGGCGGATTCGCAACGGCGGCGGCAATTGCGCTTGCAATGATATAATGTATCATTATCTGGACAGGCCAACCGCCTCACGAAAGCTCCCCCATGCCCCTGCCCGCCGCGCGCCCGCGCCTCGCCGACCTGATCGGCCTGGCCTTGTCGGCGACCTGCCTGATCCACTGCCTCGCGCTGCCGATGCTGCTGTTGCTCGCGCCCGCGATCGGCCATTGGATCGCGCTTCCCGAATGGACGCATGCGGCGATCCTGACGCTGGCGCTGCCCGCCGCTTATGGTGCGATGCGCGGGGGTTGGCACCGGCATCGGCGATCGGCGCCCGCGGTGACCGCGGCGGCGGGGCTCGCCTTGCTGGCGCTGGGACTGGCCGCGCATGAAGGATGGTTCGCCGCGATCGACCCCGAGGCGGGCGACCGGCTGCTCACCACCGCGGGGGCGCTGGCGCTCGCCGCGGCGCATGTCGCCAATTGGCGGCTGTCGCACCGCCGGCCGTGTGCCTAGGGGTTACGGCAGGCCGACAGTTTTTCGACGTAGGCTTCGAGCGCGCCGGGCTTGCCGGTGAAGGCGCTGTCGAACGCCGCCTCGATCGCGGGCCTGAGCCGCTTGGACGCCTCGAAGATCGGGCGCGGATCGCCGCCCGCCGCATCCTGTCGCGACAGTGCCTTCTCGCTCCACCGGCCGTGGATGTCGAAGGCGGGTTTCAGCTGAATTTCGGACGGCATCGCGGCCATGACCTGGTCGACGAGGCGGCCGTCGTTGATCGCCATGCCCCATGTTTCCCATTGCAGCGTGCAGGCGACCTCCGCCTCGAGCGTGTCGGCAACGGGCGGCGCGGACTGGCCCTTTTGCCAGCCGGTCTTCGCTTCGGCAGCGCCCTGGGCGAGGACGGCCTCGGCCTTGGCACGCGCCTTGGCCTCGTCCTCGCCCGCTGCTGGCGCCGCGCCGCAGGCGACGAGCATGAGCGCAAGAGCCGGGCTTAGTCGTTTCATTTCAATCCCCTGATCGCCGCGGCGGCGGCACGTCGGCCTGCGTGATGGCCTGCGGACTCTTGCGACGCAAGAGCGCACGGTAAGAGCGACCTTGTCATTATGTCAATGCTACTTGACAATAGCGACTCATCTTGTCAATGTTCCTTGACTGATTAACAAGGGAGCTTGACCAATGCAGCAAATCCTGCGCGCCCTGCCATGGGCCATCGCCATCCTGCTGATCGCGCTCGCCGGCGCGGCGGACATCATTCCGGCGGCGACGGCCAGCTCGCTCGTCACCGTGTTACCGTTGGTAATGGTGGCGACGCTGGCGCGAACGGCGCGCTGCGCTCTGCGGCAGGAGGGCGCCCGACATGTCGGCTGAGGTCGCGGCACGCCGCAGCTCGGTCTTTTGGGTCGCCCTGTTCCTCATCGGCATGTTCGGGACGGGCATCGGAGCGCGGGTCGCCGGCCTGAGCGGCGTCTGGACGATGATCGTCATGCTTCCGCCGATGCTGCTGCTGATCCCGATGATCCGCTCGGTCGAACGCAGCAGCGCGGCGCAGGGATGCGCCTCGCCCGCGCTGCAGCGATATAATCGCCGGGCGCTGACCTGGTCCTTCGCCTATGTCGCCATGTTGTTTCTGGCGATCACGGTCAACGACCGGCTGCATCCCCAAGGGCCCCTGCTGTGGGCGATCGCGATCCTTCCCGCCCTGCCCATCCTTTATATGGTCTGGTCCTTCCATCGCTATTTGGTCGAGGAAACCGACGAATATCTGAAGATGCGCAATATCGGCAACGCGCTGGTCGGCATGGGCGTCGTCCTCGCGGTCGCGACCGTGTGGGGCTTTCTGGAAAGCTTTGGCGTCGTACCGCACGCGCCCGGCTGGCTGGTCGTGCCGCTGTGGGGCTTTGGGCTGGGCGCGGCGCAGATCTGGCGCATGGTGCGCGGCGCGTGAGGAACCGCCTGAAAGTCCTGCGCGCCGAGCGCGACTGGAGCCAGCAGGATCTCGCCGAGCGGCTGGAAGTGTCGCGCCAGTCGGTCAATGCGATCGAGACCGGCAAATATGACCCGTCGCTGCCCCTCGCCTTCCGCATCGCCGACCTGTTCGGCATGCCCATCGAAGAAATTTTCCAGAGAGACTGATCGCATGAAACATCGTTTTTCCGTCGCCGCCCTGTTCATCCTGGGCATCGCGCTGCTGATCGGGGCGCGGGCGAAAGCCGCCGAACCCTGCCCCGCCGGCCTCAATGAAGGCAAACGCATCACCGTGCTGGTCGAGGGGCCAGATGCTACGGGCGCCCCCGACGTCGTGCTGATCCCCGGCCTGTCGAGTCCGCGTGCGGTGTGGGATGCGACCGCCGAACGGCTCAAGGGCCGATACCGGCTGCACCGCATCCAGATCCGCGGTTTCGGCGACGATGCCGGGATCAACGCCGAAGGCCCGGTACTGGTCGGCGTGGTGGCCGAGGTTGCCGACTATATCGACGATTGCATCACCGATGCCGGGCGCCCGGCCCCCGCGGTGATCGGCCATTCGATGGGCGGGTTGACCGGGCTGATGGTCGCGGCGCGAGCACCGGGCGAGATCGGAAAGCTGATGATCGTCGATGCCGTGCCCTTCATCGGGCTGCTCTTCAATCCCGCCGCGACGGTCGAGAGCGTGACGCCGCAGGCCGACCAGATGGCGGCGATGATGCGCGCGCAATATGGCCAGCCGGTGCCCGCCGGTCCCGCGACCGACCCCGGGCCGATGAGCATGGCGGGGAGCATGTCGAACACGGCGGCGGGGCGCACCGCGATTGCTGGCTGGACGCGCACCGCCGACCCGCGCGTCACGGCGCAGGTCTTTCGCGACGTGATGGTGACCGACATGCGCGGCGAACTCGCGGCGGTGACCGCACCCGTGACCCTGCTCTACGCGCAGGACGACAGCCTGATGCCCGCCGAGCGCGCGAAGGTGGCGTTCGAACCGCAATATGCGGGACTGGCACGCTTCAAGGCGCAGATCGTGCCGGGGAGCCGGCACTTCATCATGCTCGACCAGCCCGAGGTTTTTGCGCGCGCCGTGGATGCATTTCTCGGCGAATAGCCGCCGATCGATGCCCCCCGCCCTTGCCC
>NZ_LYVN01000049.1 GCF_001990265.1 Sphingopyxis sp. KK2
CGGCAATCGGGAAGCAAAGGCGCGAGCCAGAAATCGAGGCCGTCGGCGAGCGCGGCGGTCGACAGCGCGTCGATGCCCGCAAAGGAGGCGCGCAGCCGCAGCGCCTGCGCAGCTGGCCCCCAGCCGATCAGCCCCAACCCCTTTTCGCGCACCGCCGCGAGGCGCAGCGCGGCGTCGTCGCCAGCGCTTTCCTCGCGCCCCGCCTTGCCGCTGGTCAGCGCGATCGCGCCGAGGCGGCGTTCACGGCGATGATCGACGCGGTCGTTCGCCGCATCATAGCTGCTGCCCGAATGCGCGACGATGCGGTCGGCGAAGATCGCCTCCACCTCGACCTGCGCGATCGGCGCGGCGGCGAGGATACGCACCCCGGCGGCATGGCCCTGCGCATCGGCGATCGCGAGCCATTCGCTGCCCGCGAGGGGGTCGAGTGGGTCGAGTTTGTATGCGCGGCCGCCGACGCCGAGATAGTCGCCGCGCTGTCCGGCACGTTGGCGCGCGACGCGGTCGGGCCAGGCGGTCGCGATCCAGCCGCCGACCGAACGCGTGGTGAGCGGCGCGCCGTCGCCGACGCGCTTTTCGGCGAGTGCAGCGAGCCGCCGCGCGAGCCGCCACGCCCCCTCGGCGCGGTCGTTCCGCGACCCCTTCCAGCGCTGGAGCCGCGCCTCGACATCGACCCCGCGCCCGCCGAGCCCCGGTTCGGTGAGCAGCACCGCGAGCCGCGCAGCGAGTTCGGCCTCGCCCGCCGCCGCCGCATCGAGGATCATATGCGCGAGCGGTACGGGCAGCGGGATCGCGGCGAGCGCGTGACCGTGCGGGGTGATGCGACCGTCGGCGGCGAGTGCACCGATCGTCTGCAGCCGCGTCTTAGCCTCGGCGATCGCGGCGGGGGACGGCGGATCGAGCCACCCCAATTGGCGCGGATCGACGATGCCCCAGCTTGCGCAGTCGAGCACGACGGGCATCAGGTCGTTTTCGTGAATCTCGGGCGGATCGAAGGGCGGCATGCCCGTCGTCGCTGCAGCTTCCCACAATCGGTACGCAACGCCCGGCCCTTGCCTAGCGGCGCGGCCGGCGCGCTGCGTTGCCGAGGCCTGGCTCGCGCGTTCGGTGACGAGGCGCGCGATGCCCGCCGCCTTGTCGAAGCGCGGGCGACGCGAAAGACCGGCGTCGATGACGATGCGCACACCGTCGATCGTCAGGCTGGTTTCGGCGATGCTCGTCGCGAGGATCAGCTTGCGCCGGCCGCCGGGATCGCGGACGAGCGCGGCGCGTTGCAGCGCGGGATCGATCTGGCCGTGCAGCCGGTGGACGACGAGCGGCAGCCGCGCCTCCTCGACCGCGGTCGCCGCGCGCTCGATGTCGGCGGCGCCGGGGAGGAAGGTCAGCATGTCGCCCTCCCCTTCGTCGGCGAGCGCCCGGCGCACCGCGGCGAGCACGCTGACCTCGAGCCGGTCCTCGGCGCGGCGGCCGATATGGCGCAGGTCGAGCGGCCAACTCTTGCCCTCGCTCTTCACCACCGGCGCATTGCCGAGCAGCGCGCCGAAACGTGCGCCGTCGAGCGTCGCCGACATTGCGACGAGACGAAGATCGTCGCGCAGCCCCTGTTGCGCGTCGATCGCGAGCGCGAGCGCGAAATCGCCGTCGAGGCTGCGTTCATGGACCTCGTCGAACAGCACAGCGGTGACGCCGTGGAGTTCGGGATCGTCGAGGATGCGGTTGCGGAACAGCCCCGGGGTCATCACCAGAAGCCGCGTGTCCTTCGACTGCTTGCTGTCGAGGCGCGTCGCATAGCCGACGAGGTCGCCGACCTTCGTCCCCGTTTCCTCGGCGATGCGTTCGGCGGCGGCGCGCGCGGCGAGCCGGCGGGGCGAGAGCAGCCACACCGCGCCCTTGCACCAGGGCTGTTTCAATATTTCGGGCGCGACGCGCGTCGTCTTGCCCGCGCCGGGCGGCGCGACGACGACGACATTGGGCTTGAGCGTCAGCGCCGCCATGATGTCGGGCAGCACCGCGTCGATCGGAAGGCGCAGGGTCATGTGCGGGTCGCGGGATTGCCGAGTTCGAAGTTCAGGCGCCAGGCCTCGGCCGCGAGCCGTTCGACGACGGCGGGATCGACGTCGGTCTCCTCGGTCATCACCAGATTGCCGAGTTCATATTTGCCGCTCGCCTTGATGCGCGGTTCGATGTCGCGCAGCCTCTTGCCGCGCCAGAAACCGAGCAGCACGCGATGCTCCTCGGCGCGGATCAGGATGCACGGGCCGTTCGCCATGAGGACGAGGTTGGTCCATTTGATCGTCTCGTCGAATGCCGCGGCGCGCATCACCGCGGCGCGGAGCATCGTGCAAAGCTCGAGCTGCCAACCCGACAGCGCGGCGATATAGGCGTCGGGGATTTCGGCCGCGGGACCCATCATCGCCATCGCCGCGCCTCAATAAGCGCGCGCGACCGCGAAGGCGACCGCTTCGGTCAGCGCTGCCTTGGCCTGGCTGGCGCGGAAGCCGCCGATCGCATCGACCGCGCGCTGGCCATAGTGCCGCGCGCGCGCGAGCGTGTCGGCGATCGTGTCATGCTTGTGGAGCAGCGAGGTCGCATAGGCGAGATCCTCGTCCGAGGTGCGGTGCCCGACGATCGCCTGTTTCCAGAATTCGCGCTCCTCGGCATTGCCGCGCGCGTAAGCCAGGATCACCGGCAAGGTGACCTTGCCGTCGCGGAAATCGTCGCCGACGCCCTTGCCCATCGTCGCCTCGTCCGAGACATAGTCGATCGCGTCGTCGACGAGCTGGAAAGCGATGCCGAGGTTGCGGCCATAGCTGTCGAGCGCCGCCTCGACTCCGTCGTCGCGTTCGGCGACGACCGCGGCGATCTTGCACGCGGCGGCGAACAGCTCGGCGGTCTTGGCGTTGATGATCGCGAGATACTGGTCCTCGCTCGTCTCGATGCGGCGCTGCGCCGAGAGCTGGTTGACCTCGCCCTCCGCAATCACCGCCGACGCACGGCTCAGAATCTTGAGCACCTTGAGCGAGCCGTCCTCGACCATCACCTCGAAGGCGCGGCTGAACAGGAAGTCGCCGACGAGCACCGACGCGCTATTGCCCCAGATGATGTTCGCGGTCTTGCGGCCGCGGCGCAGGTCCGATTTGTCGACGACATCGTCGTGCAGCAAGGTCGCGGTGTGGATGAACTCGACCGCGGCGGCGAGCTTGCAATGGCGGCGGCCCGGATAGTCGAGCAGCTTGCCGCAGGCGAGCGTCAGCATCGGACGCATGCGCTTGCCGCCGCCCGCGATCAGATGGCCCGCGAGTTCGGGGATCAACGGCACTTCGGATTGCATGCGGTCGAGGATGACCGCATTGACCTCGTTCATGTCGGCGGCGACGAGCGCCATCATCGGATCGAGCGAGGGCGGCGTATCGCCGTGGAGACGGTGGATTTCGGCACTCATGACGGGCCGAGCCTTGGCCGCGCGGGGGTGATTTTGCAACGACTTTCGGCTTGCCACCAGCCCCCCGGCGGTGCCAAGCGTGCCGGGCATCAGAGGAGCCGCGCATGGACGACCAACTCAGCCGCTATCGCCAGAGCATCGACAATATCGACGCGGCACTCGTCTATATGCTCGCCGAGCGGTTCAAGGTGACCAAGGCGGTCGGCGAACTCAAGGCGAAGGGCGGCCTGCCCCCCGCCGACCCCGCGCGCGAGGAGCGCCAGATCGGCCGGCTGCGCGAACTGGCGCGCGACGCCGACCTCGACCCCGATTTCACCGAGAAATTCCTGCGCTTCATCATCGAGGAAGTGATCCGCCACCACCAGAAGGCGAAGCAGGAGCAAGGCGCATGACGCACCCGATCTTCGCCAAATGGCCCGCCGAGCATCCGGGCCGCCTCCAGCTCTTCTCGGCGCCGACGCCCAATGGCGTGAAGATCGGCATCATGCTCGAAGAGACCGGCCTGCCCTATGAGCCGCACCGCGTCGACATCATGGCGAACGAGAGTCACGACCCGGCGTTTCTCGCGCTCAATCCCAATGGCAAGATCCCGGCGATCTATGACCCGAACGGCCCCGGCGGCAAGCCGCTCGCGCTGTTCGAATCGGGTGCGATCCTGATCTATCTCGCCGACAAGTCGGGACAATTTCTCTCGGCCGATCCCGCGACGCGCTACGAGACGATCCAGTGGCTGATGTGGCAGATGGGCGGCGCCGGGCCGATCTTCGGACAGCTCGGCTTCTTCCACAAGTTCGCCGGCAAGGACTATGAGGACAAGCGCCCGCGCGACCGATATGCGGCGGAATCGGCGCGGCTGCTCGGGGTGCTGAACGACCGGCTGGCGGACCGCGAATGGATCGTCGACGAGGGTTACAGCATCGCCGACATCTCGCTGCTCGGCTGGGTGCGCAACCTGGTCGGCTTCTACGACGCGGCCGAGATCGTCGGCTTCGAGCGCTTTGGCCATGTCCAGCGCTGGCTCGATGCGGGGCTGGCGCGCCCGGCGGTGCAGCGCGGGCTGGTGGTGACGGCCGCCTAGGATGGGTCCGTTCGCGCGAATCTTGCGAACGATCGCCGCAGCGTCGCTGATGCTCGCAGCGCCGGCTGTCGGCGCACAAACCAGTGTCGATGACGACGAGGAGGAGTTCCACGATGAACTCATTCATTCCGACGTCCCGCTTTATGGCGGTGAAGATGGCCTCGTCCCCGAACATTTCTCCGATGGCGACAGCTTCGGCTGCATGAGCCGCGTTGCGCTGGGCGACTGGTCGGTGAAACGCAGCGACATGCCCGAAGACGACGATCCCGAGTGGCTAAGATTAGGAAATTATGGCGTTTTTCATTGCGCCATCGTCGAAAGCAAAGCCTATTCGCGCGACGAGCTTGGGGCCAGCGGATATCGCTATTCCTTCTTCGTCAAGGTCGGCGCGACCAACGTTGACGGCAAACCCACGGAATTATGGGTCTTGCAATCGGGAACACGGCCGGGAAGCGACTATCTGCTGCTCGCCCGGCCCGCAGCGGACGAGATCATCAAGGCGTTCGATCTGCTTCAATCGGAGTGCCCCGCCGCAAATCGACGCAGCGGACCCGAAATGGATATCTGGTCGAGCGACTATTGCGCGATCAATTCGCAGCGCGAACTCCTGGCTTTGGCAAAAGAGATGGCAAAGCGCCGTCCTTTGGCAAAACTGACATTTGTTGGCGAGGCCGAAGAGCAGGACGCGGACGAACCTGCCGATCAGGCGGCAGAAGCAGCGGTCGAACCGGCGCCCACGGCCGAGTAAAGCTGCCCTCTACCCCGCCGGTAGCCTGAGCCGCACGAGCAACCCGCCCAGATCCTCGCTCTCCTCGAGCGCGATGCTGCCGCCGTAGATTTCGGCGACGTCGCGGACGATCGCGAGGCCCAGCCCCGTGCCCGGCTTGCCGCTGTCGAGGCGGACGCCGCGGTCGAAGATGCGGGTGCGGTCGGCGGGCGAGATGCCGGGGCCGTCGTCCTCGACCAAAATTTCGGCCATCGCGCCCTCGCGCTGGACGGTGACGAAGACGCTGCCGCCGCCATATTTCGCGGCGTTTTCGAGCAGATTGCCGATCAGTTCGTCGAGATCTTGCCGCTCAACGCGCGCGACAAGCGCCTTGTCGCCCGACGCATCGAGCCGCGTGTCGGGATAGAGCAAGGCCACCGCGCGCGACACGCTGTCGACGCTCTCGCGGACATTGGCGCGCGCCTGCGCGGCACCGCGGCGTCCGACCGCGCGGGCACGCGCGAGATGATGGTCGACCTGCCGCTGCATCGTCGCCGCCTCGCGCCGCACCGTGTCGGCGAGTTCGGACGCGTCGCTGGTCGCGCTGTTGACGAGCACGGTGAGCGGGGTCTTGAGCGCATGCGCCAGGTTGCCGGCGTGGAGCCGCGCCTCCTCCGCCTGTTTCTCGTTATGCGCGAGCAGTGCGTTGAGTTCGTCGACCATCGGCTGCACCTCGAGCGGCAGCGGCGCGGTGACGCGGCGCTGCTGGCCGCCGCGCATCGCCGCGATCGCGCGGCGGATATGGCGCAGCGGCCACAGGCCGTAGAAGGTCTGGAGCGCGGCGAGCACGATCAGGCCGAGCCCGAGCAGCGCGAGGCTGGGGATCAGCGTGGCGCGCAGCGCGCGTGTCTGCACCTCGAGCACGTCGCGCGACTGGGCGATCTGGAACCGCCACCGGGTCGTGCTGCCCGGCAGCACCACGTCGCGTTCGGCGACGCGCAGTTCCTCGTCGGGAAACTGGTTGCTGTCATAGACATGGAGTTCCTGGTCGTCGTGCTTGTCCGACGTCGAGAGCCGCCGCTCCCACAGCGAGCGCGACGGATAGGGTTCCTGCCGCCCGCCGCTGATCTGCCAGTAAAGCCCGCTATAGGGTTCGAGGAAGCGCGGGTCGCCGAGCGGCTCGATCATCCGCACCTCGCCGTCGGGACCGATTTCGGACGAGCGGATCATGCTCATCAGCACATATTCGAGGTTCGAATCGAAATTGCGCGTGATCGCGCCGACCAGCACCCGGTCGAGCGCGAAGCCGCCGCCGATCAGCAGCACCGAAATCCAGATCGCGGCGATCGCGATCATGCGCCGCACGAGCGAGCCGGTGATCCGGCTCGTCAGCGCGGCGGGCTTGGCGGCGTCGGTTTCGGCTACGATGGCCGGGGTATCGGCCTCCGCCACGGCTTAGCCCTGCGGATCGTCGAGCTGGTAGCCGAGACCGCGGATCGTGGTGATGATGTCGGCGCCGAGCTTCTTGCGGATGCGCGTCACGAACACTTCGATCGTGTTCGAATCGCGATCGAAATCCTGATCATAGATATGCTCGATCAATTCGGTGCGCGACACGACCTTGCCCTTGTGGTGGAGCAGGTACGAGAGGAGCTTATACTCCTGCGCGGTCAGCTTGACCGGTTCGCCGTCGAGCGTGACGCGACCCGAACGCGTGTCGAGCCGCACCTTCCCCGCGATCAGCTCGCTCGACGCATTGCCCGCGGCGCGGCGGATCAGCGCGCGCAGACGAGCGATCAGTTCCTCGGTCTGGAACGGCTTCGCCAGATAATCGTCGGCGCCGGCGTCGAGCCCCGCCACTTTATCGGACCAGCTGTCGCGCGCGGTGAGCACGAGCACCGGGAAATTGCGCTTTTCGCGGCGCCAGCGGTCGAGCACGGTCAGCCCGTCGATCTCGGGCAGCCCGAGGTCGAGGATCGCCGCATCGTAATTTTCGGTCGAGCCGAGGAAATGCCCGTCCTCGCCATCGGTGGCGAGGTCGACGGCGTAACCCGCACCCTCCAGCGTCGCTTTCAGCTGCGGTCCCAGCGTGGGTTCGTCTTCGACAATCAAGATCCGCATTCAGGCGCCTTTCCTAGGGCAAGCCGGTTGGCCCGGCCGCTGTCGATCTGTGTACCCATTGGCGACGGTCATCGCAAATGTCACAGGTGAAGTAATCGGGATAGCAGGGTTCAGGGCTTGCGCCCGACGATCCGGCCGGTGCGCGCGTCGACATAGACCACCACGACCTGGCTGCCGTCCATGAATTTGAGCGTGTAGATCATCCGCTGCGGATCGAACTGCGGCCCGCCGAGATAGGTCATGTCGCGATAGGGCGAGCGCGAGCGCACGTCGGCGATCAGCTTGCCGAGCGGGACAACCTGCCCCTGCGCCGCGGCATCGCGCAGATTGTCCTGGTCGCGGTCGCCGCGCGCCATGGCGGGCACGCCGGTCGAGAGCAGGCAGGCCGAGGCAAGCGAAAGGGTGATCATGCGGAACATGGTCATCGTCCTAGGGCGATCGCATTGAATAGGTGATGAATGGTCCAGTCATCCAGGGTTTTGCCCCGAAGTCATGGTGGGCGCGACAGGGATTGAACCTGTGACCCCACCCGTGTGAAGGGTGTGCTCTACCGCTGAGCTACGCGCCCGTCCCGGACCGAAGCGGCTGATGCCGCGTCCGAAAGCCGGACGTCCATAGCCGCTGCGGTGGCGATTGCAACGGCGATTTTGCCGATCGGCGCCCTCAAAAACAAATCGGGCCGCAGCTTGCGCCACGACCCGATCGTTTTTCACCAGAAGGTGCCGGCCAACTTAGTTGACGGCGTCCTTGAGGGCCTTGCCGGCCTTGAACTTCGGCTGGTTCGACGCCGCGATGGTCATCGTTTCGCCGGTGCGCGGGTTGCGGCCGGTCGAGGCCTTGCGCTTGCTGACGGCGAAGGTGCCGAAGCCGACGAGACGGACTTCGCCGCCCTTCTTGAGCGAACCCGTGATCGCGTCGAAAACAGCTTCCACTGCCTTGCTCGCGTCGCCCTTGGTCAGGCCGCTCGAGTCAGCAACTGCGGCGATCAGGTCTTGCTTGTTCATGCCTAAGGAACCCCTGTGATTATTTGGTTGAATGATTCATGGCCGGGGCCATGGGGCGCCACTAACGCGCTTTGCCCCCGTCTTGTCAAAGCAAAAAAGGGGCAAAATCGCGTCAAAGTGACGTTTTTGCGACGAAAAGCCGCCCCGGTTAACCGTGGTTAATGGCGAATCGCCGTCTCGGGGTCGGTTGCGGTTGCGACGGGAGGCGATGTCGCCAGTTCGTCGGCCTCGGTCCATTCGATCGGCTCGACCGGCTCGACCAACGCTTCGGCGAGCACCTGGTCGACATGGCTGACCGGAACGATCCGCAATCCCTCGGTGATATTCTTCGGGATTTCGACCAGATCCTTTTCATTCTCCTCGGGGATCAGCACCGTCTTGATGCCGCCGCGCAGCGCCGCGAGCAGTTTTTCCTTGAGCCCGCCGATCGCCAGCACGCGGCCGCGCAGCGTGACTTCGCCGGTCATCGCGACATCCTTGCGCACTGCAATGCCGGTGAGGGTCGAAACCATTGCGGTGACCATGCCGACGCCCGCCGAGGGGCCGTCCTTCGGCACCGCGCCTTCGGGCAGGTGGATGTGGATATCCTTGCGCGCGAACAGGCTGGGCTTGATGCCATAGCTCGGCGCGCGCGCCTTCACGAAGGATAGCGCGGCCTGCACCGACTCGGTCATCACCTCGCCGAGCTTGCCGGTGGTGCGCACCTGGCCCTTGCCCGATGCGGTGACCGCCTCGATCGTCAGCAGTTCCCCGCCGACCTCGGTCCAGGCGAGGCCGGTGACGGCGCCGATCTGGTCCTCGAGATCGCCCATGCCATGCTTGTATTTCCGCACGCCCGAAAATTCGGCGAGGTTATCGGGCGTCACGACGACGCTCGTCGCTTTGCCTTCGAGGATGCGGCGCAGCGCCTTGCGCGCGAGCTTGGCGATCTCGCGCTCGAGGGTGCGGACGCCGGCTTCGCGCGTGTAATAGCGGATGAGGTCGCGCAGGCCCTCTTCGGTCAGCTCGAACTCGCCGGCCTTCAGCCCATGCGCCTCGACCTGCTTGGCGACGAGGTGACGCTTGGCAATCTCGACCTTTTCATCTTCGGTATAGCCTTCGAGCCGGATGATCTCCATGCGGTCGAGCAGCGGCTGCGGCAGGTTGAGCGAGTTCGCCGTCGTCACGAACATGATGTCGCTGAGGTCGACGTCGATCTCGAGATAATGGTCCTGGAACTTGCCATTCTGTTCGGGGTCGAGCACCTCGAGCAGCGCCGAGGCCGGGTCGCCGCGGAAATCCTGACCGAGCTTGTCGATCTCGTCGAGCAGGAACAGCGGATTCATCGTGCCCGCCTTTTTGAGGTTGGTCACGATCTTGCCCGGCAGCGAGCCGATATAGGTGCGGCGGTGGCCGCGGATTTCGGCCTCGTCGCGCACGCCGCCGAGCGACTGGCGGATGAACTCGCGCCCGGTCGCCTTGGCGATGCTCTTGCCGAGGCTGGTCTTGCCGACGCCCGGCGGGCCGACGAGGCACAGGATCGGCCCCTTCAGCTTGTTCGTGCGCGCCTGCACCGCGAGATATTCGACGATCCGGTCCTTGACCTTTTCGAGGGCATAATGGTCGTCGTCGAGGATATCCTGCGCCTTGGCGATATCCTTCTTGAGCTTCGACTTCTTGCCCCAGGGCAGGCCGATCAGCGTGTCGAGATAGTTGCGCACGACGGTGGCTTCGGCCGACATCGGCGCCATCGCGCGCAGCTTCTTCATCTCGGCCTGCGCCTTGGCCTTGGCCTCCTTGGACATTTTCATGCCCTCGATCTTGGCCGCGAGTTCGGCGAGATCGTCGCCGCCCTCGCCATTGTCGTTACCGAGTTCGCGCTGGATCGCCTTCAACTGCTCGTTGAGATAATATTCGCGCTGGCTCTTTTCCATCTGGCGCTTCACGCGGCCGCGGATCTTCTTTTCGACCTGCAGCACGCCGAGTTCGCCCTCCATGAAGGCGAAGACCATTTCGAGACGCTTGGCGGGCTGGCCCTCGACGAGCAAAGCCTGCTTGTCCGAGACCTTGATGTTGAGGTTGCCCGCGACCGAGTCGGCAAGACGCGAGGCATCCTCGATCTGCGACAGCTGGACCGCGGTTTCGGCGGGCATCTTCTTGTTGAGCTTGGCGTAATTTTCGAACTGGTCGACGACCGAGCGCATCAGCGCCGCGGTGTCGACGCTGTCGTCCTCGGCATCGGCGATCGGCGTCACGCGCGCGAGCACGGCCTTGTCGTCATTTTCGAGCGCGACGAGCTTCGCGCGCTCCTTGCCCTCGACGAGCACGCGGACGGTGCCGTCGGGCAGCTTGAGCAGCTGGAGCACGGTGGCGATCACGCCGACGTCATAGAGGTCGTCGCGCGCCGGGTCGTCCTCGCCCGGATCGAGCTGGGCGACGAGGAAAATCTCCTTGTCGGCTTCCATCGCGACTTCGAGCGCGGCGACCGAGCGATCGCGGCCGACGAACAGCGGCACGATCATATGCGGGAAAACAACAATGTCGCGCAGCGGCAACAGGGGGAAAGTCTGGCTCATCATGGCTCCTGGACAAGCGCCCGCGACCGGCACGCCGTCCCTCTTATAGGGTCTTCAACCGCTAATATGGCGTAACTTGCGCCGCATTCAATGTCGCTGCGCTGAACGAGCCATGCCGGACCCCGTTCAAAAGGGCAGCTTGAAACCCGGGGGGAGCTGCAGACCGCTCGTCATCTTGCCCATTTCGGCGTTGCTCGCCTGGTCGGCCTTTTCGCGCGCGTCGTTGAAGGCGGCGGCGAGCAGGTCTTCGAGCATCTGCTTGTCCGACGGCACCATCAGGCTGTCGTCGATCGCAATCGCCTTGATCCGGCCCTTCGCGCTCGCGGTGATCCGCACGAGGCCGCCGCCGGAGATGCCTTCGACCTCGACGCTGTCGAGCTTCGCCTGCGCCTCCGCCATCTGGGCCTGAACGGTTTCGGCGGCCTGCTGCGCCGCCTTGAGCATTTCTTCCATCGATTTCATGGGTTCGACCTATGGCGATTGTCGTCGCCCTCGACAAGCCTCGCGTCGGGAAAAGCCGCCAAAGCCGCTTTCACCACGGGCAGTTCGCGGATGCGCTGGTCGTTGTCGGCGGCGGTCGCGGCGCGCACCTGCCCCAGGCTCGGCCGCGCCTCGCCCTCCTCGCCGCGCACCTGCCAGCGGCTGCCGGTGGCATTGAGCAGCGCTTCGCCGAGGTCGCGCGCGAAATTGGCGTCGATCCCCGGCCCCGGCGCAAAGACCAGCAGCCCCGGTTCGAGCGTGATAATGCGAAGATGATCGTGGACCGCCACCGCGAGCCGGTGGTTGCCGGTGCTTTCGAGCAGCTGATAGATTTGCGCGACGGTGAGCGCCGATGCCGGGGCTTCGGGTTCGGCCGCGACGGGTTCGGGCGCGCTGGCGGTCGCGTCCTGCACGGGCTCCGATGGCGCGGGCAGCGGCGCGGTCGGGAAATTCCCGGTTTCGAGGATCTTCGCAAGCTCGCCCGGGTCGGGCATCGCCGCGGCATAGATCACGCGCAGCAGCAGCATTTCGAGATGTTCGAGCGGGTTGTTCGCGCGCAACACCTCGTCATGGCCCTTGAGCAGCAATTGCCACAGCCGGTTGAGCGGCGCGAAGCCCAGCTTTTGTGCCCAATCGACGATGCGGGCGCGATCGGCTTCGGCGAGCGCCGGATCCTCGTGACGCGACACCTTGGCGAGCGTGATCGCGTGGGTCAGGTCCATCAGCCCGCGCACCATCGCGACGGGCTCGATCCCGAGCGCATATTGGCTGCGCGCGAGGTCGATCGCGCCGCCCGCGTCGCCTTCCAAAATCGTCGCCATCAGGTTGGCGATCGACGAGCGGTCCGACAGGCCGAGCATCACGCGCACCTGTGCGGCACCGATCATGCCGCCGCCGTCCAGATCGGCGTGCGCGATCGCCTGGTCGAGGATCGACAGGCCGTCGCGCACCGACCCTTCGGCGGCATTGGCGATCAGCCAGATCGCCGGCGCCTCGGCCTCGACGCCTTCCTTTTGCAGGATCGCGCTGAAATGCGCGAAGAGCATGTCGGGGGTAATGCGGCGGAGGTCGAAGCGCTGGCAGCGCGACAGCACCGTCACCGGCACCTTGTTCACCTCGGTCGTCGCGAACAGGAATTTGACGTGCGGCGGCGGCTCTTCGAGCGTTTTTAGAAGCGCGTTGAAGGCGTTACGCGACAACATATGCACTTCGTCGATGATGTAGATCTTGTAGCGCGCCGAGACGGCGGCGTAGCGCACCGCCTCGATGATCTCGCGCACATCGTCGACGCCGGTGTTCGACGCGGCGTCCATCTCGATCACGTCGATATGGCGCCCCTCGGTGATCGCGCGGCACGGTTCGCAGATGCCGCAGGGGTCGATCGTCGGCCCGCCCTGCCCGTCGGGGCCAATGCAGTTCAAGGCCTTCGCGATCAGGCGCGCGGTCGAGGTCTTGCCGACCCCGCGCACCCCGGTCATCAGGAAGGCATGCGCGAGCCGGTCGCGCGCGATCGCATTGCCGAGCGTGCGCACCATCGCATCCTGCCCGATCAGCTCGGCGAAAGTCTGCGGGCGATATTTGCGCGCGAGGACGCGGTAGGGACCGGAAGATGCGGCCGGCGACGGCACTTCCGGCAGGTCCATACCCAGCATCGGAGTATTGTCGTCGGGAAGGGAATCGGATTCGTCGTTCACGGGGTGAGGCATAGACGAAAATGCCGCATTGCCCATAGCGCGTTCGCGCGTTAGCCCGGCGCGAAGCAGGCGTGCAGGAGGGCTTTATGGGCATTTGGTTCCGATGGGCTACCCCCTTAATGTTGGCGGCTGTCCCGATTGCCGCCCAGGCGCAGGTGCCGACCGCCCGGACCGAACGCCCGCAACCTCCCGCCATGGTCCCGACTGGCGCGCCCCTGCAACTCGATTGCAAGCGCTCGCTGGATGAGATTGAGGCCGATCTCGGAAAATCCCTTGAGAATCCAAGCCCATGGCTTTCAGCGGCGAACGACGTGAATCGTTATTTCGAGCAGGTCGCCGACTGGCATGCCCAGCGCATGATCGACGCTGGTGTGTGGACCCAAAAGCGCAAAGCGGAATTTGCCGCATCGCTGTTTAGCCACCCAGATCTAAAGGACGGCTGGTCTTTTTACATGAAATCGATGGGGGACGTGATGACCCATCTGACCGCCATAATGAAAGGTTATGAGACAGGCGACCAGCTTGGCGCGTGCAACGCATACAATGCCATGTTCGCGGAAATGGAGGGTGTGCCGCAGCGCACTATGGCGTTCACCGAGGCTGTTGCGCGCATCTATGCCGCCGAGGCCGAACGGCTCGGCGTATCACTGGACTGACGATGCATTGAGGTGGGAGCCGGAACGACCCGCGGCGAATTCGTTGCGGCTGCTTCCTTCCGGACCTGACCGGGTTGGCGAAGACCACGTCCGCCCGACTCCCGGGGCGCATATGGCGGCGGCGGCGGCGAAAATCAAGCGGTCAGGGATCGCGCTCGGCAACGGCCTTCAGATAGGCGTGGATCGCCGCCATTTCGGCGTCGCTGAACACCGCATAGCGCCCGCGCGCCATCTCGCCCATCAGGCCGAGCTTGCGCTCGCCCGGCGCGATGCCGGTGTGGAGCAGGCGCTGGAAATCCTTGAGGTCATAGGAGGCCGCGATGCGCAGATCGGGGCGCGGGTCGGCGCCCGGATAGGGAGTACCGCCGCGCAAATTCATCTCGTGACACTCGGCGCAGGTGGCGCGGACCATGTAGCGCGCGAGCGCATGTTCGGGGCCGGCGTCGGGGGGCCATGCCTTGCCGTGCCGGTCGACCAGCACCGCCGAGGAGACATAGAGGCCTTCGGCCATTTCCTTTTTCGCGGCGGGGCCGAAAACCGGCGCCGGATGCGCCGCGCCCGTCCTGGGCTTGCTGCGGATGAAGGCGATCACCGCCGCCATGTCGGCATCGGACAATCGGGTGAACAGGTGCGAGGGCATGTCCCAGAGCGGGGTGCCGTCGGGTTTCTTGCCGCCGACGATCATCGCCTTCAACTGCGCATCGTCGAACTCTACGGCCGCGACCGTCAGATTGGCGGTCCAGACGGTGGCGAACTCGGGCTCGCTCCATTCCTTGCCCGCGAGATCGGCGCCGTGACAGCCCGAACAGCCGAGGAGGCGCGACACCCGCTCGCCATGCTTGACCGGATCGGGCGATTGTGCGGCGAAGCCGAGAGCGTCGGGGCGATCGCAGGACGCAAGCAATAGCGCCAGAAACAATCCCGTCCAGAACCGCATCGCCCCCTCCCCTGCCTAAAGCTTCGACAAATCCTCCACCACCGCGCGGGTGACGTCGGCGATCACCGCATTGGCGGCCTCGCCCTCGACCACCGGCCGGTCGAGATAGACCGCGATCACATATTTGCCCCCGTCCGGCGCCTCGACGAAGGCAACGTCGTTATAGGCGTTGCCGCAGCTCCCGGTCTTGTCGCCCGACAGCCAACCCGCCGGCAGTCCGGCGCGGATGCGTGCCAGCCCGGTCTTGCTCGCGACCATCCATTCGCGCAGAGACTTGCGATAGCTGGGGTCGAGATGGTCGCCATAAACGAGCCGGGCGGCGCTTTTCGCCATCGCCTGCGGCGTGGTGGTGTCGCGCGGATCGCCGACGGCGTTTTCGTTGAGTTCGATCTCGTAGCGGTCGAGGCGGGTGACGGCGTCGCCCATGTCGCGCATCCGGCGGGTGAAGGCCTCGGGGCCGCCGGTCGCCTTCAGGATCAGGTTGGCGGCGGCGTTGTCGCTGACGGTGACGATCTGCTCGGCAGCGAGGCCGAGGCGCAGTTCGCCGAGCGCCAGATTGGCCTCGCTATAGGGCGAGTGCGGGACGATATCGGCCTTGGTGAGGGGCAGCGGGGTACGGAGCGACGGCCCGCCGTCGGTGGCACCGCGCAGCACCTGCCCCGCGAGCAGCAATTTGAAGGTCGAGCACATGGCGAAACGGTCGTTGGCGTTGCTGCCGAACAGCAGCTGGCCATCGTCCTTGACCACCGCGATGCCAAGGCGTCCGCCACTGCGTTTCTCGATATCGCGGATATTGTCCCCGAAGGCAAAGGTATCGCCGCCGGGTTCGGGCGGAACCGCCGAGCAGGCGGCCGTCAGCAGCAGCGCGGCGACGAGCAGCGCGCGCATCAGCGCGGCCCCTGCATGTTGCGGCTTTCGGCGGGAATATGGACGGTCAGACCGTCGAGGTCGGGCGTGAGCAGGATCTGGCATGACAGGCGGCTGGTGCGACGTGCGCCGGCGGCAAGGTCGAGCATATCCTCCTCCATCTCGCTCGCTTCAGGCAACCGGTCGAAATCCGCCTTGTCGATGATGACATGGCAGGTCGAGCAGGCCATCTGCCCCTCGCACGTCCCCTCGAGCGGCATCAGATGCGCCTGCGCGACGTCGAGCAGGATGCTGCCCGGTTCGGCCTCGGCCTCGGTGCGCTCCTTGCCGTCGGCGTGGATGAAGGTGACGCGCACTCAATTCACTCCCTGAAGGCGTGCGGCATCCTTGATCGCTTGCAAGCCTTCGCGCAACTCGGCTTCGCTCGTGTAACGGCCCCAGCCGAGGCGGATCGAGGCGCGGGCGTCGGCCTCGCTCACCCCCATCGCGCGCAGCACATGGCTGACCTTGCCCGAGCCGCTGCCGCACGCGCTGCCGAGCGAGAAGGCGACATTGCGCGCATCGGACATCAGCCGCAGCCCGTTGACGCCCTCGCGCCGGATGTTGAGGTTGCCATGATAGCGATGCTCGGCCGAGCCGTTGATCGTCCATTCGGGGAGCATGTCGAGCGCAAGCGACCAGAGGCGCTCGACATGTGCGGCGTCTTCGTCGAAGCGCTCGGCCGCCAGCGCGGCGGCGGCACCGAAACCGGCGCAGAGCGCGGGCGAGACGGTGCCCGAGCGCATCCCCTGTTCCTGCGCACCGCCGAACATCAGCGGCGGCAGGTCGACGCCGTCCCTGACCCACAAGGCACCGATGCCCTTCGGCCCGTGGATCTTGTGCGCCGAAATCGCGATCATATCGGGACCGTCGGGGATCGCGACGCGGCCATAGCCCTGCACCGCGTCGCAGAGCAGCAGGCTGTTCTTGGCATGCGCAGCGGCGGCGAAATCGGCGACCGGCTGGATCGTGCCGACCTCGTTGTTCACCAGCATCGTCGCAACAATGCCGTTTTCGGGAATCAGCTCGGTGTCGGGTGCCAGCGCAAGCCCCGCACTATCGACCGGCAGGATGGCCGCGCTCAATCTTTCGAGGCATTGCAGCGACGCGGCATGCTCGATGCTCAGCCCCGCAACGCCGCCGGGCATCGCCTCGGCGCCGCGCAGCAGCGCCCAGTTGAGCGCCTCGGTCGCGCCCGAGGTGAAGAATACCCGCCCGCCCTGCGGCAGCAGCGCCGCGACCTGATCGCGCGCGACCTCGACCGCGGCGGCGGCGGCGCGGCCGGCCTTGTGCGTGCTCGACGGGTTAGCGAAGCCGTCTCCTTCGGCCCCCGCCAGCCAGCGCAATATCGCCTCGCGCGCCTCGGGAGCGAGCGGCGTCGTGGCCTGATAATCGAGGTAAATCATTCGCCGAAAATGTCCTTGTTGCGAACGATTCGCAAAAGTTGCATGTTGAGACCTATTTTCTATATAGGCGCCATCTTCGCTCCGCCACCCCGCCGTCCGGCGAATCGGTGGCAAGCCCCAGAAACATAAAGGTGCGCCCATGCCCGACGTGATTTTCCCCGGCCCCGAAGGCCGTATCGAAGGCCGTTTCTCGCCGCCGCCGCGCCCGCGCGCGCCCGTCGCGTTGATCCTGCACCCGCACCCGCAGGGCGGCGGGACGATGAACGACCGCATCACGCAGGCGATGTACAAAAGCTTCGTCGCGCGCGGTTTCGCGGTGCTGCGCTTCAACTTCCGCGGCGTCGGCCGCAGCCAGGGCACGTTCGATAACGGCATCGGCGAACTCAGCGACGCCGCCTCGGCGCTCGACTGGGTGCAGTCGATCCATCCCGAGGCGCAGACCACCTGGATCGCCGGCTTCAGCTTCGGCGCCTGGATCGGCATGCAGCTGTTGATGCGCCGCCCCGAAATCCGCGGCTTCCTGTCGGTCGCGCCGCCGGCGAACATGTACGACTTCAGCTTCCTCGCCCCTTGCCCCTCGTCGGGCATCATCGTCGCGGGCGGGCAGGACGAGATCGTGCCCCCCTCGGCCGTGCAGAAACTGGTCGACAAACTGCGCACCCAAAAGGGCATCACCATCCATCACGACGAGATCCCGCGCGCGAACCATTTCTTCGAGCATGAGCTCGACCAGCTGATGAAGTCGCTCGATAACTATCTGGATATGCGGCTCGCACCCGATTCGCCGATCCGCTGACGGATCAGTCGAGCAGCCCCGCATTCTGGATCATCGCGGCGGGCATATAGACGAGCAGGATCAGCGCGATTTCGCCGCACAGGACGGCGGCGGTCGCGCGAATCCACCCGCCGCGCCCCTCGCCCGCGTAGAATTGGCGCACCGCGAAGATGGTGAAGCCGAGCCCGACCGCAAGGCGCGCGAGATTGCGCGCGACGCTGCGGTCGGCGAAGAAAATCTCCATCGCGAGGTCGGCGAAAAGCCCGAGAAGGACCGCCTGCGCGAGGACGTAGAGCCGCATTACCATCGTGCCGAAAAGGCCGGCCGACGCGCCACGATAAAAGATGAAGTTCAGCACCAGCGCCGAAATCAGCGCCGACAGCAGCGGCATGACCAGCGGCTCTTTCTGGAGCGTTTCGATTACCGACAGCTCGGTCGTCATGCTTCCCGGCAGGAAACGCGCGCGCAGCGCGATATTCAGCGTCAGGGCTACTGCGATATAGGGGACCACCTTGACCAATATGTCGCGGTCGCTCTCGATATAGCGGCGGATCAGGATACCGGGCCGCACGACCAGTCCGACCAGCGTGTGCAGAACGCCCTTTTCCCACCAATTCTCGACCAGTTCGTGGACGACTGTCTGGCGCGTGATCGGTTCGGGCCGCAAATCCTTGCCGCAATCGGGGCAATAGCGCCCGACCTCGCGGTGGACGCAGTCGTCGCTCATTCGGCGCCTTTGGTCGTCGTCGCCTGCTCCGGGCTCGGAAGCGTCCAGATCGTGACATTGGCGAACATCACCAGTGCCGCAATCACCATCAGCAAGGCGCGGCGGCGGTCGCCGCCCCGGAATACGACCACCGCTCCACCGATCAGGACGATCCCCGCCAGCATCAGCACCGATATCAAGATTTCGAACATGGAGCGGCCTTATCGGCTGCGTCACAAATTTGCCACCTCGCTTATGGCCAATCCGCGCGCCTTCGCCTAAAGGCCGCTCATCGATTCCCTCCAGCCCTGCGGGAGCCGCATCATGCGCATCGCCATTGCCTCCGATCATGCCGCCTATGAGCTCAAAGCATCGCTCGCGGATTGGCTGCGCGAGCAGGGCCATGAGGTCGAAGACCTTGGCACCAACGGCCCCGACAGCGTCGATTATCCCGATTATGGCTATCGCCTCGCCGACGCCGTCGCGAGCGGCCGCGCCGAAAAGGGCGTCGCGCTCTGCGGGTCGGGGATCGGCATCTCGATCTCGGTCAACCGCAACCCCGGCTGCCGCTGTGCGCTCGTCAGCGAACCGCTGTCGGCGAGCCTGTCGCGCCAGCATAATGACGCGAATGTCATCGCGATGGGCGCGCGGCTGACCGGCATCGACATGGCCAAGGCGTGCCTCACTGCCTTCCTGACCACCGACTTCGCCGGCGACCGCCACGCGCGCCGCGTCGACAAGCTATCCAAGCCTCCCTTCAATTTGGCCCAACTGGAGACCAGCCGATGACCACCCACACGCTCGACAAGCCCATCAAATCGGCCGGCTATTTCACCGACGGCGTCGGCACCACCGACCCCGCGGTCGCGGCGGCGATGAAGCATGAGATGGAGCGCGAGCAATATCAGATCGAACTGATCGCCTCCGAGAATATCGTCTCGAAGGCGGTGCTCGAAGCGCAGGGATCGGTCTTCACCAATAAATATGCCGAAGGCTATCCGGGCCGCCGCTATTATCAGGGCTGCGCGCCGTCGGACGAGGTCGAGACGCTGGCGATCGACCGCGCCAAGAAGCTGTTCGACTGCAATTTCGCGAACGTCCAGCCGCACTCGGGCGCGCAGGCGAACGGCGCGGTGATGCTCGCGCTGACCAAACCCGGCGCGACCATCCTCGGCATGAGCCTCGACGCCGGCGGCCACCTGACCCATGGTGCCCCGCCCGCCATGTCGGGCAAATGGTTCAACGCGGTGCAATATGGCGTGCGCCCCGACGACCATCTCGTCGATTTCGACCAGGTCGAGGCGCTGGCGAAGGAGCATCGCCCCGCCCTCATCATCGCGGGCGGATCGGCCTATCCGCGCACGCTCGATTTCGCGCGCTTCCGCGCCATCGCCGATGATGTCGGCGCGCTGCTGATGGTCGACATGGCGCATTTCGCGGGCCTCGTTGCCGGCGGCGCACACCCCTCGCCGATGGAACATGCGCATGTCGTCACCACGACGACGCACAAGACGCTGCGCGGCCCGCGCGGCGGCATGATCCTGACCAACGACGAAGCGATCGCCAAGCGCATCAATTCGGCGGTCTTCCCCGGGCTGCAGGGCGGCCCGCTGATGCACGTCATCGCGGCCAAGGCGGTGGCGTTCGGCGAAGCGCTGCGCCCCGAGTTCAAGGATTATGCCAAGGCGACGATCGCCAACGCACAGGCGCTCGCGAACCGGCTGAAGGCGCGCGGTGCCGATGTGGTCGCGGGCGGCACCGATACGCATCTCGCGCTGATCGACCTGCGTCCGCTCGGCATCACCGGCCGCGACGCCGACGAGGCGCTCGAGCGCTCGGCGATCACCTGCAACAAGAATGGCGTCCCCTTCGACCCGCTGCCGCCGGTCAAGACCAGCGGCATCCGCGTCGGTTCGCCCGCCGGCACCACGCGCGGTTTCGGCATCGCCGAATTCGAGGCGATCGGCGACATGGTCGCCGACGTGCTCGAGGCACTGCGTGACAAGGGCGAGCATGGCGACGCCGATGTCGAAGCCGATGTCCGCAAGCGCGTCCGCGCGCTGTGCGAACGCTTCCCCATCTATCAGGGCTGATCCGATGGCGCGCCAGCACCCCGAGGAACCGACGCTTGCCGAGCTGACGATCGAAGAGATCAAGGCGATGGGCAAGCAGGGCATGGCGCATCCGTCGACGCGGCCGGTGCTGATCGGCGGCGGCATCGGCGCCGCGGTCGGGCTGGTGCTCGACGCGATCAGCTGGCCCGCGGGCCTGTTCATCGGCGCGGCGATCGCGCTCCTGATGCGGGTGAAACGCTGACCCATGCGTTGTCCCTATTGCGGCCATGAAGACAGTCAGGTGAAGGACAGCCGTCCGACCGAGGACGGCGCGGCGATCCGTCGCCGGCGCCAGTGCGAGGATTGCGGCGCGCGCTTCACCACCTTCGAACGGATCCAGCTGCGCGAGGTCGCGGTGCTCAAGGCCGATGGCGGGCGCGAGCCTTTCGATCGCGAGAAATTGATGCGCAGCGTCCAGATCGCGTGCCGCAAGCGCCCGATCGACGCCGCGCGCATCGAGCGTCTCGTGTCGGGCATCCAGCGCCAGCTCGAAACCTCCGGCGACAATGAGGTCAAGGCGTCGCAGATCGGCGGCATGGTGATGGAAGCGCTCAAGGGCTTCGACAGCGTCGCCTATATCCGCTTCGCCAGCGTCTATCGTGAATTCACCGAGGCGAAGGATTTCGAGGAATTCGCCTCGACGATCAACGAGGCGGCACAAAAGGGGTGAGCGAGACGACCGCCTCCAACGCCCCGCCGCCCGTCATCGTCCTCGTCCGCCCGCAACTCGGCGAGAATATCGGCAAGGCGGCGCGCGCGATGCTCAATTTCGGGCTGACCGAGCTGCGGCTGGTGAGTCCGCGCGACGGCTGGCCGAACCCCGATGCCGGCCCCGCCGCATCGGGCGCCGACATCGTGCTGGCGAACGCGGAGGTCTTCGACAATCTCGCCGCTGCGACCGCCGACTGCACCCACATTTATGCGACGACGGTGCGCAAACGCGGGGTGACCAAGCCGGTGCTGACGCCCGAGGCCGCGGCGCAGCAGGTGCGCGCAACCGCCGGACGCTCGGCCTTCGTCTTTGGCGCCGAACGCTCGGGGCTCGAGACCGACGACGTCGCGCTGGCGCACAGCATCGTCACCGTGCCGATCAATCCCGAATTCGGCTCGCTCAACCTTGCGCAGGCGGTGATCCTGCTCGCCTATGAATGGTCGAAGGGCGAGGCGCTCGCCCAGCCGCCCGTCGCCGAACTCGCGCCGACCGCCGAGCATGCCGAGTTCGAGGAACTGATCCAGCATTTTGTCCGCGACCTCGACTCCGCGGGCTATTTTTTCCCGGAGAATCGGCGGGCTGCGACGCTCCGCACGCTGCGCACCACGCTGACCAAGACGGGCTGGTCGTACAATGATATCAGGATGATGCACGGCATCATAACGGCTCTTGGCCGCAAGCCGAAAAACCGGTAAGCAGCGCCAAATCGTTTCTGGAGTTACTTTCCCATGATGAGCATCCTCCTGTCGCTCGCCCTCGCCGCAGCGGCAGCCGAAAACCCGCCCGCCGACGGCGCCACGACGACCCAGCCGGCGAAGCCCGAAAAGCCGAAGAAGATCTGCAAGACGACCAAGATGACCGGCAGCAATCTTGGCAAGCGCGTCTGCAAGACGCAGGAGCAGTGGGACAATATCGCGCGCGATGGCGCCCAGTCGCTCGATCTGGTCGATCAGGGTTACAAGACCATGTCCGGCAACGGCGCGGTCAACTGAACACGCGCCTTACCCGCGGATAACCGTAGAAAATACCAATCGCGCGGCGCGAACATTCGTTCGCCCGCGCGGTCTACTTTGGCTGGACAGCGGCAAGTCCGCTCAACATGATATCGCCATAGGATCGGCTCGGGAATTGGCCGGCATATGGAGAGGTTCGGTCGGCCGCTTTTTCAGGAGCTTGATTTCCGATGATGACGATATTGCTCTCCCTCGCCCTCGCGGCCGCGGGGACCGCCGATACGGCCGATCGCCCCGCCACCGAACAGACCGCGAAGCCGGCCAAGCCCAAAAAGGTCTGCGAACGGATCGAATCGACCGGCAGCAGCGTACCCAAGAAGGTGTGCCGCACGGTAAAGGCTCCCACGGTCGAAACCGGGACGGTCGAGGCCGCCGCCGAAAAGCCGGCGGGCAACAGCACCAACTGAGCGGTCGCTCCGATGCGTCAGGCGGGATCGGCGCGCAGCCGGTCCCAGCGGACCATCTCATAAGCGATCGACTGTTCGACCAGTTCATTCCACACCGCGCGCAAGCGATCGGGCTCGAGTCCGACCGCCGCAGCCTCGCGCGCGACATTGTCGAGCACCTGCGCCTTGCGCGCCTCGTCGCGGACGACATTGCGGTCGGTCTTGATGCGCGCCGCGGCGTCCATATAGCCGAAGCGGCGCACGAGCAGCGCGACGAGTTCGCGGTCGACTTCGTCGACCCCGGCCCGGACGTCGATCATCGTTTCGCATTGTTCGGGAGATTTGGCAGCGGTCATGCGCGCTGGCTTTAGCGGCTTTTTTCCGCCTGTCGAGACAGGCATCCGCAGCGGGCCGCAGCGCTTGACTTTCCGCCCCGCCCCGTCTAACCGCGCGCCTTCGCAATGGACCCCGCACCCCGGTGAAGCGGCGGTCGCATAGGACAATGCTCCTATGGTGCGACCCGGGAACCCGCCGAAATCCTTCGGCACACAGCATATTGGAGACAACAATGTCGAAGCGCCAGAGCGCCAAGTATAAACTCGACCGCCGGATGGGCGAGAACATCTGGGGTCGCCCGAAGAGCCCGGTCAACCGCCGCGAATATGGCCCCGGCCAGCACGGCCAGCGCCGCAAGGGCAAGGTGTCGGACTTCGGCATCCAGCTGCGCGCCAAGCAGAAGCTGAAGGGCTATTACGGCGACATCACCGAGAAGCAGTTCAAGAAGAACTATTTCGAAGCCAGCCGCATGAAGGGCGACACCGGCCAGAACTTGATCGGCCTGCTCGAGCGCCGCCTCGACGCGGTCGTCTATCGCGCCAAGTTCACCCCGACGATCTTCTCGGCCCGCCAGCTCGTCAGCCACGGCCACGTCTATGTCAACGGCGTGAAGTGCAACATCGCGAGCCGCCTGGTGAAGCCGGGTGACGAAATCACCCTCGGCAAGAAGGCACAGGAAATGGCGCTGGTCGCCGAAGCGCAGAGCCTGCCCGAGCGCGACCTGCCCGAATATCTCGCCATCGACGGCACCAAGGCGACCTATGTCCGCGTCCCCACGCTCGACGAAGTCCCCTATCCGGTGAAGATGGAACCGAACCTGGTCGTCGAATTCTATTCGCGCTGATCCGGCGGTTCATCGCAGGAACCAAAAGGGCGGTCCGGAAACGGGCCGCCCTTTTTCGCGTCAGCGCGTCTGCGTAGCGGCGCGGCATACGCTCCTTCCGGAACTCAACCAAAATAGAACTGATTCCCGATGCGTAGCGCTCTGCGTTCCGTTACGCCCAATGACGCGGGTCGACCCCGGCCATACAGCGACAGAGAGGACGCCATCCAATGCCCGTTTACAACGGAACCGCCGGTAGTGACACGATCTATGGCAGCTCGGCCGCCGACGATACCCTAGGCCATGGGGGAGGCGATTGGCTATTTGGCGGCGACGGAGACGACTACATCCTCGACAACGACGGCCAGAACCCCGACACCTCGATCGACAATCTTTATGGCGAGGGTGGCAACGACTTTATCTATGCCGGATTTCAGGACAATGCCAATGGCGGATCGGGTTTCGACGCATTAATCCTGCGCCTCGACCATGCCACTGCCGGCGTGGTCGTCAATTTCGCGCCGATGTGGTCCAGCGGCACCATGACCCTCGCCGGCGCTACCTACAGCAATTTCGAACAGCTCTGGTGGGCGACGGGTTCCCAATATGGCGACGTAATAAGCACGGGTTCGCTGGCGGGCTATAACTCCGCACTCAACGGCCTAGGCGGCAGCGATACACTGAATGGCGGCAACGGCCACGACACCCTGGAGGGTGATCTCTATCGCATGTCCACGGTGGTCAACGACATCTATTATGACGAGATGATCGGAGGATCGGGCAATGATCTGTTGGTCGGCGGACTGGGCGACTACATCGACGGCGGGCTGGGCACCGACGGGGTAGGCCTCGACCTTGGACTTTACGCCAGCGGTGTGTCGATCAATTTCACCTCCCTGCTGACGACGGGATCCGCGACCATCCTCGGCACTTCGATTAACGGCATCGAGGACATCTGGTGGGTCTACGGCACGCAGTTCGGCGACACGCTCGATACAAGTTTCGATGGGTCAAACACGACCTTGGCGGGACGCGCGGGCGACGACATTCTGGCAACGGGGACCGGAAGCAACATCCTTTACGGCGGAACCGGGAACGACACGCTGTTCGCAGGGGGCGGGAGCGACACGCTCTACGGCGATGCGGACAATGACACCCTCTATGGCGAAACCGGCAACGACTCGCTCTATGGCGGCGACGGCAACGACCTTCTGGTCGGCGGCAGCGGCGTGGACAATATGCATGGCGGAACGGGTAACGACACCTATGTGGTCGAAGATATCGGCGACACGGTGAACGAGGACGCGAGCAACGGAACCGACACCGTCAGGGCCTCGATCAACTATACGCTGGGCGCCAATGTCGAAAATCTGGAACTGATCGGCACCGCAGCCTCGGGTACCGGCAATACGCTGGCGAACATCATCACCGGCAATAGCGGCAATAATTCGCTGTTTGGTGCAGCCGGCAATGACACGCTGAACGGCAACGACGGCAACGACACGCTCGACGGCGGAACGGGCGCCGACACGATGACGGGCGGCATCGGCGACGACCGCTATATCGTCGATGATAGCAGCGACGCGGTGATCGAAGCCGCGAGCGGCGGGACCGACACTGTCGCGTCGTCGATCAACCATACATTGGCGGCCAATGTCGAAAATCTGGAACTGACCGGCACTGCGGTTACCGGCACCGGCAACAATCTGGCAAACATCATCACCGGCAACAGCAGCAATAATTCGCTGATCGGATCCGCCGGCGACGACACGCTGAACGGCGGCGATGGAAACGATACGCTCAACGGCGGGGGCGGCAACGACATGCTGATCGGCGGCAACGGCAATGACGCGCTCAACGGCGGGCCGGGAACCGACATCATGAACGGCGGCGCTGGCGCCGATCGTTACCAGATCATCCAGACCAGCGTCAGCACGACGCAGATCGACCGCATCTACTTCTCGACCGCCGACGCCGACATCATCGATCTCAGCCTGGTCGACGCGGTGACCGGCGGAAGCGACAACGCGTTCAGCTTCCTCGGCACCGGCGCCTTCACCGGCGTGGCAGGACAACTGCGCTACCAGATGACGGGAAGCTGGAGCGAAGGCGGCCAGTCGGGGTCGGTCTACAGCCTGAGTGGCGACCTCAATGGCGACGGCGTGGCGGACTTCTACATCGACGTGAACATGCTCGGCGCCGCCCCCTTGGGTCCGGGCGACTTCATCCTCTGACGCCCCCCGCCCTTGCAT
>NZ_LYVN01000050.1 GCF_001990265.1 Sphingopyxis sp. KK2
ATCAAGCGCAGGCCGCACTCGACCGCCACAAGGATGCCGCGAGCCTGTTCGACCGCCGCCGCGCCGAACTCGCCGCCGCGACCGCCGAAGCCCATAAGGAACTCACCGACCGCGAAGCCGCGCTCGCGGTGCTGCCCGACGACAGCATCGCGCGCGCCGCGCTCGACGCGCAGGAGGCCACCGCCGACCGCGCGCGCAGCGACGCGGCGTCGGCGCGCGATGCACAGGCCGCGCACGAGCGCGCCTTCGCTGCGCTCAGCGAACGCCAAGCGGTGGTCGCCGCCGAGATCAAGAGCTGGAAGGCGCGCGCCGGCGAGGCCGCGCGCCGCGTTACCGAGATGGACAAGCGCGCCGAAGCGCTCGCCGCAGAGGCCGAAAAGCTCGCCGACCTCCCCGAAAAGCTCGCCGTGCAGCGCGCCGAAGCCGAAACAAGACAGGCCAGCCTGCGCGAACAAGTCGCCGCCGCCGAAGCGCAGGAGCGCGCCGCCGAGGCAGCGCTGCGTGAGGCCGAGGCCGCCCTCGGCTTGATCCGCGAAACCCTCGCCACCGCGCGCGAGACGCGCGCCGGGGCGACCGCGCGCTCCGAAAATGCCGAGCTCCGCCGCATCGAAATGGGCCGCCTGTCGGGCGAGCGCTTCGAATGCCCGCCGCCGCTGCTGCCGCAAAAGGCCGGCTTCGAAAGCGCGAGCGTCGGCGACGCCAATGCCGAATCGGCGCAGCACGACCGGCTGATCGCCGACCGCGAACGCCTCGGCCCGGTCAACCTCGTCGCCGCCGACGAACTCGCCGAACTCGACACCGAACGCGAAAAAAGCGCCGCCGAAATCGAGGAACTGACGCAGGCGGTGAACCGCCTGCGCGGGTCGATCGGGAACCTCAAT
This sequence comes from Sphingopyxis sp. KK2, assembly GCF_001990265.1. Lineage (GTDB taxonomy): Bacteria > Pseudomonadota > Alphaproteobacteria > Sphingomonadales > Sphingomonadaceae > Sphingopyxis. The sequence goes on from NZ_LYVN01000050.1 coordinate 882, forward strand.
CGCGAGGGCCGGGTCCGCCTGCTCGCGGCGTTCGAGACCGTCAACGGACATTTCCAACGGCTCTTCACGACGCTGTTCAACGGCGGCCAGGCGCATCTCGAGCTCGTCGATTCGGACGATCCGCTCGAAGCGGGCCTTGAGATCATGGCGCAGCCCCCCGGCAAGCGGCTCGGCACGCTCACCCTGCTCTCGGGCGGCGAACAGGCGCTCACAGCCGTCGCGCTGATCTTCGGCCTCTTCCTCACCAATCCGGCGCCGATCTGCGTTCTCGACGAGGTCGACGCGCCGCTCGACGACGCCAATATCGAGCGTTTCTGCGATCTGCTCGACCGCATGACGCGCGAGACCAACACACGCTACCTGATCGTGTCGCACAATGCGGTGACGATGGCGCGCATGCACCGCCTCTATGGCGTGACGATGGTCGAACGGGGCGTCAGCCGCCTCGTTTCGGTCGACCTCGGCGGCGCCGAGGAACTGCTCGCCGCCGAATAGGCGCGCCCGCCGATTTAGGGGGCGTTGCCCACCACCAGCATCGCCGCGAACACCAGCAGCCCCGCGAAGCGGTTGCTGCGGAACTTCGCGAGCGCGTCGGCGCCGTCGTCGGGATCGAGCGTCACCACCTGCCCGGCAAGGTGCAGCGCGGCGGGCACCAGCGCGACGAACACCAGCGGGTCGGGCCGCACGCTCCACAGCGCCCCCGCCCAGCCCGCAAGCGCAACGCCGTAACAGAGCGCGACGCCGGTCTTCACATGCCGGCCCATCGCGCGCGCGCTCGACTTTACCCCGACCAGCGCATCGTCCTCGATATCCTGCAGCGCATAAATGGTGTCGTAGCCGATCACCCAAGCGATGCAGCCCGCATAGAGCAGAGGCAGCGCATTGGTGGGCGGCGGGCCGACGGCGGCCCAGCCGACGGCGGCCCAGCCGACGAGCGCGCCCCAGCTGAACACCAGGCCTAGCCATGCCTGCGGCCACCAGGTGATGCGCTTCATGAACGGATAGGCCGCGACCAGCGCCAGGCTGAGCAGCGCGATCAGCTGCGCGCGCAGCGGCAGTTGCAGCAACACGAGCAGCCCGATGAGCGACAGCAGGATCGTCCAGGCCCAGGCACCCCGCCGCGACACCGCACCGCTCGCGATCGGGCGCGAAGCAGTGCGCGTGACCTGCCGGTCGAGGTCGCGGTCGATGATGTCGTTATAGACGCAGCCCGCGCCGCGCATGACGATCGCGCCGAGCAGCATCCAAAGGAACAGCGGCCAGTGGCTCGACGCTCCGCCCGCGAGCGCGAGGCCGAAGGTGCAGGGCCAATAGAGCAGCCACCAACCGATCGGCCGGTCGAAGCGCGCAAGCAGTGCATAGGGCCGCGCCATGGCGGGAAGCAGCGCGACGAAGCCGCGAAGCTGGCTGTCGGGCGGAGCGGCGGGGGGCGGGGCGGCGGTCATCGGCGCCCGCGCGATAGCAGCCGCGGCGCCCGCGATAAACGATTATCGGTCGGCGGCGAGAGGCAGCGCCTCAGGTGCAGCTCGACTTGGTTCCCACCTGATAGACGCCGTCACCATTCTGCGGCCCTTGAAGGTCACGCGCCTCGCGGATGTTGAACGCCGCGGTCGAGCGGATTGTTTTTGCGCCGAGCCATTTGCCGTAGAGCATGGGCTGGTAGCGATAGGTGACTTCGACGAACATCACCGCGGTGCCGGTCGCCGCCGTCACCTTGCGCCCAGCCGGCCCCATGCCGGCAAAAGATGTCCCTGTCGCGCCATTACCCTGCACGCCATAACTCGACGGCGCGACAAGGTCGCCATAGCAGCGCTGCCAGTGAATCCACTGCCCGCCGCTGGTGTTGCGCTCTAGGCTCGACAGGATGATCCGGCCGTTCTGCTTGAAATTCAGCCCGCCCGCCTGCTCCTCGACGCCGGTGAACACCGAGTTGATGTCGAGTTCGCGCACGCGCGGCAGCGACAGGTTGTTGCCGAAGGCGATACGCGACGCATTGTCCGCGGCGCTCAGCGAAATCTGGCTGATCCGCGTGTTTGCGAGCGTCAGATTGGCGATCTCGAGCCCCGCAAAGCCGATCAGGATCATGAATGGGATCGTGAACGCCATTTCGACGATCACGGCCGCGCGGCTGTCGCGCGCAAGTCGCGCCACGCGCCTGCGGGCGGCGATGATCGGGCGGCGGATAAGAGGGCGCATCATGTGCAAATCACCGTGCTGGTTGCGGTCGCGGCGGCATAGGGCTGGTTGCGCAGCACCGTGCTCGAATGGATCGTCGATTCCTGGGGCTGCCCCAGCATCCGCCACACGGGCAGGACGCGGGTGATCTTCATGCTCGCGGTATAGACGACGACGTCCTCGGCACCGCCGTTGCCGGTCTTGCCGCGGTCGCTGTCCCAGCTGCCATTGCCGTTGACGTCCTGAAAACATTCGCCCTTGTCGTAGCGGCCGTTCTTGTTGCTGTCGGTGTAGTTTTCGGGGTCGCCGATCTCGTCATAGCTGTCGTAGGATTTGCGGTCGAAGGTCACATTGGCATCCTTGAACACCAGCTTGACCTGTTTGCGCACCGCAGCGTCGAGCGTGGTCTGGCTGCCGGCCGCCGACTCGAGCGTAGCGGCGCGCGCCGCCTTGGCGACCGCGCCCGCCAGAACCTGTTTCCCATACATCTGCCAGGAGTAATCGAAGATCCCCATGAGGATGAGCAGGAACAGCGGCGCCATCAGCGCGAATTCGGTAATCGCGGTGCCGCGATTGTCGCGCCGAAGGCGGCGGAGAGCGGTGAGACGATGGATCATTGCGACAACCTCAGTTTCGAAATCTGACGTGCGATCGACTGGAAATTCTGGTTGAGCTGCGTCGCATTGGCCGCCGAATAGGCCTTGTCTGCCGTCGCGCAGGTGGTCATCTGCGTATTGAGCGCAAGGCCGAAGCTGACCACCCATATGGTGATGTTCTTCGCCTTCGCTTTTTCGCACAATTGCAGGAAGCGATTGTTGTGGCGCGCGGTCAACGTCGCGTCGTCGGTGCCGCCGACACGCTTCGAGATCCATTCATAGCCTTGGAAACTCAGATTCCCCATGTTCGCCGACATGTCGCCGTCGGTCATGAAGATGATATGCCGCGCGATCGGGCGACCGTTGGGCGCGGTCGAATTTTCGTCGGCAAACATGCCGTCAGCCGAAAGCAGACGGATGCCCCACACCATGCCCGAGTCATGATAGGTACCGCCAACCGGCTGCAACGAGTTGATATAGGTGTTGAAGGTCGAGCGGTTGGCCGCAGTCTGCGTCGTCAGCTTCATCGCAGCCGCCGGGCACACGCCCCAGCCGTTCGACCAGTAGCGCGAGAAATTCTGGTAATTGCCGTTGGTTCCGGTCTCGGCCGAAATGCTGCTGCTGTTGACGGTCACCGAACCGGTCACATTGGTGTTGGACGGGGTGTTACCCGGTCCCGCCGCCCGCGGAAAGGCGAGTTCGGGGATGAGCAGCTTCCATTTGGTGTCGTCGTCGCTGGTCGGCGCCGAATCGACATCCATGTCGAACGCGGCCGACGGAGCGGTCGCGTTGGCGGCGAAGGCGGTGGTCTTGCGCTCCATCACGCAGCCGCCCCAGCTATAGCTGCGGTTGGCGCCGCCATCGCCGGTGTTATAGGTGACGGTCCCGCCGGTCTTGGCGTTGGTCACGTCGAAATTGCGGCTGCCATAGCTGTATTTGTCGTCGAACACCTGCACCGGCGGCTGCGTCGTCGTCGACGGCGTCGTCTCGTCATAGGTATAGGTGCGCTCGCGCCGCTGGCAGCGATTGCTCGACCAGCGATATTCATAGGATTGATAGGTATAGGCCTGGGTCGACTGATTGGTCGTCACGCGGTTGCCGCTGCCATCGACATATTGACCCGTCTGGCTTGATGTCGCGCTGCCCGACTTGGCCGGGGTCGATCCCGCGGGTTGCGTCGGCGTCTTGCAGTTCGTTTGGGTGATGCTGCTCGACTGGTTCGTCCAGCTTGACCAGCTGCTTCCCGACGCGGCGCTCGCGGTCCCGTTCGTCGGCGTGCCGGTGGTCGTCGTCCCCGTGCCCCATTCGGTGCGATAGAGCGGGGTACGTGACGGATAATCGACCAGCGATGCCGACAGCCATGACGGGTTCTTGGCGTAAAGGATCGAACCGACATTGGCGGTCGAGCTGTACGGCACCACGCCGAAGCGCAGTCGGCCATCGCCGACCTCCGCCGTCGTCAGCGTGTCGAAGAAGGACATGGTAGCGCTCTTGAGCGCGGTGATCCGGTTCACCGAGTCGCCCGAATTGGTCGTCGCCATCGACCCCGTGACGTCGAGGACGAGCATCACATCGGCGTTCGAAATTTCGAGCTTCGCGCTGCAGGCGACCGAGATGTTGAAGCGGTGGAAGCCGAAAACCTGCATCAGCGCGGTGGGAAGCCGGGCGGTCGCGGTCCCGTTCACGGTCGACGTACCCTGAGCGACCGAGTTGAAGGTGACGTTCGTGCTCTCATACTGCCCGCTCGGGTAGTTGAAGTTGAACATCTTGGTCGCTTCGCCCTTGGCGTAGGTGGTGTAGGTTCCCCCGCTCATCGCGCGGCGGCCCGCGAGCACCCCGGCGTCGCACGCCTGCTGCAGGCGTAGTTCGGCCATATAGGCGCGGCCGATGTCGACGGCCGAACCGACGATGCCGATGAGGGGCACGACAGCCGCCGCGGTCAACATCATCGCGTTGCCGCGCTGGTCACGCAGCAGTTTGCGGACGCCGCACCAGATGTCGCGGATCAAGGTCCCTCGCATGGTCACAACCCCTCTTCGCAGGCACGCCGCCCCAACAGATGCGTGGCTGGTATCCTGCACCTAGGGCGGGACTGCTTACCAAATGGCTAACCGCCGCTTGCGGACCCTCGCATCGGCGTGCGATTCTGACCCATAAGGAGACAGATTCGTCGCTTCACGCTGCAGGGTGTGCAAATTTTCGCGGCCTGCTATCGCTTCATCATGCCTGCTATCCCCGCCTGGCCGCCCGCCAGCACCCCGCGCCTGTTCGTCGAAGACCCGCTCGAAACCGGGACGTCCACCGTCATCGACGGCGCGTCGGCGCATTATCTGCTCCATGTGATGCGCACCAAGGTCGGCGACCCGCTGCTGCTCTGCGACAACCGGAGCGGCGAATGGCTCGGCATCGTCGGCGATGCCGCCAAGCGGACGCTGACTGTCACCATCGAACGGCAGACTCGCCCGCTCGAGGCAGTGCCCGATCTCTGGCTCTGCTTCGCCCCGGTGAAGAAGGCCCGGCTCGACTGGATTATCGAAAAGGCGACCGAACTCGGCGTCGCGCGGCTGCAACCGGTGATCACCGAACGCACGATCGTCGAGCGCGTGAAGGAGGAACGCATCCTCGCGCAGATCGTCGAGGCGTGCGAACAATGCGGGCGCACCGTGCTCCCCGAACTCGCCGAGCCGGTCAAACTGCCCGCGCTGCTCAAGACCTGGCCGCAGGACCGCGCCCTGCTCTTCGCCGACGAGGAAGGCGGGGTACCGATGCCCGAGTTGGACGCCCCCGCGCCCGCCGCGATCCTGACCGGTCCCGAGGGCGGCTTCACCACGCGCGAGCGCGAACTGCTCCTCGCCAGCCCCGCAGTAAAGCGCATGGCGCTCGGCCCGCGCATCCTGCGCGCCGAAACCGCCGCCATCGCCGCCACCGCATTGTGGATGGCGCAGCATGGCGATTGGCACAGCTGATCGTTCCTCGCCGCATTTTCTGTCCCCATCCGACACAAGTACGGCCGAAATTCCCGATCCTTAACTCGATGTTAGCCACAAGCGTCCCATAGCGACGCCATGCAACGGCAGGACCAGGGCCGAAATTGCCGGGGTGGGGCCCGGCAACCGCTTTATGTGCGGGCGCTGACGGCGCTCGTGCTGCTCGCGTTCGCGCTCGTCGCGCTGCCCGCCGGGGCACAGACCACGACGACTTACAGCAACACGACCAGCGGCAACATCAACAACGGCACGACCTGCACCAGCCCGCTCGTCCGCAATTTCACCGTGTCGACAAGCTATCTCGTCGGCGACGTCGACCTCGGCGTGCTCGCGACGCACAGCTGGCGCGGCGACATCAGGATCACGCTGCAATCGCCCGCGGGTACGCGCGTCCAGCTCGTCGACGGCGATACCGCCAATATTTCGGGCGACAATTTCAACGTCCGGCTCGACGATGCTGCGGCGAGCACAGTCAACACCGACGGCAACACCGCCAATCATTCGACCAGCGCCCCGCCCTACCAGAACCAGTTCGCTCCCAATGCCGTGCTCTCGGCGTTCAACGGCCAGAATGCGCAAGGCACCTGGCGGCTCGAAATCTGCGACCAATATCCGCAGGCCGACAATGGCAGCTTCACGCGCGCCGACCTCTATATCACCAGCCTGCCCGCCAATTACGCCGACCTGTCGCTGACCAAGAACGTCAGCAACGCGTCGCCCGCCAATGGCGCCACGATCAGCTATATATTGGGCGTCACCAATGCGAGCGGTTCGCCGCAGACCGCCACGGGCGTGACGGTACAGGACGATTTGCCGGCGGGCTTCATTTTCGCCAGCGCGTCGGGCTTCGGCAGCTATAACAGCGGAACCGGCGCCTGGACCGTCGGCAGCATTCCGCCGGGCACGACACGCACGCTGACGATCACCGGCACGGTAAATGCCACATCAGGGGCGACGATCGTCAACAGCGCCGAGATCACGGCCTCCTCGGTCGTCGACAGCGATTCGACCCCGAACAACGGCGTGACCAGCGAGGATGATTATGCCAGCGCCAGCTTCACTGTAGCGGGCAGCCGCACCGCCGGCACGCCGCCGACGTTGATCTGCCCCGCGGGCGTCACGGTCCATGACTGGGACAGCATCGCCTGGTCGGCAGGCACGACCAGCGGCAGCTACGCGCTCGCCAATATCGGCACGATGAATTTCAACATCGCGATCAGCGGCGGCAGTTTCCTCAACAACGCCACATACGGCGGTCAGTCGCCGACGCGCCAGAATGTCGTCACCGGCGGCTTTTCGCCCGCGCAATATTCGATCTTCGAACTGGTCGACATGACCAGCCAGTCGGGCAGCGTCACCAGCACGATCACTTTGCCCACCGCGGTCCCCGGCGCACAATTCCGGCTGTTCGACATCGACTATAATGCCAACCAGTTCGCCGACCGGGTGACCGTGACCGGCAGCTATAACGGCGCGACCGTGATGCCGACGCTGACCAACGGGGTCAGCAACTATGTCATCGGCAACAGCGCCTATGGCGACGTCACCGCCGCCGATACCAGCGCCAATGGCAATGTCGTCGTCACCTTTGCGTCGCCGGTCGACACGATCGTCATCAACTACGGCAACCACAGCGCCGCACCGACCGATCCGGGACAACAGGCAATCGCGATCCACGACATCAGCTTCTGCCGCCCGACGACCAACCTCGCCTTTGCCAAGACGAGCAGCGTCGTCAGCGACCCGATCAACGGCACCACCAATCCCAAGGCGATCCCGGGCGCGGTAATGCGATATTGCTTGCTCGTCACCAACAATGGCAGCGCCACCGCGACGAGTATCGCGATCAACGACGCGATTCCCGCGACGATGATCTACACCCCCGCCTCGCTGCGCAGCGGCACCAGCTGCGCCGGCGCGACGACGGTCGAGGACGACAATGCCACCGGCGCCGACGAGAGCGACCCCCATGGCGCATCTTTCGCGGGCACCACCGTGTCGGCCACCACCGCGACGCTGGCGCCGGCCTCGACGATGGCGATCGCCTTCACCGTGACGGTCAACTGACCATGGCCCGGATGCGCCTCCTCCCGGCCCTGCTCGCCGCATCGCTCGCGTTCACCGGCACCGCGCAGGCGCAGCGCGTCATCGTCAACCCCTCGTTCGAATCGAACGACCCGCAGGGGCCCGGCGCCGCCAATTACGAAATCTATTCGAACGGCGAGGTGCTTGGCTGGAACTCGGTCTCGGGCGAGGTCGAACTATGGGATTCGGGATTTAACGGCGTCCCCGCCTATGACGGTGCGGTGTTCGCCGAAATGAACGCCAATGTTCCCGGCGCGCTCTACCAGAATATCTGCATGGTCAATGGCGAGTCGATCGGCTGGACCTTCGCGCACCGCGCGCGCACCGGCGGCCCCGCAACGCAGACCGCGCGTTTTCAGATCGCGAACAGCAGCGGCACCCAGCTCCAACTGCTTGCGACGCAATCTTCGACCACCGCGAACCAGGTGTGGAACGTCAACACCGGCACCACCACCTACACCGGCGCCTCGGGGGTCCAGCGCGTCCAGTTCATCACAACCGACGCCGGCAGCTACGGCAATTTCCTCGACGACATCCGCATCAGCCTCAACCCCTTTATCGAGCTGTCGGCGGCGACCGGTTCGGGGGTCGAATCGATCCCATCGGCGAACATCCCCGCACTGCGGATCAGCGGCACGCTCTTCTCGGCGCGCACCGTCAACGTCAGCATCACCGGCGGCACCGCGACGCGCGGCACCGACTATACGACTCCCGGCGGCGGCGCGAGCTTCACCGTCACCATCCCGGCCGGGACCTACCAGAACACGACGGTGCCGCTCGGCATCACGATCATCGACGATACTGCGGTCGAGAGCAGCGAGACGATCCAGATCGCACTCAACAGCGGCACCGGCTACACCGTGTCGAGCACGTCGAGTTGCGGCGGCACCCCGATCACCGCCGCGACCTATACCATCACCGACAATGACTCGCCGGTGGTGCTGACCAAGGCGTGGACGAACGGCATCGCGAACGACGCGGTCAGCCTGTCGATCAGCGGCGGGCTCGTCCCCACGGCGGGCAGCTCGACCGTTGGCGGCACCACGACCAACGCCACCGCAATCGCGGTGGCGGGATCGACGCTGACCTTGACCGAGGCCTTCACGACCGGCGCAGCCGCCAACTACAACAGCAGCCTCGAATGCCGCCGCAACAGCGACAACGCCGTCGTGACGACCTCGGGTAGCGGACTCAGCCGCACCGTCACCATGCCCAGCGGCACCTCGCTCACCTGCACCTGGACCAATGCGCGCAAATCGGCGACGCTCGTGGTGCGCAAGACCTGGGTCAATGCTTTGACCACCAACGCGGTGACCGTCGCAACCACCGGCCTCGTCAACAACGCCAGCCTCGCCTCGGTCGCGAACAGCGCGAACGAGACCGACACCAACGCCGCCGTCACCGTCTACGCCGCCGAAGCCGCGACGCTTGCCGAGAGTTTCACCTCGGGCGACGGCTCCAACTATACACAGGCGCTCGCCTGCACCGGCAACGCCACCGCGCTCGCGGGCGCCGTGCTCATAGTGAATCCCGCCGACACCGCGATCGTCTGCACCTTCACCAACAGCCGCATCGCGCAGCAACTGCGGCTCGCCAAGGCTTGGAGCGGAGCAACGAGCGGACACACTGCAAGCGCCACCACCAGTGGCGGCACCGCCAACCCCAGCTTCGCCTCGACCGCGCCGACCGCCACCACCGGCAGCTATGTCAACGTCCGCGCCGGCGACGTCGTCACCCTGCCCGCCGAGACCTATGGCGGCGGCGCGGTCGCCGCGCTCTACAATGCCAGCGTCGAATGCACCGGCGGCAGCCCGCTCGCGAGCGGCGCGACCGGGCGCACGCTGACGATCCAGGGCAGCACGACCGCGACCACTTGCACCTACACCAACACCTATGTCCTGCCGCTGACGATCACCAAGACCTCGGTGGCCTATAGCGACCCGCAGAACGGCATGACCAATCCCAAGCTGATCCCCGGCGGCTTCGCGACCTACAGCCTGACCGTCACCGCGCCGTCGGGCACGCAGGCGAGCAGCAACAGCGTGATCGTCACCGACGCCTTGCCCACGAATCTTGCGCTATTCGTCGGCACTTACGCGCCCGGCCCTGGGCCGCTGAACTTCGCAGCCGGATCGAGCAGCCTGACCTACAGCTTCGCCGGCCTCGCCAGCACAAGCGACGACGTCAGCTTTTCGAACAACAATGGCGCCAGCTACACCTACACCCCGGTCGCCGATGCCAACGGCGTCGATACCAATGTCACGCATATCCGCATCAACCCAAAGGGCAGCATGGCACCCGGATCGAGCTTCACGATCAACCTCAGGGCGATGGTCGAATAGCGCCGATTGCATTCTGTACCGAACAGTCTAATTGCGCGACATGAGCACGCGCACCGCCTCGGACAGCAACGATCCCATCGTCGAAAACCGCGACCAGCTCGCGGCCCCCATGATCAAGGGTGAAAAGCCCAAGGATCGCTGGCGCATCGGCACCGAGCACGAGAAATTCGTCTATCGCACCGCCGACCATCGCGCGCCGAGCTATGACGAGCCCGGCGGCATCCACGACCTGCTGATGGCGCTCACCCGCTTCGGCTGGGAGCCGGTGATCGAGGGCGGCAAGGTGATCGCGCTCGCGGGCAGCGACGGCACTGTCAGCCTCGAGCCCGCGGGCCAGCTTGAACTCTCGGGCGCGCCGCTCGAAAATCTTCACCAGACCTGCGCCGAAACCGGCCGGCACCTCAAGCAGGTCAAGGAAGTCGGCGCCGAGCTCGGTCTCGGCTTCCTCGGGGTCGGCATGTGGCCCGACAAGACCCGCGCCGAGCTGCCGATCATGCCCAAGGGGCGCTACAAGATCATGCTCGACCATATGCCGCGCGTAGGCAGCATGGGGCTCGACATGATGCTGCGCACCTGCACGATCCAAACGAACCTCGACTATTCGTCCGAGGCCGACATGGTACAGAAGTTCCGCGTGAGCCTCGCACTGCAACCGCTCGCCACCGCGCTCTTCGCCAGCTCGCCCTTCACCGAGGGCAAGCCCAACGGCTATATGTCGTACCGCAGCCATATCTGGACCGACACCGACCCCGCGCGCACCGGCATGCTACCCTTCGTGTTCGAGGACGGCTTCGGCTACGATCGCTACGTCGACTATATGCTCGACGTGCCGATGTATTTCGTCTTCCGTGACGGCCAATATATCGACGCCGCGGGCCTCAGCTTCCGCGACTTCATGAAGGGCAAACTCTCGGTCCTCCCCGGCGAGCTACCGCGCCTTTCCGACTGGAACGACCATCTCTCGACCGCCTTCCCCGAGGTGCGGCTCAAGAGCTTCCTCGAAATGCGCGGCGCCGACGGCGGCCCGTGGAACCGCATCTGTGCGCTGCCGGCGCTGTGGGTCGGCCTGCTCTATGACCAGGGCGCGCTCGACGCCGCCTGGGATCTCGTCAAGGGCTGGAGCATCGAGGAGCAGCAGGCGCTGCGCGATGCGGTGCCGAACGAAGGCCTCGACGCCCCCGCGCCCGGCGGCGGCACCGTCGGCGAGCTCGCGCACCGCGTGCTCGACATCGCGGCATCGGGCCTCGCCGCGCGCGGCGAGGTCAATTCGATGGGCGACAACGAGGTCGGCTTCCTCGAACCGCTGCGCCGTATCGCCAAGAGCGGCAAATCGCCCGCACACGACCTGCTCGACCGGTACGAGGGACCGTGGAACCACGACCTGTCGAAAATCTACGACGAACTCAGCTTCTAGCGACGCCGCCTGCGCATATTGCGCAGCCGGATATTCATGATATCATCGACTTCCGCCCTTTCAGGGAGTCGATGATGTCCTGTTTCAAAGCCAGCCTGCTCGCGATCGCCCTGCTGCCGACGGCCGCATCGGCACAGACGGTCAATTCGGCGGCCGATATCGGCTCCAATTTCTCGGCCAACTATTATGCCGCCGCGGGGCTGTTCGTGCCCGACCGCGCCGAGCAGCGAAAACGCGTCCTCGCGCGCCTCGACGAAGTGTGCGCCAGCAAACTGCGCGCCGACCAGCGCCGCTGCGATCACGCCTGGCGTATCATCGCCGATGCGCATGCCGAGCTCCAGGCGAAGCGCGCCGCCGAAGCCGCCGCCGCGGATGGCGTCGCCGCGCCCTGACGGCGCCGCACTGTCACAAACTGCAGCAATTGCGCAACACTGCTGACACGAACGTCCGCGGCGCGACCGCGAGCGATTGACCGCGCGGGCAACCGGCGCCAACGACGGGACCGGATTTTTCCACCGTCTCTCCCCTTCATTCTCTTTTTCAGGAAGCTCGCCATGCGCCACTTTCCTTCCGCTACCGCTATAGCCTTCGTTCTCGCCGCCGCCGGCTTCACCGCCCCCGCCGCCGCGCAGGACACCGCCCCCGTTGCCGAAGACAGCGGCCTCGGCGATATCGTCGTTACTGCGCAGCGCCGCGAGGAAAGCCTGCAGGACGTGCCGGTTGCCGTGTCGGTCCTGTCGGGCGACACGCTCGGCGCGATCACCTCGACGGGGTCGGACGTCCGCGCGTTGGCGGGCCGCGTCCCCAGCCTGAACATCGAAAGCTCGTTCGGCCGCACCTTCCCGCGCTTTTACATCCGCGGCCTCGGCAACACCGACTTCGACCTCAACGCCTCGCAGCCGGTCAGCGTGGTCTATGACGACGTCGTCCTCGAAAACCCGATCCTCAAGGGCTTCCCGATCTTCGACCTCGACCGCGTCGAGGTACTGCGCGGACCGCAGGGCACGCTGTTCGGCCGCAACACTCCCGCCGGCATCGTCAAGTTCGACACCGTCAAGCCCGGCAAGACCGGCGGCTATGCGCGTGTCAGCTATGGCCGTTACGGCACCAGCCAGGTCGAGGTCGCGGCGGGCGCCGCCGACGACAGCGGCTTCTCGGTCCGCCTCTCGGGCCTGTTCCAGCACCGCGACGACTGGGTCGACAATGTCGCCACCACCCAAAAGAAGGACCTCGGCGGCTATGACGACATCGCCGCGCGCCTTCAGCTGCAATATGAAAACGGCCCCTTCACCGGCCGCGTGATCGGTCAGGTCCGCGTCTATGACGGCTCGGCGATCATCTTCCGCGCCAACACGCAGCTTCCCGGCAGCAACAAGCTCGTCGGCCTCGGCGGCGCCGGCACCGAGTTCGAGCGCGACAAGGTCTATCAGGATGGGCTGAACTTCCAGAAGCTCAACACCTATAATGCCGGGCTGAACCTCGAATATGATTTCGGGCCGGTGACGCTCTATTCGATCACCTCCTATTGGAACGGCAATTTCCGCAGCCGCGGCGATATCGACGGCGGTTTCGGCGCAGTGTTCCTGCCGGTATCGGGTCCGGGGCTCATCCCCTTCCAGGCGCAGAGCCAGGACAATGTGCCGAGCCTCGACCAGTTCACGCAGGAAATCCGCATCGCGTCGAACAATTCGACCGGCCTCGGCTATCAGTTCGGCGCCTTCTACTTCGACGAAAAGCTCGACATCTCGAGCTTCGAGTTCGGCGGCCCCACCGACGCCACCCCGTCGGCGATCGCGGTGCAGCGTCAGGACAGCGAAGCCTATGGCATCTTCGGCTCGGTCAACTACGCGTTCGACAACGGCCTGAAGCTGCAGGCCGGCGCGCGCTACAACCATGACACGCGCGATTTCGTCGCGTCGCGTCCGATCGAGACGCGCCCGATCTTCGTCGTCAATCCGAACACCCCGGTTCCGCCACAAGCCGCCACCGTCAAGGGCAAGCTCCTGACCTGGGACGCGAGCGCGACCTATGAAGCGTCGGACGATGTCACCGTCTATGCCCGCGTCGCGCGCGGCTATCGCGCGCCGTCGGTGCAGGGCCGCCTGACCTTCTCGCGCGTCATCTCGACCGCGGATCAGGAAGAGACGATGTCCTATGAAGCCGGGATCAAGACCAACTTCCTCGACAACCGCGTCCGCTTCAACCTGACCGGCTATTATTTCGACACCAAAGATCTGCAGCTCACCGCGGTCGGCGGCACCGCAAACGTCGCGAGCCTGCTCAACGTCGATGCCAAAGGTCACGGGATCGAGGCCGAACTGCAGGCGGCGCCGGCCACCGGGCTGACCTTCTCGATCGGCGGCGCCTGGAACGTCGCAGAGATCGACGATGCCAACGCCTTTGTCGCGGGCTGCGGCTCGGCGACGCCGTGCACCGTGCTCGACCCGGTCCGTCCGGGCAGCCCGGGCATCTTCTCGATCGACGGCAACCAGTTGCCGCAGTCGCCGAAGTGGACCGCAAACTGGACTGCGGGCTATGAATTCCCGGTCGGCGACGGCGCCATCTATGCCTTCACCGACTGGTACTACCGCTCGAAGGTGCAGTTCTTCCTGTATCAGTCGGTCGAATTCTCGGACGACAAGATGCTCGAGGGCGGCCTGCGAGTCGGCTACAAGACCGATCGCTTCGACGTCGCTGGCTTTGTCCGCAACATCACCGGCGACAAGTCGGCGACCGGCGGCATCGATTTCAACAACCTCACCAGCTACGTCAACGAACCCCGCATCTGGGGCGTCGAAGCGGGCGTGAAGTTCTAAGAAGCTCGATCCTCCCTGTGCCCGAAGGGCATGGGGAGGTGGCAGCCGCGTAGCGGCTTGACGGAGGGGCGATGGCGCGCCGCTGCCGCCCCTCTACCACCGCCTTCGGCGACGGTCCCCCTCTCCATGGCTACGCCACGGGGAGGATTTTTTAGGCCACCGGCCCGATCCGGTCGTCGGGCTCGAGCCGGATCAGCGGGCGCTTGCGCCCCGACAGCTTCGCAAAGAAGCGCGGGATCGGCGCATTGTCCTGCGCCCAGTTCCAATAGGCCTGATAGGCCGGATCGCCGAGCAGGTGCTTTTCCTCGGTCTTGGCGCGCCAATAATAGACGCTGCTGACGAGCCCGAGCAGCACGACGTTGCGCAGTCCCTCGGTCCAGCCGCCATCGGTGACGAGGAAGGGCAGCGAACCCACCCACCAGCTGAGGTTCTTCGAAAGATAGGCCGGGTGGCGCGTATATTTATACGGCCCATGGGTCAGCACGCCGCGATGCGTCAGGTTCGAAAAGCGGATGCCGAACGCCATCGTCGCCCAGCTGTAGATCGCAGTCAGCCCGACGAGCACCACGCCCCAAGCGATCATGATATTGTCATGACCCTCGAGCCAGTAACCCCAGTCGGAGCCATTGATCTGGTAATCGAGCGGGCCGCCGTTCATCAGGATGAAGGGCGGGTAACAGATCAGCGCCGCGACCCACGCCATGCCATAGGGGTTGGCGGTGCGGATATGCGAATCAAGCGGCCGCGCGGTCAGGATATAGCCGACCGTCGCGATATGGACGTCGACGAGATACAGCAGGTTGATCGCCCACAGGCCGGTCATGTACGGATTGGCGAGCACCTTGCCCATATCGACGGTGACGAGGCTCGAGAAATTGCCCGGCACGATCGACAGCATGAAGGCGGTGAAAAAACCCTTCACCCCCCAGGCGCGGAAATGATGCCCGATCGCGCGGCCATCGATCGGCTGGCCCGGCGCGACGAGCCAGCGTCCGAACTGGTAACAACCGTCGCGCGGCTCGATCAACCGGCGGTCGAGCCACAGCATATAGGGTACCGAGATCAACAGCAGCCACGGCGCAACGCGCTCGAGAAGCTCCATCGAGAACTCATACTGCCCCTCCCAATAATAGCGCATCGTCGCATAGGTCAGCGCGATCAGTCCCCAGGTCGCCCATAGCCCGGCGAGCTTGGTCAGGCTGATGTCGACCGTCTCGCGCCACGGCCGCCGCTGCGCCCAGTCGATGCCGGTCGACGGATTGCGGTGAACCTTGTCGACGAACACCGACCACAGCACCATCGGGATGGCGCAAGCGAGCACGCTGGCGATCGCCGAATTGGGCCCGCTCATCGGCCCGCGATTGCCCCAGTCGATACCGAGGAAGGCCGCGATCTCGGGCGTGTAGCGCGCGATGAGGAGGTAGGACATCAGCCCGATCAGGCCGACGATGCCGACCCCGGCACTGACCGCCGAGCGTGGCCTTACGCCCGGTTTTTCAACGGCTTGTGATGCGGGTTCGGCGCCCGTCGGCATGGTCATATTGGGCATATCGGTCACGGCACCGGACCTAACCGAAAATGGTAAGCAAGCCGTCAATATTACCGTGCGATTCGGTCTGGAATCCTGCCAAAATGGCATCGTTGACAGTGTTTGACACCGTTCACCGCATCCCCCTTTCGACTCGGCGCGAGTCGCTCGTGGAGGATTCGCGAGTCGAAAGGACTCCTGATAAGGCGCGCGTCATTCGGGGCGGAGGGCTCCACAAAATAACAAGATGGGGTCGCCACTTGTCATCGAAATCCACGGGTCTCCGCCATTGGCGGCAGCGCTTTAACGCGTTGTTTCAAGACCATGAAATCTTCGTTCGCACGCACGGTCAGGTGCGTTTCCTCCGAATCAGCGCCACTTGGCAAAAACGCGTCGCCCTGATCGCGGGCGCGGTGCTGCTCGCCTGGGCGGGCATCACGCTCGCCATCCTGGTCAACCAGCTGCTCACCGCCGACGAACGCGCCGCGGTCACGCAGCAACAGGCCGAGGCCGCCGCCGCCGAAGCGCGTATCGCCAAATATCGCGACAGCGTCGCCGAAACCGCTGCCGACCTTGCCGAACGCCAGGACCAGCTCGACGAATGGTCGAAGGAAAGCTTCGGCGTCGATCCGTCGGCGGTAACCGAAGAGGTCGGCACCGAAGCCGCGACCGGCGCGGCCGAACCGCTCAAGACCAGCGCGATCGACCCCAGCCTGCCCCCCGAGGCGCAGGCGCTGGCGCAGCTCGAAGCGCGCCAGGAAGCCTTTGCCGGCAAGCTGCTCACCGCGGTCAACGATCGCGCCGCCAAGGCCGAAACCGCGGTCGCCGCGCTCGGGCTCAACCCCGCCGCGCTCGTCCGCAATGCCGCGGCCGGTCGCGGTGGCCCCTTCATCCCCTATCGCGGCAAGATGGGCAAAGCCAAGACGCTTGGCCCGTCGTTCGCCGCGCTCGAGGGCGCGCTGTTCCGCATGGAAGTGCTCGAACGCACCCTCGTCGCCGTGCCCTCGGGCAACCCCGCCAATGTGCTGATGATGTCGTCGGGCTTCGGCTATCGCAGCGACCCCTTCACCGGCGGCGGCGCGATGCACGCCGGGCTCGACTTCCGCGGCCCCATAGGCACCCCGATCCTCGCCGCCGCGCCGGGCAAGGTCGTGTTCGTCGGGCAGAAGTCGGGTTACGGCAATGTCGTCGAGGTCGACCATGGTCAGGGTATCTTAACCCGCTATGCGCACTTGTCGGGCTTCACCGCTACGGTGGGCAAGCAGGTCGCGGCGGGGGAACAGATCGCAAAAATGGGTTCGACCGGCCGCTCGACGGGCAGCCACCTGCATTTTGAAGTTCGTTTGAACGGCGTGGCGGTCAATCCGCGCCGCTTCCTGGAGGCCAAAGCCGATGTTCTCGAAGTCAAAGCCGACGCCCGACAGCGAGTCGGCTCCGTCGCCCGCGGTGCCCGCTAAGATGGCAACCGGCGCCCGTCATACGACCTTCTCGATCCTCGGATCGGACGTGGTCGTCACCGGCAATGTTTCGGCCAGCGTCGACCTGCACGTCGATGGCAAGATCGACGGCGACCTGAAATGCGCCAACCTCGTCCAGGGCGAGGCGAGCGAGATCAAGGGCGCCGTCGTCGCCGAAACCGCGAAGATCGCGGGGCTGGTCGATGGTTCGATCGAGGCCAAGACGCTGATCGTCCACGCCACCGCACGGATCACCGGCGATGTCGTCTATGAAACGATCACGATCGAGAATGGCGGCAAGGTTGACGGCAAGCTGAGCCATCGCCGCCACGGCGCGGCCGCCGCCAAGGCGCCGCCGCCGCTCGAAGTCGTCGAGAACAAGTCGGCGTCGCTCGGTATCTGACGCGCACGCGAAGTCAGCGCGACAGCGCGGCTTCGCGGTTCGACACGTCGTCGAGGGACTGCTCCGCGCCGGTCCGGCGCTGAACGACGACGCAGTCGCGCCCACCGCGCTTGGCATCGTAAAGCGCTTCGTCGGCCAGCCGGTACAGCTGCTGGAAGTCGGTCGCGGGTCGCACCTCTGCGACCCCGACGCTCGCGGTGACCGACCGGTCGCCGATCGCTTCTTTATGGTCGCAGGCGGCGATGCCCAGCCGCACGCTTTCGGCGAAGCGGCTCAATATGATGCCGTCCATTCCCACGACGAGCAGGCCGAACTCCTCGCCGCCGAGCCGCGCGACGGTACACATCGGCCCTTCCCAGCGCTCGATCCGTCGCCCGACCGCGCACAGCACCGCATCGCCCGCGTCATGGCCATGAACGTCGTTGATCGACTTGAAGCGGTCGATATCGACGAGGAGCAGCGCCGCGGGCAGCGCGTCGGCGCGCGCGCGCTCGAGCAGGGGCGTCACGCTCTCGACGAAACCGCGCCGGTTTGGCAGGCCGGTGAGCGGATCGCGCCGCGCCAGTTGCTGCGCCAGCGCTTCCGAAGCCCGCGCGCGGTCGCGTTCGACCCGCAATTGCGCGAGCCGCCGCGTCGCCGACGCCGACAGCCACAGCGCCTGCCAGGTCGCCGCCGCGAGCACGAGGAGCTTCGACCCGCCGCCCCAGACGCTGTCGTCGACATCGACGATATGGATGAAAGCGAGCACCGCCATCGGCAGGCACCACGCGGCCAGGAAGTCGCGCGCCTCGACCGAGCCGCGGCGCCATGCCCAGCCGAGATAGGCGGCGACCGCGATCAGGTCGGCGACGACCACGAGTCCGAGCAGATTGCCCCATTGCGCCAGGCTCTCGCTCCGGATGATGGCGAGCGGGATGCCGACGATCCCGACGATCGTGCCGAGCGCCAACGCGACACCGCGAAGCCGCGCCGAGACGAGTCCGCGAGCCACCGCGAGCACCGCGCTGAACGTCGCAATCGCGATGGCCAGGCAGGCGAGAAAGGTCGCGAGCTGCGCCGACACCGTGCCGGCAAGGCCGGGGAACAGCCCGAGATGCGCCTGCGACCAGATGAAGCCCCAGAGCAGCATCGTCGCCGACCAGGCCGCCTGCCACGCAAGATATTGGCGGCGCACCGCAACCGCGAGCGACAGGCTGTAGATGCCGCTAACGAGCAACAAGGTCAGCGCCGCACCGACCGCGACCGCCATGCCGGTCGACTGAACGACGGCGTCGGCCTTCGGCAACAGGCGCGCACGCATCAGGCCGATGCTCGCGAGCCGGTCGAAACGCATCGTCACCGATGCCAGCGGCACGCCGCGCTCGGGCGCCTCGAACGCGATCTGACCCCCGGCGCGCCAGTTGGATCCATAATCACCCTGCCGCACCTGCTGCCAACGCGTCACCCCGTCGGCGTAGGTAAAAGCGACCGCGAGGCGGTCGAACCGGCTTTGATGGACCATGAGCACAAGGTCGCCACGCGAAAGGCGGATATGCGCGGGATCGGTCTGCAGCCAAAGGCTGGCACGGTGATAGCCGGCCGAAACATCGCCGCAGGAAAAACGCTGCGCCCGCAGATCGGTGTCGGGCGTGCCGAGCGGGCTGGCCGCGTTGCAGAGGCCGTGACCAACGGTCAGGGCCTCGGCGCTTGCCGGTGTCGGCGCGACGACAGCCGCGAGCAGGAGCAGCGCTAGCGCCAGCCTGCCGTACAGCTTCATCAAAGTCCTGCCTGCCCCTGTCATGGCCCCGCTATGGCACCAATAGGTTCGAAAATCTTTACCATAGGTCAGCGTCGGTCCGGCCGACCGACGCGCATCGCGACGCGAACCCGGTCGCCCAGCCCCACCGCCTCGGCCCGTTGGACCGCGACCTTGATCGGCAGCAGATAGGTGCCGCCGCGCGGGAAGAGCGAGGTCGCGAACTCGGTCGAGCCGAGCCGTGCAACCACCGGCACCACGCCCCATCCATAGCTTTCGGACAGCGCGGCATAGCGGATGTCGGCGACCTGGCGTTCGGGAATGACCGCAAACAGATAGGGCGCGGGCCCGCGCCACTCGATGATCTCGGCCTCGAAACGGATATCGGCCATCAGCTGCGCGGCGCCTGCCGGCGATAGCTCAGGGCCTCGGCGAGGTGGATGCGGCCGATGGTCTCGGCGCCCGACAGGTCGGCGATCGTCCGGGCGACGCGCAGGATGCGGGTGTAGCCGCGCGCCGAGAGCCGCATCGCCTCGGCCGCCTGTGCGAGCAGTTTGCGGCCGGGCTCGTCGGGGCTGGCGACGCTTTCGAGCAGCTCGCCGTCGATCTCGGCATTGGTGCGCGCCTTGTGGTCGGCGTAGCGCCGCGTCTGCACGCCGCGCGCCGCCGCAACACGCGCGGCGACTTCCGCGCTGCCTTCGGACGGCGGCGGCAGGACAAGGTCGGCGGCGCTCACGGCCTGCACCTCGACATGCAGGTCGATGCGGTCGAGCAGCGGGCCCGATACCTTCGCCTGATAGTCGGCGGCGCAGCGCGGCGCGCGGCTGCACGCGAGCGCCGGATCGTCGAGATGGCCGCAGCGGCACGGGTTCATCGCCGCGACCATCTGCACCCGCGCGGGGAAGGTGACATGGGCATTGGCGCGTGCGACGCTGACCTCGCCGGTCTCGAGCGGCTGGCGCAGCGAGTCGAGCACGGTGCGCTGGAATTCGGGCAGCTCGTCGAGGAAAAGCACGCCGAGATGCGCGAGGCTGACCTCGCCGGGACGTACCCGCAGGCCGCCGCCGACGAGCGCGGGCATCGAGGCGCTGTGATGCGGGCTGCGAAACGGACGCGCACGGACAAGGCGGCCACCTTCGAGCCCGCCCGCGACCGAGGCGATCATCGACACTTCGAGCGCTTCGCCGGGATCGAGGTCGGGGAGGATGCCGGGCAGGCACGCCGCCATCAGCGACTTGCCCGCGCCCGGCGGTCCGACCATCAAGAGATTGTGACCGCCCGCCGCGGCGATTTCGAGCGCGCGCTTGGCGACCTCCTGCCCCTTTACCTGCGCGAGGTCGGCCATGCGGCGCGGTTCCTCGACCTCGCCGGGGCGCGGCGGGGCGAGCAACGCATTGCCCCGGAAATGGTTGAGGAGCGAGAGCAGGTCGGGCGCCGCGAGCACCTCGACATTGCCCGCCCATGCCGCTTCGGGTCCCTGCGCCACCGGACAGATCAGCCCGCGGTCCTCGCTGCCCGCATGGAGCGCGGCGAGCAGCACGCCGGGCGAGGCGGCGACGCGGCCGTCGAGGCCGAGTTCGCCGACGACGACATAAGAGGCGAGCGTTTCGGCATCGATCACCCCCATCGCGCCGAGCAGCGCGAGCGCGATCGGCAGGTCGTAGTGCGAGCCTTCCTTGGGCAGGTCGGCGGGCGAGAGATTGACCGTGATCACCTTGGGCGGGAGCGAAAGGCCGATCGCGGCGATCGCGGCGCGGACGCGTTCGCGGCTTTCGCCGACCGCCTTGTCGGGAAGGCCGACGACGACGAAGCGCGGCAGGCCCGGCGAGATCTGGCACTGCACCTCAACCCCGCGCGCTTCGAGGCCGAGATAGGCGACGGTGGACACGATCGCGACCATGGCAATCCCCCCGAAACGGACGATGTGCCCGCTTTGTTCTCATCGCCTTTTAGGGCAAAGCCCAGCGAAGGCGAGTCTTTTTGGAAGTTGGCGAAAGTGCCGCGCAGCGTGACATCGGGTGCCCGCTTCGGGGCGAGATTTGACAACATACCAACTGGTCGGTATGTCGAGTCGCATGAACCCGACTCAGCCCCCTCCCCGATCCACGTCCGTCGCCGCGATGACTGGTGCGAGCAGTGCGGGAACCGCCGCAGCGCGCCGCGCACCGCGCGGCAGTGCGCGCGCGGCGCTGATCGCCGCGGCGCACAGCACGGTGCGCAAGCAGGGCTATGCCGCGACGAGTGTCGATGAGATCTGCGCGGTCGCGGGGGTGACAAAGGGGGCCTTCTTCCACCATTTCGCATCGAAAGAGGCACTCGGCGTCGCCGCCGCCGAGGGCTGGACCGAGCGCGCGCGGCCGATGTTCGAGCTGGCGCCGCACACCAAGCTCGACGACCCGCTCGACCGATTGCTCGGCCATATCGATTTCCGGCTGTCGATGCTCGACGGCCCGACCGAGGATTATACCTGCTTCGTCGGCACGATGGTGCAGGAAGCCTATGCGACGAGCGACCGCATCCGCGCCGCATGCGAGGCGAGCATCAACGCCTATTGCCAGGCGCTCGCCCCCGACATCCAGGCGGCGATCGATGTTCATGGCGCGCCCGAAGATGTCACCGCACTCGGTCTGGCGCAGCATGTGCAGTCGGTGCTGCAGGGCGCCTTCGTCCTGGCGAAAACGACGAACGATCCGGCGATTGCCCGCGGCACCGTCACCCATTTGAAGCGTTATGTCCGGATGCTGTTCGGCGACGCCTGATCCCGTTTTTCGAAGAGAGGAGTGCCCCCAAATGTCCCAGATGATCTTCATCAATCTGCCCGTGACCGACCTCGACAAGTCGAAGGCCTTTTACGAGGCGGTCGGCGCGGTCAACAACCCGGCCTTCACCGACGAGACCGCCGCGTGCATGGTGGTGGCCGAAGGGTCGATCCACGTCATGCTGCTGACGCATGAAAAATGGGCGACCTTCACCTCGAAGGCGATCCCCGACGCGCACACGACCGCGCAGGTACTGCTCTGCGTCTCGGCCGACAGCCGCGCCGCCGTCGATGCGCAGGTCGACAAAGCGACCGCCGCCGGCGGCAAGGCCGACCCCACCCCGACGCAGGACTATGGCGGCTTCATGTACGGCCGCAGCTTCGAGGATCCCGACGGCCATATCTGGGAAGTGATGTGGATGGACCCCGCCGCGGCGAGCGGCGAGATGCCCGCCGAAGCGACGGCCTGACACGCGGTTCGGGAGGAGGAAGAGATGACCGACGCAGTCCCCACCAAGGGTCAATTGATCGCCGGCCGCGTCCTCAGCGGCCTCGTGATCCTCTTCCTCCTCTTCGACGCCGGGCTGAAGCTGGCCTCGCCCGAAACGGCGATCAAATACAGCCCGCCGGGCCTCGGCTGGCCGCTCGACGTGTCGACCATGTATCTGCTCGGCACGCTGCTGCTGATTCCGACGATCCTCCACATCTGGCGGCCGACGGCGATCCTCGGCGCGATCCTGATCACCGGCTATCTCGGCGGCGCGATCGCGACGCATGTCCGCATCAACAGCCCCTTGTTCAGCCACAGCCTGTTCGGCGTCTATCTGGGCGTGATGCTGTGGGGCGGGCTGTGGCTGCGCGACCCGCGCGTGCGGGCGCTGATCCCGCTTTCGAAGGGAGCGGCGGCATGAGCTTCCAGGCCTATCTCGACAATGTCGAAGCCAAGACCGGAAAATCGGCCGAAGAGCTGCGCAGTCTCGCGATCGGCAAGGGCCTTGCCGACGACAAGGGGCTTGCTCCCGGTGTCAAGGCCACGGCCGTCGTCGACTGGCTGAAGGGCGAGTTCGAACTGGGCCACGGCCACGCGATGTCGATCGTCGCCTATATCAAAGGGAAAAGGGACTGATCATGCCTCCGACCCCTGCCCTCCCCGAAATCACCGCCTATCGATCGGTGCCCGACTTCGCCTGCGGCCGCATCAAGGACATCCGCATCCGCTGGGCGCTCGACGAAATCGGCCGCGCGTATCGCACGCGGCTGATCGGCGGCATTTTCGAGGACAAGGCACCGGCCTATCTGGCCGACCAGCCGTTCGGGCAGGTGCCGGTCTATAAGGAAGACGATCTGATCCTCTTCGAATCGGGGTCGATCCTGATCCATATCGGCGAAGGCGACGCGCGCCTGTTGCCACGCGATACAGCGGCGCGCGGGCGCGCGATCAGCTGGACGATCGCCGCGCTCAACAGCGTCGAGCCGATGATCCAGACTTTGGTCGTGTTGACCGTCAAGGGACAGGGCACCGACTGGATGGCGGGAGCGATCGACGCGGCGAAGCCCTTTGCCGAGCAGCGGCTGGCCCGATTGTCGGAGGCGCTGGGACAGCGCGACTGGCTCGAAGCCGATTTTTCGATCGGCGACATCGTGATGATCGACGTGCTGCGCAACGCCAGCCCGGCGCTGCTGGCGCCCCATGCAAACCTGACTGCCTATGTCGCGCGCGGGACGGCGCGGCCCGCCTTTCAAAGCGCGATGGCGGCGCATCTGGCCGACTGCGCGGTCGGCGAAGCGCTGCCCGCCTGAACCCGCGCGCAACCGAGGAGATACCACCATGCCCGTGAACCCCGACAGCAAGCTGGAAGTCACCGCTTTCGACTGGGTGCCCGATTTCGCGCGCGGCTTCGTCCGCGACCTGCGCCCGCGCTGGGCGTGCGAGGAAATCGGGCTCGATTATGCCGAGCATCTGATCAGCGCGGTCAATCGTCCCGCCGACCATTTCCTGTTCCAGCCATGGGGGCAGGTCCCCGTGCTCAACGACGGCGGCATCCGCCTGTTCGAAAGCGGCGCGATCCTGCTCCACCTTGCGGAGAAGGACGCCCGGCTGATGCCGCGCGACGCGCAGGCGCGCGCCAATACGCTCGCCTGGCTGTTCGCCGCCTATAACAGCGTCGAGCCGATGCTGTTCGAACTCGGCAATGTCGATATTTTCTCGGCCGACGAGGAATGGGCGAAGCTGCGCCGCCCGAGCCTGATCGAGTTCATCCAGGGCCGGCTCGGCCGGCTGAACGATGCGATCGGCGACAAAGACTATCTGACCGGCGAATTCACCGTCGCCGACATCGCGATGGCAACGGTGCTGCGCGAAGCGGTCGAAGCGGGGCTGATCGCCGAGCAGCCGCGGCTGCAGGCCTATCTCGACCGCT
>NZ_LYVN01000051.1 GCF_001990265.1 Sphingopyxis sp. KK2
CCGCAGCCGCGCCGCACCAAGGCGCAGATTGCCGCCGACGAAGCGGCTGCCGCGGCTGCGGCCGAAGCACCCGCCGAAGCGCCTGCCGAGGCCGTCGCCGAGGCGCCGGTCGAGGTCGAAGCCGAGCCCGCCAAGCCCGCGCCGAAGAAGCGTGCGCCGCGCAAGACCAAGGCCGCTGCCGCCGCTGCCGCCGACGAAGCGGCGACGGCATCGACCGAAGCCGCCGCGCAGGACGGCGAACCCGTTGCTGCGGGCGAAGGCGATGCCACCGACGGCGAACCGCGCCGCGGCTGGTGGCAGCGCACCTTCGGCTGACCCCGACGCGCGGCACTTGATCGCATCGCAGCGACAGCGGCCTTGCCACCGAGCGTCCTGAACCCCAATAAGCCCTTATGGCTTCAGTTGAGGTTCAGGCGCTCGGCGCAAGGACGCACCCGATGAGTTTTTCCCTGCCGCAGCCCGCACGCCGGGCCCATGGCTGGCATATGCTGGCCCGGATGATGCTGACCATCGTCCTGCTGTTCGCGGTCGCGGCGCGCCCCGTGGCGGCGCAGTCGATCCTGCGCGACGCCGAAACCGAGGCGCTGTTCCAGGACATGATGGATCCGCTGCTGGTCGCCGCGGGACTCCAGCCGGGGCAGGTGCGCGTCCATCTGCTCGGCGACCGCAGCATCAACGCCTTTGTCGCGGGCAGCCAGGACATCTATGTCTTCAGCGGGCTGATCGAGGCCGCCGACAGCGCCGAAGAGGTGCAGGGCGTGCTCGCGCACGAACTGGGCCATGTCATGGGCGGCCATGCGATCCGCGTGAACGAGGGCGCCAAGACCGCGACGGGCATTTCATTGCTCAGCCTGCTGCTCGGCGCCGCGGCGATCGCGGCGGGCGGCGGCGAGGCGGGCATGGGGATCATGATGGCGGGCCAGCAGGCGGCGCTGGGCAAGTTCCTCGCCTTCAGCCGCGTCCAGGAATCGACCGCCGACGCCGCCGGCGCGCAATATCTGTCGAAGGCCGGGATCAGCGGGCGCGGCAGCCTCGCCTTTTTCAAGAAGCTCCAGAATCTCGAATTCCGCTATGGCGTCAAGCAGGACGACGACCAGGCCTATGGCCGCACCCACCCGATGTCGGGCGATCGCATCCAGGCGCTGCGCGAGGTCTATGTCATCGACCCGGCGTGGGACAAGCCCGCAGACCCGGCGATCGAGGCGCGTTTCCAGCGCATCAAGGCCAAGCTGTCGGGTTATATCGCCGAGCCCGAACGGACGCTGCGCAAATATCCCGAGAGCAACAAGAGCGTCCCCGCGCGCTATGCCCGCGCCTATGCCTGGCACAAGAGCGCCTATCCCGAAAAGGCGCTGGCCGAGGTCGAGGGCCTGCTCGCGACCAATCCGACCGATCCTTATTTCCTCGAGCTCGAAGGCCAGGTGCTGCTCGAATCGGGGCGGCCCAAGGAAGCGATCCCGGCGCTGCGCAAGGCGGTCGCGGAATCGCGGTCGCAGCTGATCGCCGGGACGCTGGGCCACGCGTTGATCGCGACCGAAGATCCGGCCAATTTTGCCGAGGCCGAAGAGGTGCTGAAGACCGCGGTCGCGCTCGACAATGAAAATCCCTTCGCCTGGTACCAGCTCGGCATCGTCTATGCGAACAAGGGCGACCAGCCGCGCGCCGCGCTCGCCTCGGCGGAACGTTACAGCCTCGAGGGTGGACAGGCCGAGCTTGCGATGCGTAACGCCGATATGGCGATGCTGGGCCTTCCCGAAGGGTCGCCCGACTGGATTCGTGCACAGGATATTTCGCTGGTTGCGCGCGCCGAGGTGGAACGGACGCGCAAACGACGCTAGATTCGCGCGCATGAAGCGGGGAACGCATCGTCGATATCGATGCGCAAGGGCAACAAGTGACTGATAAAAAAGACGATTATTACCAGCCGTGGCTGCGCGACCCGGCACCGACGCCGGCGCGCGACGAGCCGCACGCGCCCGCGGGGCAGGCCGACGCGCCCGACGATGGCGGGCTTGCCAAGCCGCGTGCGGTGCCGCCGATCGGGCTCGACGTGTCGCGCTATCCCGCCGAGGAGCGCATGCCGCGCCGGCCCGCGATCGACGGCGAGCGGCTGAAGGCCGGCGCCGGCGGGGTGTGGCGCGCGGTCCGCGACGGCAGCAGTGCCTTTGCCGACTGGACGATCCGCCTCGGCGAACAGGCCGATGTGCCCGCGCGCGTCGAGGCGATGGAAATCCCGCGCCGCTCGCGCGAACTCGCTGCCCGCACCGCCGACGTCACCGCCCGCGCGGCCAAGGCGATCGGGCGCGGCACGGTCCGCGGCGGCGCGGCAGCGGGCGCCGCAAGTTCCAAGGCATGGGAAAAGATGGCGCTCGGCGAAAAGGTCGGCAAATTGTCGAGCGAGGCACAGCGCGGGCTGGGCGATGTCGCGGGCAAGGCCGGCGAGGCGCTGGGCCAGGCGGCGAAAGCCGGCAAGGACAGCTTGGGCGACGCGGCGAGCAAGCTGCGCCCCGCACCGCGCGAAGAGGCCGAACCGCCGGCATCGGGACTCGAACAATTGCTCGCGCGCGAGGCCGAGGAGCAAGCGGCGGCGGACAAGGCCGCCAAGCCCGCCGCGCCCGACCTGCCGCTGTTCGCCAGCGAACCCGGCATCGAACTCGCCGCGCCCAAGGCGAAAACGACCAAGGCGGCCGCGGCGACCCCGCCGCCGTCGGTATCGGCCCCCGCCCCCGACGATCGCATGCCACCGCATCGCCCGGCCCCGTCGCGCGGCGGATCGGGCGGCGGGCTTGCCCTGCCCGCCCCCGGCTGGATCGTCGCGCTCGTCGCGCTGCTGCTGCTCGGTGCCGCCTTCTGGCTCGGCGGCCGGTTCGGCGGCGGCCTGTCCAAAAGCGAGGTCGAGACGATCGTCGCCGACTATATCAAGGCGAACCCCGAGATCATTCCCGAGGCGCTGACCGCGCAGCGCGACCGCGAGATGGCGAAGGCGATCAACGCGATCCGCCCCGCGCTCGAAAAGCCCTATGCCGGCGCCTGGGCGGGCAATGCCGACGGCGACGTGACGCTGACGGTCTTCACCGACTATGCCTGCGGCTATTGCCGCGCCAGCCTGCCCGACCTCGACCGGCTGATCCGCAGCGACCGCCAGCTGAAAGTCGTGTTCCGCGAACTGCCGATCATCGCGCCGCAGAGCCGCGATGCCGCGATCATGGCGCTCGCCGCGGCGCGGCAGGGCAAATATGACGCCTTCCACCACGCGATGTTCGCGGCCTCGTCGCTCGACGCGGCGGGAATCGCGGCGGCAGCCGAAAAGGCGGGGGTGGTGACCGACGGCACCGCCGATGCGACGGCGAACGAAGCGCTGTTCCAGCGCGAGCTCGACAGCAATCTTGCGATCGCCAACCAGCTCCAGCTCAACGCGACCCCGACCTGGATCGTCGGCGACGAGATGCTGCAGGGACAGCTCGGTTACGACCGGCTGCGCGCCGCGGTTGCCAAGGCGCGGGCCAAGGGGTGACGCGATGACCGGGCGCGCCGCGCAAAGCTCGATCAGCCGGGCGGTCCGCAATCCCGAACTGATGGAGGCCGCGCTCGCGCTCTACGAGGGGCGGCTGCACGATGCCGAACCGGTGCTCAAGGCGCATCTGAAACGCGATCCGTTCGACGTCGCGGCGATCCGCATGCTCGCCGAACTCGCGGCGCGGATCGAGCGCTATCGCGATGCCGAGGCGCTGCTGCGCCGTGCGCTCGACCTCGCGCCCGATTTCCTTGCGGCGCGATCGAACCTCGCGACGGTGCTCCATCGCCAGGGGCGGTCGGGCGAAGCGGTCGAGGAGCTCGAAAAGCTGCAGCAGATCGACCCCGACAATCTGATGAACGCCAATCTGAAGGCGGCGGCGCTGGGGCGTGTCGGTGAATTCGACGAGGCGCTCGAGCTGTACGAACAGGTGCTCCGGAGCTTCGGCAAGCAGCCGAAGATCTGGATGTCCTATGGCCATATGCTCAAGACGGTGGGGCGGCAGGCCGATGCGGTCGCGGCGTATCGCAAGGCGCTCGAGCTCGCACCGGCGCTCGGCGAAGTGTGGTGGAGCCTCGCGAACCTCAAGACGCTGAAATTCGACGCCGCCGACATCGCGGCGATGGAGGCGGGGCTCGCGCGGGGCGACATCGCCGCCGAGGACCGTTTCCACCTGCATTTCGCGCTGGGCAAGGCGCATGAGGACCAGGGGCAGGCGGCAGCGGCGTTCGACCATTATGCGACGGGCAATGCGCAGCGCAAGGAACTGCTGCCCTATGACGCCGAACAGACGCGCGCCGCAGTCGACCATGCGATATCGCTCTACACACCCGATTTCCTGGCGGCGCGCAGCGACCATGGCGCGGCGAGCGCCGATCCGATCTTCATCATCGGCATGCCGCGCGCCGGATCGACGCTGATCGAACAGATATTGTCGAGCCATTCGATGGTCGAGGGCACGATGGAATTGCCCGACATCCCCAAACTCTATGCCAAGGCGCGGGGCATGGGCGGCATCGCGGCGCTGTCGGCGGACGATGCGCGCGCGCTGGGCGAGCAATATCTGCGCGACACGTTAGTGCAGCGGAAGAGCGACAAGCCCTTCTATATCGACAAGCTGCCGAACAACTGGCTGCACACGGGCTTCATCGCGCTGATCCTGCCCAACGCGAAGATCATCGATGCGCGGCGCCACCCGATGGATTGCTGTTTTTCGAACTTCAAACAGCATTTCGCGCGCGGGCAGGCGTTCAGCTACGACCTCGCCGACATGGGGCGCTATTATGCCGACTATACCCGGCTGATGGATCATTTCGACACCGTGATGCCGGGGCGCGTCCACCGCGTTTTCCACGAGCGGCTGATCGACGACCTCGAGGGCGAAGTGCGCGCGCTGCTCGATTATCTGGGGCTGCCGTTCGAGCAGGCGTGCCTCGATTTCCACACCAACGAGCGCGCGGTGCGCACCGCGAGTTCGGAGCAGGTGCGGCGCCCGATCAACCGCGACGGCGTCGGCCAGTGGCGCGCGATGGAAGAATGGCTGGACCCGCTGGTCGATGCGCTGGGGCCCGCGCTGACGCAATATCCCGCCCGCCCCTGAGGCGAATGTTGCAATTTTGTCATAGTGCCGACGAAACATCTGTCGGCGCTCTCCATTTGGCGGCGGCGCGATTGACGGCGCGGTGAAACTGTTCAAGCTTCGCTTTCCGCCGCTGCAACGGCGATCGCACATATCAGGGGGGTCTTTTATGCGGGTCCAATTTTCGCGCCGTGCGCTGCTTCTGGCATCGCTGTCCGGCGCGGTGCTGTCCTCGACGCCGGCGCTGGCGCAGGATGCCACACCGGCCGCCGACAGCGGTTATGACGACGAAATCATCGTCACCGCGCAGAAGCGCGAGGAAAATCTGCAGAATGTCCCGATCAGCATCCAGGCGCTGGGCACGCGCAAGCTCGACCAGCTGAACGTCACCAATTTCGAGGATTTCTCGAAGCTGTTGCCGAGCGTGTCGTTCCAGTCGAGCCAGCCGGGCGTCACCACCGTCTATATGCGCGGCGTCGCGAGCGGCGGCGACGGCAACCATTCGGGCTCGCTGCCCAGCGTCGGCGTCTATCTCGACGAACAGCCGGTGACGACGATCGGCGGCACACTCGACGTCCATGTCTATGACATCGCGCGCATCGAATCGCTCGCGGGGCCGCAGGGCACGCTGTACGGCGCCTCGTCGCAGGCGGGCACGATCCGCATCATCACCAACAAGCCCGACACCAGCGGCTTCGAAGGCCGCGTCGACGGCGAGCTCAACACCGTGAAGAGCGGCGGCATGGGCGGCAAGATCGAGGGCATGATCAACGCCCCGATCAGCGACATGGCGGCGGTGCGCATCGTCGGCTGGTACCAGCGCGATGCGGGCTATATCGACAATGTTCCCGGCACGCGCACCTTCTGCGCCGCCGCCGACGATGGCGAAGGCGGCGTGACCTGCGGCCCCGGCGGGATTTCGGTCAACAACAACGCCTTTGTCGAAAAGAATTTCAACGACGCCGAAGTTTATGGCGGTCGCGCCGCGTTGAAGGTCGACCTCGACGACAATTGGACGATCACTCCGACCGTGCTGTATCAAAAGCAGAAGAGCAGCGGCGTCTTCTCGCAGGATCCGCGCGTCGGCGACCTGCAGACCCAGCGCTTCTATCCCGACGCGCGCACCGACAAGTTCATCCAGGCGGCGCTGACGATCGAGGGCAAGATCGGCAATTTCGACCTGACCTATGCGGGCGCCTATCTCGATCGCAAGGCATATCAGATCAACGACTATACCGATTATGCCGAAGCCTATGACGCGCTCTATACCGATTACGGCGGGCTCGCCGGCTATTTCTATCTTCAGGACAATGCCGGCAACACGATCGATCCGCGCCAGTTCATCATCGGGACCGACCATTTCCGTAAGATGAGCCAGGAGCTGCGCATCGCATCGCCGCAGGACGAGCGCTTCCGCGTCGTCGGCGGGTTGTTCTACCAGCGCCAGAGCAATCAGATCCACCAGGATTATATCATCCCGGGTCTCGCCGACTCGCTGTCGGTGAACGGCCGTCCGGGCACGCTGTGGCTGACCGAGCAGAAGCGCGTCGACAAGGATTATGCCGCGTTCGGCGAAGCAAGCTTCGACATCACCCCGACGATCACGCTGACCGGCGGCGGGCGATACTATAAATATGACAACAGCCTGATCGGCTTCTTCGGCTTCGGCCGCAATCCGAACGGCCCGCCGTTCAACGGCGCGGGAAGCTCGCGGACCGGCGTCGCGGGCTGCTACACGACGACGGGCGCAATCCTGCGCGACAATCCGGGCGGCACCTTGTTGCCCGCGGCGGTCGAGGGCGGCCCCTGTACCAACCTTGCCGACTATGTGAACGGCGAGCTGGTTCCCAAGCGCACCAAGGACACGGGCTTCACGCACCGCGTCAACCTGACGTGGAAGCCGAGCGAGGATGTGATGACCTATGCGACCTGGTCGCGCGGTTTTCGTCCGGGCGGCATCAACCGGCGCGGCACGATCGCGCCCTATGACGCCGACTTCCTGACCAATTACGAACTTGGCATCAAGACGACGCTGGCCGACGGCAGGGTCCGGTTGAACGCCGCCATCTATCTGCAGGACTGGAAGCGCTTCCAGTTCTCGTTCCTCGGCGAAAACAGCTTCACCGAAATCCACAATGGTCCGAACGCGCGGATCAAGGGGATCGAGGCGGATATCAACGTCCGGGCGACCGACGGCCTGACCTTCACCGCCGCGGCGTCGTTCACCGATGCCAAGACCAAGAACAACCTCTGCGCGATCGACGATCCGACCTATCAATGTACCGATCCCGGCAACTCGATCTCCGCGGAAAAGGGAACGCGCCTGCCCGTCACGCCGAAATTCAACGGCAATGCGACGGTGCGCTACCAGTTCCCGGTCGGGCCCGGCGAGATGCATTTCCAGTCGGTGATCGCGCATCGCAGTTCGGCGACGCCCGATATCCGCGTCACCACGGCGGACGCGCTGGGCCGGATCAAGGGATCGACGACGGTCGATTTCGCCGCCGGGTTCGAATGGAGTTCGTACAGCTTCGAACTGTTCCTGGCGAACGCGTTCGACGAGCGCGCGCAGCTCGCGCGCTATTCGAACTGCGGCCAGTGCGACGGGCGGGTGCAGGTGCTGGTGAACCAGCCCCGGACGATCGGGGCGCGGCTGGGCGCCAAGTTCTGATCGGGTGACCGACACGCCAACCAACAGCGAAAGGCCGGGCCAAAAGCTCGGCCTTTTGATGTGCGTCGCGCTCGGCATGGGCAATATGATCGGGTCGGGGGTGTTCCTGCTCCCGCGCGATCTGGCCCCGCTGGGGTGGAACGCGATCATCGGCTGGGGGGTGTCGATCGCCGGCACCCTGTGCCTCGCGGTCGTGTTCGCGCGGCTGGCGCGGCGACTGCCCGAGGGCTGCGCGGCCTTCACTTATGGCGCGGCCGCCTTCGCCCCCGGGACCGGGTTCATCGTCGCATGGAGTTACTGGATCAGTTGCTGGACCGTCGTCGCGACGCTGGCGGTCGCGGCGATCAGCAATATGTCGATCCTGATGCCCTGGCTGGGCGATGCGGGCGCCGCCCCGGCGTGGATCGCGATCGGGTGCATCTGGTTCTTCACCCTCGTCAACCTGTTCGGCGTCCGCCGCGCCGGCGGGGCGCAATTGCTGACTTTGGGGCTGAAGCTGATCCCCGTGATCGGCGCGGTGATCGTCGGCGTCTGGGCGCTCGGCAGCGGCGCGGCACCACCGCCCACCATGGCGGGCACCGAACCGGTCAGCCTGTCGGGGGTCAGCTCGGCGGCGACGCTGACCCTGTTCGCCCTGCTCGGTTTCGAAAGCGCCTGCGTCGTCAGCGACCGGGTGAAGGACCCCGAACGCACGATCCCGCGCGCGACGGTGATCGCGGCGGCGGCGGTCGGGCTGCTCTACCTCCTGTCGTGCACGACGGTAACGCTGATGGTGCCGCTCGAAACGCTGCAGGGTTCGAACGCCGCCTATGCGACCTTCTTCGCGCGGTTGGTCAGCCCCCAGGCGGGCGACGTCGTCGCGCTGTTCGCGGCGATCGCGGCGCTCGGTGCGCTCAACGGCTTCGTGCTGCTGCAGGGAGACATCCCGCGCGACCTGGCGCACCGCCGGCTGCTCCCCGACGCCTTCGCCCGCGACAATAAATATGCGTCGCCGTGGATCACGCAGCTGGTGTCGAGCAGCCTTGCCAGCGTGATCGTCTACGCCAACTACTCGCGCGGGCTTGCCGACCTGTTCGCCTTCATGGTCAAGGTGACGACCTCGACCGCGATCATCCTCTATATCGTCGGTGCGGCGTCGGCGCTGGTGCTCGAACGGCAGGGCACGATCAAGGTCTCGGTGGGCTTCGCCGCGGCGACGATCGCCGGTTTCGCCTATAGCTGCTGGGCCTTTTACGGCGCCGGGCTCGAGGCGAGCGTCTGGAGCGTGCTGATGACCGCTGCGGGCCTGCCGATCTATCTCGCGATGCGCCGCGCACGGCCCGCTGCCGCCTGATATCTTGCCCCGAATCGCAAAATCGCCTATCGGGCGCATCCCGCTGGCCCATATCCGGGCCTTTTTGGAGACGTGACGTGTCGGACCGCCGAATAACACAGGGTTTGAATCCCTGCGGCATCCGCCCGCTGTCGTAGCGCGTTTTTCCTGACGCGGTGCGCCTCGGGCGCTGCCGCAATTTCCAACCCGCCATCATCACTTCTGCCGTCGGGCGCCGTGCGTCCGCCGGCCGCAGGCAGGTATATATGTTGCACGACAGCCATTGGGCGCGCGCACTCGCGCGCGCCGTCGCCACCGATCATCGGGGCAAGACCAAGACCGGCCGGGCTTTGCTCGGCTGGGCCCGCGCGCACGCCGCCGCGCTCGGGTTCGACGACAAGACCGTCGCGCGCGCCGCGCTGCTCGGGGTTCACGCCCCGGCGCCCGGTGAGCGCGAGGACGAAAGCCTGTTGCAGGCGAACCGGCTGGCCGACGCGCTCGACCTCGCCGCCGAGGAGCGTGCGCTGCTGCTGCTCGCCACCGCGATGGAGCGCGGACCGCTGACGCGCAGCCTTGCCAAGCTGGTCGAGGGCGAGGCGCTCGACATGGAGGTGCTCGTCGGGACGCTTACCGGCTTTGCCCCGCATGCGCTGCGCACCGCCGAAGTGGTGCGGCTCGACCTCGTCGGGCGCTGGACGAGCAAGGCGGGCAAGGTCGAGTTCGGCCTCTGCTGGTCGTTCGAGCGGTTGCTCGACGCGAGGACCGGGCAGCATGAAAGCCTGATCGACGGCCTGCTCGGCCGGCGGCAGGCCGCGCGCCATGCGATCGCCGACTTCCCCGCGCATCAGCGCGAGGCCGATCTCGCGCTCGCGCTGCTGCGCGGGGCGTTGGCCGGCGGGGCGCGCGGAATCAATATCCTGATCCACGGCCCGCCGGGAACGGGAAAGACCGAACTGGCGCGTACGCTCGCGGCGACGCTCGGCGAGCCGCTGCATGGCGTCGGCGAGGCCGACAGCGACGGCGACGAGCCGAGCCGGTTCGACCGCGTCGCCGCGCTGCGGCTTGCGCTGCGTACGCTCGAAAAGCGTGGGCGTGCGCTGCTGCTGTTCGACGAGATGGAGGATATGCTCGGCAATGCGCAGGTCGAACAGGATGGCCGCGTCCGCAACCGCGCGGGGTCGAAGCTGTTCGTCAACCGGCTGCTCGAGGATAATGTCGTCCCCGTGATCTGGACGTCGAACTGCATCGCCGATGTCGATCCGGCGATCCTGCGCCGGTTCAGCCTGTCGATCCGCATGGATTTTCCCGGCATGGCGCACAGCCCGGCGATGCTGGGCCGCATCAGCGGCGAGGAACAGGTCGCGGTCGATCCGGCGCTTGCCGCGCTCGCTGCACGCGCGCCCGAAACCACGTCGCTGTTCCGCGTCGCTGCGCGCGCGGCGGCGCTCGCGGGCGACGCCGGCAGCGCGAGCCGCTTCGCGGGTTCGATCCTCGGCGCGATGCGCGGCGAGGCGGTCGAGCCGCGCGCACCGCGTGCCTTCGACGAGGCGCTGCTGACCGCCGATACCGACCTGCCGGCGCTGTTCGCGAGCTTGGCGCGCGAAGGCGGTCCCGCCGATTTCTCGCTGCTGCTCACCGGGCCGCCGGGGACGGGAAAGACCGAGGCGGTACAGGCGCTGGCGCGGCGGCTCGGGCGGCCGCTGCACGTCAAGCGCGCGTCGGACCTGATGTCGAAATGGGTCGGGGAGACCGAGAAGGCGATTGCGCAGGCCTTTGCCGAGGCGCGGCGGCAGGGCGCGATGCTGTTCTTCGACGAGGTCGATTCGCTGCTCGCCGACCGGCAGGGCGCGTCGCAAAGCTGGGAGGTGAGCCGGGTCAACGAGCTGCTGACCTGGATGGAGGATCATCCCCTGCCCTTTGCCGCCGCGACCAACCATGCGGCGAAGCTTGACCCCGCGTCGGCGCGGCGCTTCGTCTTCAAGGTCGAGATGCGTCCGCTCGACGCGGCGCGGACGCGGCGCGCGTTCGGTCATTTCTTCGGGCGCGGGGCACCGGCGATGCTGGATCAGCTCGGCGGGCTGACGCTCGGCGACTTTGCGGTCGTCGCGCGGCAGCTGCGCTTTACCGGCGCGCTCGACGATGCGGCGCTGGTCGACCGACTGCGGCGCGAGCGCAAAGCGCGACCGGCGATGCCGCAGCCGATGGGGTTCGGGTCAGACGCGCCATTTGGGCGCGAAGAAACCCCGGTCGCGTAGCACCACCTCGGCGGCGTTGTGCCCCGGCGCGCCGGTGACGCCGCCGCCGGGGTGCGCGCCCGCGCCGCACATATAGAGGTTCTTCACCGGCCCGCGATAGCCGCCGTTGCCGAGCACCGGACGCGCCGCCCAAAGCTGGTCGAGCGTCATATTGCCGTGCATGATGTCGCCGCCGATGAGGCCGAACTTGCGTTCGAGACCCTTGGGCGACAGGCGCGTCTGGCCGACGATGCTGGCGCGGAAGCCGGGGGCATGTTCCTCGACGGTATCGATGATCGCGTCGGCGGCGGCGCCTTCCTCATCGTCCCAGTCGCGGCCATCAGGTAGCTCGGGCGCGAATTGCTGGCAGAAGAGGCTGGCGACATGCTGGCCGGGAGGCGCGAGGCTGTCGTCGACGGTCGAGGGGATGAGCATCTCGACGATCGGCTTCTTCGACCAGCCATATTGTTTGGCGTCGAGGAAGGCGCGGTCCATATAGTCGAGCGTCGGCGCGAGGATGATCCCCGACTGGTGGTGCTCGCCCGGTTCGGGGAGACAGGTGAATTTGGGCAGCTCCGAAAGCGCGACATTCATGCGGAAGGTGCCGCTGCCCGCCTTGAAACCGCGGATGCGGCGCTGGAAATCGCCCGGCAGGTCCGACGCATCGATCAACCGTTCGTACAGCAGCTTCGGGCCGACATTGGCGATGACGCGCGCGGCGGCGATCTCCTCGCCGCCGACGAGTTTCACCCCGACCGCCTTGTCGCCGTCAACCAAGACCTTTTCGACGGGGCTTTCAAGGCTGATCTCGACGCCGAGGTCGCGGCAGACCTTCGCCATGATCTCGGTGATCTTGCCCATGCCGCCGACGCTGTGGCCCCACGCGCCCTTCTTGCCGTTCACCTCGCCGAAGACGTGGTGGAGCAGGACATAGGCGCTGCCCGGCGTGTCGGGGCTGGCGTAATTGCCGACGACGGCGTCGAAACCGAAGGCAGCCTTGACCGCCTCGCTCTCGAACCAGCTGTCGAGCATCGTGCGCGCCGATTTGGTGAAGAGATCGAGCACGTCGCGCTGTTGTTCGAGGCTGAGTCCCGCGAAGCGCCGCCCCTGCCGCGCCCCGTCGATGAGGGTACGGAAGCCTTCGCCCACATTGGGGGGGACGCGTAGCGCGAGGTCGCGGAGCAGTTCGGCGACATTTTCGAGCGCATCATAATAGGCGGGCAGCACCTCGGCATCGTGCAGGCTGAACTTGCGGAACTCGGCCTGCGTGCGTTCGAGCCCGCCGCCGAGTTTCAGATAACCGCCATCCTCCTGCGGCAGGAAGTTGCTGATCGGCCGTTCGATGACGCGGTAGCCATGATCGGCGAGCTTCATGTCGGCGATCACCTTGGGCTGGAGCAGGCTGACGGTGTAGCTCGCGACCGAATTGCGGAAGCCCGGCGCGAACTCCTCGGTCACCGCGGCGCCGCCGACGACGTCGCGCGCCTCGACGATGCGGACCTTCAGCCCCGCCCTCGCGAGGTAGAAGGCACAGACGAGGCCGTTGTGGCCGGCGCCGATAATCAGGGCGTCATAGGCTTTGGTCATGCTTTGCTCCATCCCGCACGCGGGGCTTGTTCGAGGCGGGATTCGGGGATGATGTCGCGCATGCGCGAACAGAAATGCTTGAGGCAGACTTCCTTGTCGCTGAGCGGGCCCATCGAAAAGCTTTTCGATTGCATGCCCGCCTGGACGCGGGTGATCAGTTCGGTGTCCTCGGCATTGACCTGGCGGTTGATGCGCCAGTTCAAATAGCGCGCGGCCTTCATCTCGCGGCGGTCATCGGGGAGGACGTACGAGATTTCGCGGATCAGGCAGGTCGTCGGCCCGGTCGGCAGCCACTGCATGAAGTCGACCTGGTCGGGATAGATGTCGAAGGCGACATTGGGCCACAGCTTGAAATAGAGCCAGTGACGCTGGCGATCCTCGGGCAGATGCGGGACGGGCGGCAGCAGCCGCTGGTACATGCGTTCGGACCAGTTGGCCGAGGGCCGGTCGATCAGGTCACCCCACATGCGGTCGACATTGTCCTCGGCCTCGACGCCATAGCTTTTGCCGAACAGGCGGGTGAGGCCGGGATGCGCGACGGGGATGTGGAGACCGTCCGAATAATTGTCGCCGACATTCTTCCAGTTCACCGCGCGCGGGCGGAGCGTGACGCGGCCCAATGCGCCGAGCTGCTCGAAGCGATAAGGTTCGACCATCGGCTCATAGGGCGCCATCATCGCGGCGACCGAGGGGCCGCCGTCATCCTCGAGCCGAACGAACCAGAAGCCGCGCCATTGGTCGAGGCCGACGGGGACGAGGCCCGCCTTGCCCTTGTCGAGCGTCGGGTAGCTCGCCGAATCGGGCACGCCGGTCAAGCGCCCGTCGAGATCGTAGGTCCAGGCGTGATAGGGGCAGACGAGCTTTTTCGCGCAGCCGGTGGCGCCATCGACAAGACGCGAGCCGCGGTGGCGGCAGACGTTGGTGAAGGCGCGCACGACGCGGTCGGCGCCGCGGACGAGGATCACGCTTTCGCCGCAATAGTCGATGCTGTGCCAGT
This sequence comes from Sphingopyxis sp. KK2, assembly GCF_001990265.1. Lineage (GTDB taxonomy): Bacteria > Pseudomonadota > Alphaproteobacteria > Sphingomonadales > Sphingomonadaceae > Sphingopyxis. Next base: position 13,895 of record NZ_LYVN01000051.1, read on the forward strand.
CGCCCGCGTTCGGGATGTCGCTGTCGTGGCAGACGACCTGCCAGCTCGGGCGGAAGATGCGGTCGATTTCGGCGGCGTGGAAATCGGGATCGCTGTAGGTCCAGGCGGGCAAGGACCAGCCGTCGAGCGGGTCGATGTTCTGGAAGTTGTCGAAAGTGTCGCGCAGCGTTGCCATGAGTCGATCCTTGTTGTACATACGTATAACAAGATGGCCGCCGCTCGCCAAGCCTTTACGCGCGAAAGCGCCGACGCCCGCCGGGCCGACCTGATCGAGGCGACGGCTGCGGTGCTCGCCGAAGCGGGCCTTGCCGGCACGAACGTGCGCGCGATCTGTGCGAAGGCGGGGGTGTCGCCCGGGCTTTTGCGCCATTATTTCGGCGGCATCGACGATCTGGTCGCGGCCACCTATCAGGCGACGAGCGACCGGATGGACCTGATTTTCGCCGGCGCGGTCGAGGGCGCGGGCGCCGATCCCCGCGCACGGCTGACCGCCTATCTCACCGCCAGCTTTCGCCCGCCGGTGACCGACCCCGAACTGCTCGGCGCCTGGACCGCCTTTTGGGCCTTGGCGAGAAGCGACGCGCGCATGGCGGCGATCCATGCGACAAGCTACGCCGGTTATCGCGCGCGGCTGGGCGAATTGCTCGCCGCGTGCGGCGCGGCCGATGCCGACCGACTGGCAATCATGCTGACCGCGATGGTCGACGGATTGTGGCTCGAACTGTCGCTCGACGCCGAAAGTTTCGGCGCCGAGGCGGCAGTTCAGATGGTCGAGCGCGCGGTGGGAGCGCTCGTTTAGCCGTCGTTATTTCGACAGCGTCCGCAGCAGATAGTCCCAATGCGCGAGCGCGGGGACGATCGCATCGACGGGGACGCGTTCGTTGAGGCCGTGGGCGTAGCTGTCGCTCGCCTTCGAGAAGAGGCCCGCGACGCCGTAGCTCGGCACGCCCTGGATGCGGAAATGATAGCTGTCGGTCGCCCCCGCGCTCATCGACGGGATGATCGGCAGGCCGGGGGCGCGGGCGTGGACCGCCTTGGTCACCGCACTCACGACGTCGGGACGCAGCGGCGAGGCGTCGCTGGCGCTGGCGTCGGGATCGGGGTTCACCTTGACCGCGGGGTCGGCGATCACCTTTTCGAGTTCGGCGCGCACCGTTTCGACGGGGACGCCGGGGAAGATGCGGCAGTTGATGTTCGCGGTCGCACGCTGGGGCAGCGCATTTTCGGCATGGCCGCCCTTGACCAGCGTCGGCACGCAGGTGGTGCCGATCTGGCCGACATATTCGGGGTCGGCGCGGATCGCGGCAATGGCTTTCGCATCGGTCGGATCGGCGGCAAAGGCCCGGAGCGCCGCGCCGATCTCCCCGCCGACCTGGTCGGCGACGATCGGCATGCCGACCCTGGTCAGTTCATTCTGCTGCGGCGTGAAGCGATAGGCGCCGACCTTGGCGAGCGCGTTCGAGAGCTGGACGATCGCGTTGGTCGCCGACGGGCGCGAACTATGGCCGCCGGGGTTGGTGACCTCGAGCGTGAAGTCGGCATAGGTTTTTTCGCCCGCCTGCAGCCCGTAATATTTGGGCTTGCCGTCCTCGCCGATCAGCCCGCCGCCGCCGTCGCCGTTCAAGGCAAATTCGGCGTTCTTATATTTGGCGGCGAGCGCGCGCGTCGTCGTCATCGAGGTTTCCTCGTCGCCCGAAAGCAGCAGGATGATCGAGCGCTTGGGCTTGAAGCCATCCTTCTTGAGCTGTGCCATCGCGGCGACCATCATCGAGACGTCGAACTTGTTGTCCTCCGACCCGCGGCCGAAAATATAGCCATTCTCCTCGACCGGCACGAAGGGATCGCGCGTCCAGTCCTTCGCGTCGGCCTCGACCACGTCCATATGGCCGAGCAGCACGATCGGCTTGCCTTGTCCCGTTCCCTGGAGCGTCGCGGCGAAGGTTGCGGTTTCGCCCATCGGGGTGATGACGATATCGGCATCGGTGTACCCCGCGGCTTTCAGGACGCCGGCATAATAGGCCGCCAGTTCGGGCACCTTGCCGCGCCCCTCGACCGTCGGGATCGCGATGCTGTCCATCAATATCTTCTTCGCCGTGTCGGCGTCGGCGGGTTTGGCGTGGACAGGCGCGGCGGCGGCGAGCGCGGCGGCGAGGGCGAGCGGAGCGATCAGGTTGCGCATGGCAACGGGTTATGCCGCGTCCGTCCGCCTTCGCAAGAGGATATAGGGCGGGCGGCGATCAGCCGGGCAGCGCCTGCGCGAGCACGCCGCCCGCGAGCCGGGCGGTGGCGAGCAGGCGCGGCAAATCGTGGCCGCTGCGCGCCTTCGCCGACAGGCCCGACATCGTCGTGCTGACGAAATCGGTGACCGCATCGGCCTCGCCCGGATGGCGCGCCGCGATATAGTCGCGAATGAACGCCTCGGCGCCGAGGTTGAGCGCGCGGGCAGCCTCACGCGCGCCGTCGTCGGTGCAGCGCGTGCCTTCGAGCACGAGGCAGCCGCCCGCCGCCGGATCGGACGCATAGCGGCGCGCCGCCTCTTCGAGCATCGCGGCGAGGCCGTCGGCGACCGCGACGTCGGGACGCAGGATGTCGGCGAGCGGGATCGCCTCGGTGCCGGTCCAATGATCGAGCACGCGCTGGTAAAGCCCGGCCTTGCTGCCGAAAGCAGCGTAGAAGCTCGGCGGATTGATGCCGAGCGCATCGGTGACGTCGGCGACGCTGACCGCGTCATAGCCGCGCGCGTGGAAGAGTTTCTGCGCGGTGGCGACCGCGGCGTCGGGATCGAAGCGCCGCGGTCGGCCGCGCGAACCCGATTTATTTGTAACGACCATTACAAAATACCTTGACGATGGCTTTCCGAATTTTATGTAGTGATCCCTACATTAATAAGCAAGGAGTCTCCAATGTCCGATTTTGCTGGAAAATCCGTTCTCATCCTCGGCGGCAGCCGCGGTATCGGCGCGGCGATCGTCCGCCGTTTCGCCGCCGATGGCGCCAAGGTCGTCTTTACCTATAACGGGTCGCAGGGCGCCGCCGAGGCGCTCGCGGCCGAGACCGGCACCACTGCGGTGCCGACCGACAGCGGCGAGCGCGACGCGGTGATCGCGCGGGTGCGCGAGAGCGGGCCGCTCGATATCCTGGTGGTCAACGCGGGCTTCGCGCTGTTCGGCGATGCGCTCGACCTCGACGCCGACGACGTCGACCGGCTGATCCGCGTCAATGTCAACGCCCCCTATCATGCGTCGGTCGAGGCGGCGCGGCAGATGCCCGAGGGCGGAAGGATCATCGTCATCGGGTCGGTCAACGGCGACCGCATGCCCGTGCCCGGCATGGCCTCCTACGCGCTGAGCAAGTCGGCGCTGCAGGGCATGGCGCGCGGGCTGGCGCGCGATTTCGGGCCGCGCGGGATCACGATCAACATCGTGCAGCCGGGACCGATCGACACCGACGCCAATCCCGAGGACGGCCCGATGCGCGAACTGATGCACGGTTTCATGGCGATCAAGCGCCACGGCCGGCCCGAAGAGGTGGCGGGCATGGTTGCCTGGCTCGCGGGTCCCGAGGCGGGCTTCGTCACCGGCGCGATGCATACGATCGACGGCGCGTTCGGGGCGTGAGGTGGGCGGGGGCGGCCGTGCGGTCGCCCCCGACGCGACGGGTCAGGCCGCCTTCTTCGCCTTTGGCGCCGGCGTCTTGGGCTTGTAGCGGCACAAATCGTCGACCGGGCAGCGCCAGCATTCGGGGGTGCGCGCCTTGCAGATGTAGCGGCCGTGGAGGATCAGCCAGTGGTGCGCGCCGACGCGGAAGGGCTGCGGCGTGTCCTTCTCGAGCTTCTTTTCGACCGCGAGCACGGTCTTGCCCGGTGCGAGGCCGGTGCGGTTGCCGACGCGAAAGATGTGGGTGTCGACCGCGAAGGTTTCGGCGCCGAAGGCGCAGTTCATCACGACATTGGCGGTCTTGCGCCCGACGCCGGGCAGCTCGACGAGCGTGTCGCGATCGGCGGGCACCTCGCCGCCGAAGTCGCGGACGAGGATTTCGCTCAATGCGATGACATTTTTCGCCTTGGCGTTGAACAGCCCGATCGTCTTGATGTGCTGTTTCAGCCCCTCCTCGCCGAGGTCGAGCATCTGTTGCGGGGTCTCTACATCCTGAAAGAGCAGCCGCGTCGCCTTGTTCACGCCGACGTCGGTCGCCTGCGCCGACAACACCACCGCGACGAGCAGCTGATAGGTGTTGCCGAATTGCAGCTCGGTCTCGGGGCTGGGGTTGAGCTCGGCGAGGCGGCGGTAGAATTCGAAGATGTCGGCCTTTTTCATCGCGCGGCGGGCGGCTTTCCGGCCGGGTGCGCCGCCTTCCACTCCATCGCGGCGCGAACGCGGCGTTCGACCGAGGGGTGCGAATAGAAGAGGATTTCCTCGACCGCATTCGGGCGCGGGTTGCGATATTCGGCGGTCTTGACCAGCGCGCTCGCCATCGCGTCGGGCAGGTTGACCGTCTGCACCGAATAGAGATCGGCCTCGGTCTCGCCCTTGCGCACCACCCAATTCTGCACCGGCTGCGCGAGCAGGCTGAAGAGCGAAACGATGAACATCAGGACGGGGAAACCGCGCGCATCGGCCAGCCCCGCGTCGCTGCCGAAGAGGCGCGCGAAGCGAGGAAACAGCCGGTCGGCGAGGAAGAAGAGCAGGATCGCGAGCAGCGAAAAGACGGCAATCATCCACCAGAGCTGGCCGAGGACATAATGGCCGATCTCGTGCCCCGTCACCGCCTTCACCTCGTCGAGCGAGGCGCCTTTCAGCGCGACGTCCGAAATCGCGATGCGCGCCGAATGGCCGAGGCCCGAGACATTGGCGGTGAAATTGTTCGACTGGCGCGAACCGTCGAAGACGAAGATGCGCTCGGGTTCGATGCCAGCCGCCTTTGCCTGCCCTTCGAGCGCGTCGCGGACTTCGCCGGCGGGCAGCGGCTTGTAATCGTTGAAAAGCGGCTCGATGACGATCGGCGAGACGAGCAATATGCCAAGGATCGCGGTCGCGGCGAGGCCGCCCGACCAGATCCACCAGCGCCGTCCGGCGCGGCGGATCAGCGCGTAGATGCCGAGGAAGAAGAGCGCGCCGAACAATGTGCCGATGACGAGCGAGATCGCCGACTGCGCAAGATAGTCGCCGAGCGGCTGGCTGGTGCGGCCATAGGCACTTTCGCGGAAAAAGCCGGTGTAGAGGTCCCACGGCAACGTCAGCAGTGCCGAGAGCAGGAGGAAGGCCGCGCAAATCAGGAAGGTACGGACGGCCCAGCCGCGGCGTTCGAGTTTTGCCGAAATGCGGTCGAGGATGCGCAGCCGCACGAAGAGGAAGGTCACGATCGCGGCGACGACCACGTTCCACAGGAGCAGCCATTCGCTGCCGGTGGTATAGGCCGCCGCCTTTGCCAGCGCGGCGGGGCCGAGGCCGTCGATATAGGCGGCGGTGGCGGCGGCGGGATCGAAGCTCATCGGCGATTCCTTTGCGAGACGATCAGCGCAGCCAGCGGCTGAGCGAGGGGAAGGCGGGCTTGCCCTCGGCGAGCGCGGTGCGCAGGTCGGCGGTCATGCCATAGAGGCCGAGCATCGGCGCGCCGATATAATGGCCGGTGGCGAAGCTGCTGCGCAGCTTCGCCGAATCGCCGCGATAGCCGCCGTCGTGGAACAAATGGCGCATCGGCAGTTCGCACGGCAGCGACGCGGCGTAGGACCAGGCGATCGCGACCATCTCGTCGGTCGCGTCGGCCTCGAGCGGGCCGAGGGTCGGGCGATCCTCGGGCGCGACGGCGGCGATGTGCCCCGCCTCGTGGAGCAGGTCGCCCGGCCAGACCGGCGTGTCGGGGTCGATGAGGATGCGGCCCTCGACGATCGCGAGGCCGCCGAGCAACTGCTCCTTCGCGTCGCCGATCCAGTCGACCGCGATGCCGATCTCTTCGAGGAAGGGCAGGATTCGCGCCGCGGCCGCTTCGCCGCCGCCTTCTTCGCGCCATGTGCAGGCCGCTGCGGTTACCTTGGTCATCAATCGCCCCCTTGGCCCCTGCCTAATGGCAATCCCACGAGAAAGCGACCCGCGAGAAATCGCGTGCGGCAAGATCGGCGGCGCGGATCAGGAACACCGCCTCGCCCATATCGCCCCAGAAGACATGATCGTCCGAGGTCAGGCGGAGCAGGACCCGGTCATAATCGTCGAGGTGGCACGGGCGGCGGAAGTCCGACTGGGTGAAGGCGGGGTGGCCGCCGACATGATGGACCATCGGTTCGGCGCGCGCGGGGTCGTGAATCCAGTCCTCGATCGCGCCGAAATTGGGGCGATTGCCGAGGCCGTCGAGCAGGCCCTCGACGCGGAAGTCGTTCGCCGAGGGCCGGTGCGTCGCCGGCGTGGCGACGAGCGCGAGACCGGTGTCGCGCACGACGTCGGTGAGCGGACCGGTCGGCTCGTCCTGCGGCGGCGGTTCTACCAGCGATCCGGCAGGCAGTCCGTCGGGATGCCAGATCAGGTGGATCACCGAACGGTCGGGATGGTCGAAATCGGCACCCATGAGGTCGTCGCGCTGGGTGAAGAGTTGCAGCACGCCGGTATCGGGGAAACCGTCGATCGCGGGCAGATGCGCGAAGTCGAGCTGCGCGACGAAATCGAAGGGCTGACCCGCGGCGTCGGCGGGCCATTCCTGCCCTTCGGCGATCCACACCGGACCGCCGAGGCGGCAGCCGTCGGCGCGAACCGGCAAAGCAGGATCGGGACGCAGTTCGGCGGCGGGCAGCGCATGCGCGGGGAACCAGTCGCGGATCGCGGCGACCTCGGCCTCGGTCAGCGGCGGGCCGGGCGGATTGCGCGCGTCATATTTGGCCTTCCACGCCGTGGTTTCGGCCTGCCAGGCTTGGCGACTCTTGCGCTCGGCGAGCAGCCCGCGAACCCAGCGCCCCGCGAAAAAGGCCAGGACGAGCGCGGCGCAGAGCAGCCCGAAGCGTTCGGGGGTCATGCCAGCCCGAGCACCTGCGGCATGGTGTAGCGGCCGCGCGGCTGGTCGATCAGCCAGAGCGCCGCCTTTACCGCGCCGCGCGCGAAGATCATGCGGTTTTCGGCACGGTGCGCGAGGGTGATCATCTCCTCATTGCCCGCGAAGATCACGTCATGGTCGCCGGCGACGGTGCCGCCGCGCAGGCTGGCGAAGCCGATCTTGCCATGGCCGCGCGCGCCGGTGACGCCGTCGCGGCCGCGTTCGGAGCAGGTGTCGAGGCCGATGCCGCGCCCCTCGGCCGCCGCCTGTCCGAGGAGCAGCGCGGTGCCGCTCGGCGCGTCGACCTTCATCCGGTGGTGCATTTCGACGACCTCGATGTCCCAGTCGGCGTCGAGGCGGCTCGCCGCCTCGCGCACCAGATGCGCGAGCAGCGTGACGCCGAGCGAGGTGTTGCCGGTCTGGAGTATCGCGATGTCCTGCGCCGCATCGTCGATCAGATAATGATGGCGTTCCTCGAGCCCGGTGGTGCCGATGACGATCGGGGTCTGCGCCGCGACACAGGCGTCGAGCGTCGCTTCGAGCGCGGCGGGCGAGGAGAAGTCGACGAGCACGTCGGCGTCGGCGGCGAGCTTGGCGATATCGCCGCCCTTGTCGATGCCGCAATGGCGCGCGCCCGCCTCGGCCGCCGCGGCGGCGAGCACGATACCCATCCGGCCCTGGCTGCCGACGATGCCGATGCTGGTCATATTCCGTCCCCTATGCTTCGGCCCTCCCTTAGCCGTTCGCATCGAGCGAAGTCGAGATGCCCATCGTTGCAACGTGTCTCGACTTCCACCATCGGTGGAAGTTTATCCTGAGCGCCTGCTAAAGGCAGTCGAAGGGCTCGACACGAACGGATAGAGAGAGGGCATGAAGGACATCCAGAATATCGTCATCCTGACCGGCGCGGGCGTGTCGGCCGAGAGCGGCATCGACACGTTTCGCGACGGCGGCGGATTGTGGGAGCAGCACCGCGTCGAGGATGTCGCGACGCCCGAGGCCTTTGTCCGCGATCCCGACCTGGTCCACCGATTCTATGATGCGCGGCGCGAAGCGATCCAGACCAAGCTGCCCAATCCGGCGCATGACGCGCTGGCGCGGCTCGATGCGGCGTGGCCGGGCGAGCTGCTGATCGTGACGCAGAATGTCGACGACCTGCACGAGCGTGCGGGGGCGAAACGGCTGATCCATATGCATGGCGAGCATCTGAAGGCCTGGTGCACCGCGTGCGACACGCGCAGCGACTGGACCGGGACGCTGATCGACCGGCCGGCGTGCCCGGTTTGCGGGGTCGCGGGACAGCTCCGCCCCGACATCGTGTGGTTCGGCGAGATGCCTTATGAGATGGAGGCGATCTACCACGCGCTGAACCGCGCCGACCTGTTCGTGAGCATCGGGACGTCGGGCGCGGTCTACCCCGCCGCGGGCTTCGTGCGCGAGGCGCGGGCGAGCGGCGCGCGCACGCTCGAGCTCAACATGGAGCCGAGCCAGGGATCGCACTGGTTCGACGAGGCGCGGCACGGACCGGCGGGCGTGCTGGTTCCCGCCTGGGTCGAGGAGATGCTCGCCGCCTAGCGCCGCGCGGCGAAGAAGCTCCTGAGCAGCGCCGCCGCCTCGTCGGCGCCGATCGCGTCGTAGACCTCGGGGCGGTGATGGATCGTCGGTTGCGAGAAGACGCGCGGACCGTGGACCACCGCGCCGCCCTTGGGATCGTCGGCGCCATAATAGAGGCGCGCGATGCGGGCGTGGGCGATCGCCCCGGCGCACATCGCGCAGGGTTCGAGCGTGACATAGAGGTCGCAGCCGTCGAGCCGTTCGTTGCCGAGCTTTGCCGCCGCGGCGCGAATCGCCACGATCTCCGCATGCGCGGTCGGGTCGTGCGATTCGCGCGGGCGGTTATGCCCCTCGGCGATGACGACTCCGTCCTTGACCACCACCGCACCGACCGGCACTTCGCCCCAATCCGCCGCGATTCGGGCGAGATCGAGCGCGCGGCGCATCGGTTCGGGCAAAGGGAAATGGGCTGTCATTGTCGGTTCCTGCTGCGCAGGAACGCCCGGCACCGGCCCGCTCCCCCACCCGGCCTCCCATAGGCTACTATCGTTGGGGAGGCCGGGTGGGGGAGCGGGCCGGTGCCGGATCCACGCAGTGGAAAACGCCCTAATCGCTTGACGAATCTCCGGCAAGCCGATAAGCGCGCGCCTTTCCCGGCTCACTCCGGTCCTGCATGCCCCGTATTTTACGGAAGCGCCCGGACGCCGAACCGAAATTTTGAACGAGGACAGATATCATGTCGCGCATCTGCGAACTGACCGGCAAGGGTCGTATGGTCGGCAACAATGTCAGCCACGCCAACAACAAGACCAAGCGCACCTTCCTGCCCAACCTGCAGAATGTGACCTTGCTGTCGGACGCCCTCGGCAAGGGTTTCAAGCTGCGCGTGTCGACGCACGGCCTGCGCACCGTCGAGCACAACGGCGGCCTCGACAACTGGCTGATCAAGGCCGGTGACGACCAGCTGTCGGCTTCGGCGCGCAAGCTGAAGAAGGAAGTCACGAAGAAGCTGGCCGAAAAGGCCGCCTGAGCTTCTTTCCAAGCTTTCTAATCGCATCAAGGCGGCCGGTTTACCGGGCCGCCTTTTTGCTGTGCGGCGCGCTGCGCCCGGCTCCGAAGCTCGTCATTGCGAGCGAAGCGAAGCAATCCAGGGCGGTTACCGCTACTCTGGATTGCCGCGTCGCCTTCGGCTCCTCGCAATGACGATGGGTTTTGACGACCCGCTGCTCACTTGTCCGGCAGGTCGACCAGTTCGAACTTCAGGAGCAGGCTGCGTTGCCAGCTGTTGAAATTATCGTCGGCCACCAGCCATAAGATGGTCTTGCCGCCCTCGACCGTCACCGCCGCGCCTTCGTAATTTTCGCGCAGGGCTTCGGGCACCTGGCCGATCGCGATCGAGCGGACGACGGCGCCGCGCCGGATATCGGCGGGATCGACGATCGCGAGGGTCGTCGTGAACAGCGGATCGAGCCCGAGCTTGCGGTGGACGAGCAGGATGCGCCCGTCGGGGAGCGGCGCGGCGTCGCTGACCTGCCCCTTGCCCGCGGCATCATAATAGAAAAGCAGCGGCGGCTTGCCGGGGACCGCAGGATCGTCGGTGTAGACGAGGCCTTCGGTGCCGAAATCATTACGATCCTCGCCTTCCGAAAAGAGGATCGTTCGCCCGTCCTTGAGCCGCACCATCGCCTCGGGACCGCGATTCGCGGGCCAGGCGTAGAGCGCGGGCGAGCGGCGGCGCGATTCGACGCGCGTCATCGCGGCATCGATGCGCCAGACCTGGTTGATCCCCTCGAGCGCGACCCACAGCTTGCCGGTGGCGGGGTCGAGCACCAGTGCCTCGGCATCGGTGAAGGCCTTGCGCTTCGGGCTGCGCGGCGGCGTGGGTAGCGGACGAATCGCCACGTCGGAAACCAACCCGTCGGCGCCGAGCGTCAGCCGCGTCATCTGACCATTGTCGCCGATCAGCAGGAAGCGCCCGTCGCCGCGATACGCCACGGCGGAAAAGCCGCCGAACAGGCTGTTGCGGCTGGTCAGGCGCCAGCCCGCGACGAAACGCAGGCTGCCGGTATCGCCCGCCGGATAGACAAGCGGCCGCGCGGTCGCCGTCTGGCTGTGGTCCACCACGGGATAGCGAAAGCCGGTCCATGGCATCGGGCCGATCGTCAGGAAGATGAGGGCGGCGGGGAGGAGGCGGCGCATCATGGCGGGCCTAAAGCCATCGCGTGACAAAGGAAAGCGCGCGAAAGCGCGGCCGAAGATGAACCCCCGGCAACGCACCCTGAACCTCAGCCAACAGCCAGTTCAGGGTCGGCTCAAGGCGAATCACCTAGAACCTCTTTCATCGACCACTGCCCAGACGGGCCGAAGACGAAAGAAGGAGACAGACAATGAAAAAGATGGTGACCCTCTCGATCGCCGCCCTGATGTCCACCGCGACGCTGGGCCTCGCCGCCACCCCCGCGGCGGCGCAGAACGGCTATTACGACCGCGACGGCTATTCGAGCTATGACGCCCGCTACGGCCGCGACGACCGTCGCTATGATCGCCGTTACGACCGCCGCGCCGACCGCCGCGATTATCGCAACGATCGTCGTTACGACAACCGCTACAACAACCGCAATTATCGCCAGTGCGACAACGGCACCGGCGGCACGATCATCGGCGCGATCGCCGGCGGCCTCGCCGGTCATGAAATCGCCGGCCGCGGCGACCGCACCGTCGGCACGATCATCGGCGGCGCTGTCGGCGCCATCGCCGGTCGCGCCATCGACAAGGGGAATGACGGCTGCCGTTAAGGGCAGGCCCGACCCCCAATAATCTTTCCTTTGCT
>NZ_LYVN01000052.1 GCF_001990265.1 Sphingopyxis sp. KK2
CCCTCGTTCGTGTCGCTCGGCTGGCGGGCCACGCCGTCCTTGCGCATGCCGTTGGACTGTCCGGCCGGCGGGTTCGTGGCTGGCTGTGATGATACCGCTGAGGCCGCATTTGCGGGCCCGCTGCCGGCGGGCGAGGGGTTGTCGGGGCGGCTCGATGCCATCGGTTCGCCTGTCACATCGACCGGCTGGGGCGCCATTTGCAGGGCGATGGGCAGGCTGATCCCGACGACGAGCACCGCGGCGACGAGCGCGCCCATCCGTGGCTGTTGCAATTTGCTCCACCAGCCTGCGCCCCTGGTGCGCGGCGGGCGGGCGGCGGGCGCCTCGGTTCCGTCGAAACGGGCGAGCGCGGCGGCGATCGCGGCCTCGCGGCGCAGCGGCGCCGGGGGCGGCGGACCCGGCAGCGCGGTCCTGATGTCCTCGTCGCGGTCCACCTATCGCCCGCCCCGGGGGTGCGGCGATCGATCGGCGCCAGAGGAAAGCAACATCGGCATCGTCTTGCCTTATACGCACAAAAAGGCGGCGGTCGATTGCCGCGACGCCGTATTGCGATATCGAACAACGGCGGATGCGGCGGCGCCTATGATGTCGCGTCGCCGCATCCGGGTCCGTCAGCGGTCGAGCCGTGCGAGCGCGCCCGCGCTTTTCGCGGCGCGGACCATTTGCGCAAGCTCGGTGCGATAGCCGAAATCGTCCGGGCCTTTCGCCCCGCTGATGATCGCCAGCACATCGTCGTAGGTCATCGCTCCGCTATATTTGCCGCCACGCAGCAATTCGGCAAAGGCGGCGACCCCGACCGCGAAGCGCGCATCCTGCGGCGCGTCGTCGAACCGGGCGAATTCGACGCGCCGATCGATGCTGGTCGAGATCAGCTGGCTCGTGTCCGACTTGGGCAATTTATAGCGGATTTTCACAAAGCCATATTCGCTCGCCTTGCCCGCCGCCGGTGCCGGCTGCGCCACCGTCTGGTATCGCAGATCGCCATTCGCGCGCGGTCCGCCGACGGGGGTGATTTCATAGATGGCGGTGACCGTCTGGCCCGACCCGACGTCACCGGCATCGACCTTGTCATTCTCGAAATCCTCGCGGTTCAGCATCCGCGTTTCATATCCGATCAGGCGATATTCGGCGACGGTGGCGGGATTGAACTCGACCTGGATCTTGACGTCCTTGGCGATCGGAAACAGCGTCGACGTGGCTTCGTCGACCAGCGTCTTCCGCGCCTCGCTCAGCGTGTCGATATAGGCGGCGGCGCCGTTGCCGTTCTGCGCCAGCGTCTGCATCAGCGCGTCGTTGTAATTGCCCATGCCGAAGCCGAACACCGACAGGAAGATGCCCTTGCCGCGCTGGCGCTCGATATAGCCCTTCAGCTCATTCTGGTCGGTAATCCCGACGTTGAAATCGCCGTCGGTCGCGAGGATGACGCGATTGACGCCCTTGGGATCGAGATTCTGTTCGGCGAGCGCATAGGCCTGGCGAATGCCTTCGGCGCCCGCGGTGCTGCCGCCCGCCTCGAGCCGGCCGAGCGCGGCGAGGATCTTGTCCTTCTCGCGCGCCGACGTCGGTTCGAGTACGGTCCCGGCGCTGCCCGCATAGGCGACGATCGAGACGCGATCATTGGCGTCGAGCTGGTCGAGCAGCATCGCGAGCGATTGCTTGACCAGAGGCAGCTTGTTCGGCGCCTGCATCGATCCCGAGGTGTCGAGCAGGAACACGAGGTTCGCGCGCGGGCGCGTTTCGGGCTCGATCGCATAGCCCTTGATGCCGATCCGCACGAGCTTGCGGCCCTCGGTCCACGGGCTCGGCATCACCGCGACATTGGTGCTGAACGGCTGCTGCGCGCTCTTGGGCGCGGCATAGTCATAGGGGAAATAATTGACCAGTTCCTCGGTCCGCACCGCCGCCGGCTGGGGAAGCACATTGTTGCTGAGTGAGGCGCGAACGAAGGAATAGGAGGCGGTGTCGACGTCGATCGAAAAGGTCGACACCGGTTCGGCCTGCGCGATCTTGAACGGATTTTCGGTGGTCGCGGTGAATTTGTCGCGCCCGACGTCCTGATAATAGGGCGTCTGCTGGTCGAGCCGGGTGCCGCCCATCTGCGGCGATGCCACCCGCTTCGAGGCGACGACGCCCGGCGGGGGAGGCGGCGGCGCCGGCGGCGGGGCATAGCCCGGTGCGACAGCGCGGTCGCGGCTTTCGGCCACGACCGACACCGGCGTGCTTTGGGCGTTCGCGGCCCCGCTTACCTTGGTCGCGGTGACGATGATTTCGGACGACGGAGCGTCGGCCTCGCGCCTCTCGGCGGCCGGCGCGGTGCTGGGGCGGTCCGACGGCGAAGCGACATCGCCGCTATCGACAGCCGAGCAAGCGGCAAGCGTGAGCGCGAGGCCGGTGCTCAGAAAAAAGGTGAAACGGGGCATGGATATCTCCCTGGTGACAGCGGCGCAAAATCGCCCGCATGTCACTGGGACGCGCGGGGTCCGGATATCCTTGGCGGCCCTCGCGAAAAAAATTCGGGTGCGGTCAGTCGCGGTCCTCCGACCCGGCCGCAAGCCGGCGCCGGACCTCGTGCATCCGCCACGAAATGGTGTTTTCGGCCACGCCCAATATCGCGGCGGCCTCGCCATGGGTCAGCTGCTGCCCCGCGACGAGGATCGCGGTATCGCGCAGGTCAGGCTTCAGCCGTGCGATCGCGCTCTTGATCCACACGGCGTCATAAAGGTCGCGGCCGTCGGGGGCGTCCATCAACCCGACCATCACCGCCAGCCGGTCAGCGAAGCCGGCGAAGGCCCGGCGCCGCCGTCGGAAATCGCGGCACGCGTTGAAGGTGATGCTGCACAGCCAGGTCGTGAACTTCGCCTCGCCGCGAAAGCCCGTGAGCTTTTCGGCGAGGGTGCAGCACACGTCCTGCGCGATATCGTCGGCGTCGGCGCGCGACCCGGTCAATTGCCAGGCGAGGCCGTGGATGCGGTCGTAATGGCGGCGAAGCAGTTCGGCGAACGCATCGCGGTCGCCGGCGATCGCCGCAGCAAGGATTTCGGCGTCGGCGTCGTCGCGCTTCACCATCGAGCCGGACCAACGGCCCCAAGCGCACCGGCGAGCCCCACCGGCTCCCCCGCTGCCGTCATCGGCCTGCCTGTCCCGCATCCCGCCATCGGCTCGCTATGTGCCTCATTCGCGCCGACAAGGCCATGGCCTGATTGCCCGGCCGGCGCGACCCGCTCGCGCCCATGGTGCAGTGCAAACTGTTGCTTTTTGGCCACTAATCCCCGGAAAAACTTTAGGGTCGCGCTGCGCCGCGTTGACGCGGTGAACCGGGCGACTAGAGCGGCGAGTTCCCGCTGGAGCATCCCCTCCTTTGGCCTCCGGGCCGCGTTCCGACGGGTTGGAGAGAGAGACCCACATGACCTTGCGCAACATTTTGTTGGGCGCCACGATGCTGTGCGCCGCAACCACCCCCGCTTTCGCTTTCGCCCAGGACGTTCCGGCCGACGATACCGCAGCTGCCGATGCCGCTGCGCCCGCGACCGACGACACCGATTATGGCAACGAGATCATCGTCACCGCGTCGAAGCGCGCCCAGACGCTGCAGGACACGCCCGTCGCCGTCTCGGTGACGTCGGCGGCGCAACTCGAGGAATCGCAGATCCGCGACCTCATTGACCTGCAGTCCTCGGTGCCCAGCCTGCGCGTGTCGCAGCTCCAGTCGAGCGCCAACACCAACTTCATCATCCGCGGCTTCGGCAACGGCGCGAACAACGCCGGCATCGAACCGTCGGTCGGCGTGTTCATCGATGGCGTCTATCGTTCGCGTTCGGCCGCGCAGATCGGCGACCTTCCCAATGTCGAGCGCATCGAAGTGCTGCGCGGCCCGCAGTCGACCCTGTTCGGCAAGAATGCGTCGGCGGGCGTCATCAGCATCGTCACGCAGAAGCCGCAGTTCGAATTCGGCGGCTCGGCCGAAGTCACCTATGGCAATTACAACGCGATCACCGTCAAGGGCGACGTCACCGGCCCGATCAGCGACACGATTGCCTTCTCGCTCGGCGGCAGCTACAACCGTCGCGACGGCTATGCGCAGGACCTGAAGCTCGACACCGACGTCAACGACCGCAACCGGTGGGGCGTGCGCGGCCAGCTGTTGTTCGAACCGACCGACGCGCTGTCGATCCGACTGATCGGCGACTATGACAAGATCGACGAAAATTGCTGCATCGCCGGCAACGTCATCGCGGGTCCGACCGTCGCGATCACCAACGCGCTGGCTGGCGGCCCGAGCGTCGATGCGAACAACCCCTTCTCCTATAACGTCTACAATAATTTCCTGTCGTCGAACGAGATCGAGAATTACGGCGGTTCGGCGCAGATCGACTATGACCTCGGCAGCCTCGCGCTGACCTCGATCACCGCCTATCGCCAGGTGCGTGCGCTGACCAACCAGGATTCGGACTTCACCGGCGCCGACCTGATCGGCGAGAACAGCCAGGACCTGGGCATCGACACTTTCACCCAGGAATTCCGCGTCACCTCGGACTTCGACGGCCCGATCAACTTCCTGCTCGGCGGTTATTATTTCAACGAAAAGATCGACCAGAAGAACGACATCCGCTTCGGCACGCAGTTCCGGCCTTATGCCGACCAGCTGATCCGCGCCTCGTCGGCGAATGCGCTCAACGTCAACTCGCTCGAGGCGATCCTCGGCGCGGCGAACGGCACCAACTATGCCGGCAGCTTCTTCCGCGCCGGCGACGGCCTCGACGAAGCCTATAAGCTGAAGGACGAGGCCTTCTCGATCTTCGGTACGGTCGATTTCGAGATCACCGATCGCCTGACCTTCACCGCGGGTGCGAACTACACCAAGGACAAGAAGCGCTTTTCGACCAACGTCATCAGCAGCGACGTCTTCTCGGGCATCGACCTGCGCAGCAGCGGCGGACGCGTGCTGTCGCAGCAGGCGCTCGCGACCGGCGTCGGCCAGGCGCTCGGCCTGCCGGCCGGAACGCTCGCCACCGCGGCGCAGATCCAGGCCTTCGCCGGCGCGCAGCCGGCGATCTTCGGTGCGATCAATGCCCAGGCGACCGCGTTCGGCAACGCCAACGCCAATCTGACGACGGCGCAGGCGGCCGCGGACAATAATCCGCTGACGGTCGGCAACCCGTTCCTCGCGCTGACGCCGTTCCAGTTCCTGCCACCGTTCCTCAACCTGCCAAACAGCGTCGAATCGAACCGGACGAATGACGGTGACCTCGCCTACAGCCTGCGTCTCGCCTATGAGCTGACCGACACGGTCAACGTCTATGCGACCTATGCGACGGGCTTCAAGGCGAGCTCGGTCAACCTGTCGCGCGACAGCCGTCCGCTTGCCTCGGACCTGCCCGGGATCGTCTCGGCCGGCCTTGCCACGCCGAACCTGACGTCGGGCTCGCGCTTCGCCGCTCCGGAAGAATCGACCGTCTATGAGTTCGGCCTGAAGGGCCAGTGGTCGGTCGCCGCGGTGAACCTCGCGGTGTTCAAGCAGTCGATCAAGGGCTTCCAGTCGAACATCTTCACCGGCACCGGCTTCGCGCTCGCTAACGCGGGCAAGCAGTCGACGTTCGGCGTCGAGTTCGACGGGTCGGTGCGTCCGGTCGACGGGCTCAACCTGACGCTGGCGGCGACCTATCTCGACGCCAAGTACGACAGCTTCGTCAACTCGGCGTTCGGCGACATCTCGGGCACCACGCCCGCGGGCATCCCCGAACTCTCCTTCTCGGCGGGCGGTACCTATACCTATGAGTTCGCCGGCGGGACCAAGGCGATCGCGCATGTCGACTATGCCTATGAAAGCCCCGTCCAGATCGTCGAAGGCCTGACCGGCCTGCCGATGAGCGTCGCGCAGAATCTGAAGCGCGAAGTGAACTCGCTCAACGCGTCGTTCACGGTCAAGCTGACCAACGGGATCGAAGCGGGCGTGTGGGGCCGCAACCTCACCAACGCGACCTATCTGACGACGATCTTCCCGGCCGTCGCCCAGTCGGGCAGCGTCTCGGGCTATCCGAACCAGCCGCGCACCTATGGCGGTACCGTTCGCTACAAATTCTGATCGGGCATCGGGGCGGCGGCTGCCGCCCCGTCCTCTTCGGGCAAAGAAAAACCCGGCCTCTCGGATGCGAGAGGCCGGGTTTTCTTTTGGGCGTTTCCGCCGAGGCGGTGTTTAGAATTTCACGCCCGCCGCGATGCCGTAGCGGCGCGGTTCGAGGGTGAAGATGTTGGTGTAGTTGCCCGACGACTGGTCGGTCACATACAGGCCGGTGACGCTGTTGGCGTCGAACAGGTTCTGGATGAACCCCTTCACATACCATTTGTCGTCGACCCCGTTCAGCTGGACCTGCGCGTTGACCTGCGCGTAGCCTTTGATCTTGTTGACGTTGCCGTTGAAAATGCTGCCATAGCTGTCGCCGGTGTAGGCGAGGTCGAAGCGCGGAACGAGCGACATGCCGCCGTCGAAGTTGATCGTATATTGCGCACCCGCCGAGAATTTATAGTTCGGCGCCTGCGGCAGCTTGTTGCCCTTGAGGTTGACCGGGATACCCGCGGAGAACACCTCGACGCCGCCGAAAGCCGGGCCGACGGTCGCAGCGGCGGCCTGGAGGATGCCGCAGATGCTGAAGGCACCGGTCGACTTGATGCCGCCGTCCGCCGGGAAGGGCGTCGTGCCCTGCAGACCCGCACCGCCGCGCACGCCATTGGCCGCAAAGGCCCCGGCGTTAATCAGCGTGTTGATCTGGTTGACATAGGCATTGACCCCCGCGACGCTGCCCGAGGTCGAGGCGACGGCGCAGTTCGCGGCGTTGGTGATGTCCTTGATGATCACCGCATCTTCGCGGCCACCGCCAAAGTCGCGCGGGTTGCTGCTGAACTCGTCGCCGGCGACTTCGGTGTTGAGGTAGCTGAAGCCAAGGTTGATGACGAGGTTCGGGTCGGGACGGACGATCGCCTCGGCCTCGAAGCCCCAGATATTGGCATTGATATTGTCGTTGACCGCGGTGCGGGCGACGATCTTGCTCAGCTGTAGATCCTTGTACTTGTAGTAGAAGCCCGTGAGGTTGAGCTGCAGCTCGCCATTGCCGAAGGTATTCTTCGAACCGATTTCAAAGGCATCGACCTGTTCGGGCTTGAAGCTTTCCGGAACCGCGAAGATCGGTTGCAGCGGCGGGTTGATGCCGCCCGATTTGTAGCCGCGCGAATAGGAGATGTAGAGCAGGTTATCGTCGGTGACCTTGAAGTCGAGCACCGCGCGGCCGGTCAGCTTGTTGAACTTGACGCTGCGTGCCTGGATGATCTGGTTGCCCGGCGTGCCCGGATCGGCGTCGAACGAGCCGACGAAGGGCGAACCGAAGACGGTATCGCTGTTGAGCCCGATCGGGGTCAGGAAGCTCGCAAGGGTCGACCGCGCGAGCACGCTCTTCTTGTCATTGTTGTAGCGCAGGCCCGCGGTCAGCTTCACCCGGTCGTTGAACTCGAAATAGGCTTCGCCGAACAGGCCGTAGGAGGTGATCTTCAGGTCGTCGGTGTTGTTGCGGAAGAAGGGCGTCGCGAGGAACGACGGCGGCAGGCCGTTGGCGAAGCTGTTGAACGCGCCGAGAACGCCGGTCAGATAGTCGATCGGGAAGGCGTTCACATAATAGCTGTTCTCGGTCAGGTGATAGTCGGCATAGATGCCGCCGAGCAGGAAGTTAAACGGACCGTCGAGGTCGCTCGACAGGATCGCTTCCCCCGACCAGCTGGTATTATACTGGTTCGAGCGGTCGAACTGCAGCGAGGTCGCGTCGCAGATGCGGTTGCCGCCATAGGAACCGAAACCACTCTCCTCGGGCAGCGAGGTGCAGAGCGGGCCATTGGGGCCCTGCGGGATGATCGCGTTGGCGATCGGCGCGAAATAGGCGGCCGAACCCGGGACGAAGGCCGGGGCAGGCGCCGGCAGGCCGGTCGGGATGCCGTTGGCGGCAAAGAAGGCCAGCGTGTTCAGCGCGTTGGTATAGAGCGCCCGATTGCCGACATTGCTGTTGTAGTCCTGCATCGAGTCGAGCTTGACCTTCTGGTACTGGCCCGAAACCTGCAGCGAGACCGGACCGAAATTATGCTCGATCTCGCCCTGCAGCGTCAGTTCGCTGGTGAAATATTGCGGTGTGAAGGCGGTGTTCACGACCCGCGGATCGCTGGGGATCGTCGTGTTGGCATAGACGTCGGGGCCATAGAGGCTGCCGAGCGCGAAGGCCGCGGGAATGCCCTGGATCGCCAGGAATTCCTTCGACGTCAACGCGGCGGTGAAGGTCGCATTGCCGTTGAACGGCGAATTGTCGCGCCGCGTGTTCAGACAGCCAAGGATGCCGGTCGGGTCGCGCTGGCACTGCTGCTTCTGGATGCGGGTGCGATTGTCGCGTTCGTGGAAATAGGAGGCGAGGAAATCGACCGTCGTGTCGGGAGTCGGCTCCCAGCGGATCGAGCCGCGCACCGAATAAAGGTCGCGGTCGTCGATGCGATTGCCGAGGAACAGGTTCTTCGTATAGCCGTCGCGGTTGAGATAGATGCCCGCGACGCGCAGCGCGAGGGTGTCGCCGATGGGCACATTGACCATCGCCTTGCCCTTCATCGAATCATAATTGCCATATTCGGCTTCGGCGGCGGCTTCGAAGGCGCCGAGCTTGGGCTTGGCGGTGATGACGTTGACCACGCCCGAGGTCGCGTTGCGGCCGAACAGCGTGCCCTGCGGCCCGCGCAGCACCTCGATGCGCTCGAGGTCGAAGAATTCGGTCTCGAACAAGCGGGTCGAGAAGAGCGGGTCGCCGTTCAGATGGATGGCGGTTGCGCTGTCGCAGGTCGTGCCGACGCAAAGGTCGCCGATGCCGCGGATGGTGAAGCTGGCGCCGGTGAAGTTCGTCTTGGTGAAGGTGACGTTGGGCAGGGTGAGCTGAAGGTCCGACGGCGTCTTGATCTGCTGCGCTTCGAGCGCCTCGGTCGAAAAGGCGCTGACCGCGATCGGAACGTCCTGCAGGCGTTCGGATTGCCGCTGCGCGGTGACGACGATCTCGCCGCCAAAGGCGTCGCGTTCGGTCTCGTCCGCCGCGTCCTGCGCAAACGCCGGGCTCGCCACCGACATCGCAAGGATCGAGGTGCCGATCAGTGCCTTGAACTTCATATAGTGCCTCCCTTTTTCAACCCGCCGCGCGGGTCGCCCAATTGCATCACTGTTTTTGGGAGGGGATATGTCCACACGTGACTATGCGCGCCGGACCTCGTCGGTCCAGCGCATATGCATGCGCAAAATTGCGTAGCCAGCCGTGCTGGGCATCGTCCTCTCCCACCGGCGTCCGGGGACTGACGCAGGCATCTCCGATCACGACCTGCTTGAGCAGGTTCTGTAATTTCATAAAACTGCGCCTAGTTGACGCGAGCGTCAAGCCACTTGTGCAGCGACGCGATCCAGAAATTTTCTTTCGTTTCGCGGGCGAAAAAAAGGTCCGATTCCGCAACGTAAACTTGTTTTGCGACAGGAAATTCTTCGTGCTGCGGGGTTGCGTAATGGCACAATCGCGCCGAAATGTGCGACATGAAAGCAACAGTGAAAGCGGGCGGATGACGAAGGTGGAAGTGGGACCGGACGGAAAACCGGTGGTGCCGGAACAGGTCCTCGACGCGGTCCGCACGCTCATCAGCTGGGCCGGCGACGACGTCTCGCGCGAGGGGCTGCTCGACACGCCGAAGCGCGTCGCGCGCGCCTGGCTCGAATATTGCCAGGGCTATGCCGAGGACCCGGCGATCCATCTATCGCGCACCTTCGAGGAGGTCGGCGGCTATAACGAGCTGGTGCTGCTGAAGGATATTCCGTTCCAGTCGCACTGCGAGCATCATATGGCGCCGATCACCGGCAAGGCGTCGATCGCCTATATGCCCAAGGACCGCGTCGTCGGCATCTCGAAGCTCGCGCGCGTGCTCAACGGCTATGCGCGGCGGCTCCAGGTGCAGGAACGCCTCACCGCCGAGGTCGCCAAATGCATCTGGGACAATCTCCAGCCGCATGGCGTCGCGGTGGTGATCGACGCGCAGCACGGCTGCATGACCGGGCGCGGCGTGCGCACCCCCGGCGTCGGCATGGTGACGAGCCGCCTGCTCGGCTGCTTCCTTGACGACGAACGCAGCCGCAAGGAAGTGCTCGCGCTGATGGGTTATTGAAGCCCGGGTCGCGGCGTACAGTAGAAACCGATGCTGGGCGACACCGCGCGCGGGACCCAGCCATAGGGTGAGCGGTGGGTCGCCTGGATGTCGAGATGCGCGGCAATCACGCCCTGCAGCGCGCGCCAGTCGAATCCCTTGTGCCCGGTGCCGTGCGGCGCGACCTTGTCCAGCCGGTAGGTTGCGGCGTGAAAGGTGTCGAGCCAGCTATATTCGCGGTGTCGCTGATACCCGATCATTGCCGATCCCAGATTCTTGATCGCGATTGCAGGGCCGATCTCGTTCGGCACGGTGCAATAGAAACCTTCGATCTCCGCCCGGCCGATATGCTCGACGAGGACTGCGACCTGATCCTCGGGAATATGTTCGAGCGTTTCGAGCGCGACGACCAGGTCGACCTCGCCGATCAGGTCCAGCCGGTTGCCGATCAGGTCGCGGACGACGCGGAAATTGGGGCGGCCGCCATGGCGCTCTTCGGCCAGACTGCAGAATTTTCCGCGTTTTTCGACGCCGATGTAGTCGATCGCGAAGCGCGGATCGAGCAGGGCGAAAGCGTGCGCGGTGCCGCTGCCGATGTCGAGGATGCGGATCGGCTTGCCGCCCCGGAAACCCGACAGCGCTTCGACGACGCCGAGCAGATTCCTGTAGCGTACCGAATGAAGGAAACGGGTGACGGGGCTGTGGTTCAGCCGTTCTTCGTACCAGCGGGCGTCCTTGCGCGGCATCGGCGTCAGCGCCGCCACATCCTGAGCAGCTGATATTGCACCGCCTGCAGCCGGGTGTAATTTTCCGGATCCATCTTGCCGCCCTCGATCGCGGCGACCTCGTTGAGTTCGTACATCAGATTGCGGTGCGCGACGTCGGGGATCAGGCTCTGAATGAAGGTGATCGCGACCAGCCGCTCGCCGCGCGTCACCGGCTCGACCTCGTGCAGCGTGTGCGAGGGATAGACGATCGCGACCCCCGGTTCCTCCTTGAAGCGCAGGTCGGCGTTGCCCAGCCGGACGTGGAGCGCGCCGCCGTCATAATCGGCGGGGTCGTTGATGAATATCGTGCAGCTGACATCGGTCCGCAGCTGGCCGTCGGGCAGCGGGATATAGGCGGCATCGGGGTGCAGCCCGTAATGCATGCCCGGCGTGTAGCGCGTCAGCAGCGGCGGCGCGATGCGCGCGGGGAAGCTGAACTCCATGAAATCGGGGTTCTGCACCATCGCGTCGAGCAGGATTTTCGACGATTGTTCATAAGCCTGCGCGTCGTGGAGCTGCAGGTTGTTCTTGATCTTCGAATGCGGGTTGCTGATCTTGCCATCGACGAACTGGCCGCGCGCGGCGATCTCGCGCAGCGCGCGGACTTCGCTCAGGTCGAGCAGCTGGACGAGCTTGAACATCCTATTTCCTATCGGCCGTGGATCGGCAGGTCGCCGAGACTCTTATCGCGTGCGGCGAGCGCTTCAACCCAGCCGATCGCCGCGGCAATTGCGAGAGCGTGGTCGGCCGCCGCCTGCGCCTGGAGCTCGCGGCGCAGGTCGGGGCTGTAGCCATGCTCGGGCGCCTTCGAATATTGGCGCATGATCGGGCCGGCGAGCGCTGTTTCGATCGCGGCGGCGCCGGGGGCGACGCCGAAATGCGCCGCCTGCACCGACAGGCTGGTTGCGGGATCGGCGAGCATCGCCTCGAAATCGATCCACAAGTAGCGCGGGTCGGCCGCCGGCAGCGTGCGCGCGGCGGTCGCCATTTCGCAAAGCCAGCTCATTGCGACGCGGGTGACCGGGGGAAGCTGCCACAGTTGAAACGGAAAGTCGGGGACCATCGTCGAGAGCCGCGCGATGCGCGCGGGCGCCTGCGCCAGCGTCTCGGCCATCGAGGCTTCGCCCGCGAGGATCGTCTCGATATAGCGCGCGAGCGGCACGTAAAGGAACAGCGCGCGGCTGCCGGGACCGGTCAGGTCATCGGCGATCGCGGTGATGACGCTCGACGCCTTGACCATCGCGCGCTGGCCGGGACCGAAGCCGCGTCCGAGCCAGCCGCCTACTTGCGCCAGCCGCGTGCGATAGAGGTCGGGCGACCAGACGGACTCGGGCCTGTCGATCCGCTCGGCAACCTGCGCCAGCGTGCGCAGCAGCATCGGCTCGCGCAGCGGCAGGACATCGCCGGCCTCGGCGAGCAGCCGCGAGACGAGTGTCGAGCCGACATGGCCGATGTGGAAGATGTAATCGGGCCGAGGGGCCGCCGCGCCGAAGCCGGGCAGCGCATCCCACGCCATCCACTCGCGCCCGATGCGGTCGGTGAGCAGTCGCTGGTCCAGGAAGCTCGCGCCGCGATAATCCGCCTCGCCGATCAGCGCGATCAGGACGCGGTCGTTCGCGAGGTCCGCCATATGCGGCAGCAGGCTCGCATCATGGGCAAAGCGGCGCTGGAATGGATCGTCGGCCATCGCAGCCGCCATAGGAAAGGCGAGGGGGCTTGGCCAGAGTCTGCGTTGGGGGGAGGGGCGGAGGTTGATCACCCTCCCGCAAGCGGAAGGGGTGATTAGTGCATCGCTCAACGGTAATTCCGCCCGAAACCGGTCACCATGCCCACAAACCGAAAGGGCCGCGTTCCCGTCGGAAACGCGGCCCTCTCAAATGGCTTAGGCTGAAAAAGCTCAGGCTTCTTCGGCGTCGTCCGCAGTCGCTTCGACGGCCGCTTCCGAAGGCGGCGTGCCTTCTTCGAACTCGTCTTCGCTGTCGGGTTCCAGCGCCGAAGCAGCGGCTTCGGCCTGTTCTTCCTCGAACATCGCGGCGATGACGTCGATGCCCTGCTTCTGCATCTCGGCTTCGTCGGGCGAGCGCGCGACGTTGACGCCCAGGGTCACAACGACCTCGGGGTGCAGCTTGACCTTGACGTCGACCAGGCCGAGCGACTTGATCGGGCGTTCGAGTTCGACCATCGACTTGCCGATGCCGGTGATGCCGTCTTCGGCCAGCGCGTCGACGATGTCGCGCACCGAAACCGAGCCGTACAGCTGGCCGGTGTTCGACGCCTGGCGGATCAGGACGATCTGCTTGCCGTCGAAGTCCTTGGCGCGGCCTTCGGCCTCGCCACGACGTTCGGCGTTGTCGGCCTCGATCTTGCCGCGGTTGGCTTCGAACAGCTTCTTGTTGGCGTCGTTCGCACGAAGCGCCTTGTTGTTCGGCAGCAGATAGTTACGGGCAAAGCCGTTCTTGACGGTGACGACGTCGCCGATACCGCCCAGTTTCTCGATGCGTTCGAGCAGGATGATTTCCATCGGACCAGCCCTCCTTACTTCACAATGTAGGGGAGCAGGCCGATGTGGCGCGAGCGCTTGATCGCCTTCGCCAGCTCACGCTGCTTCTTGGTGGACACCGCGGTGATCCGCGACGGGACGATCTTGCCGCGCTCCGACAGGTAACCCTGGAGCAGGCGGACGTCCTTGTAATCGATGACCGGTGCGTCCTTCGCGGTGAAGGGGCAGGTCTTGCGGCGACGGAAAAAGGGTCGTGCCATGTCGTTGTTCCTTATTCTTCGCCGTCGCGGTCACGGCCACGGCCGCCCCGACGTTCCTGCTTGCGCATCATCACCGACGGACCCTTTTCGAGTTCGTCGACCTTGATGGTCATCCAGCGAATGATATCTTCGTTGATCGCAGCCTGGCGCTCGATCTCTGCAACGGCTTCGCCCGACACTTCGGCCGACAGCATCACATAATGACCCTTGCGGTTCTTCTGGATCTTGTAGGCGAGCTGCTTCAGGCCCCAGGTTTCGGTCTTGTGAACCTGGCCCTTATATTCGCCGATGACGTTGGTGACGGTTTCCGCCAGCGCGTCGACCTGAGCCTGGCTCAGGTCCTGACGCGCGATAAAGACATGCTCGTAAAACGGCATGGTCGCGCTTCCTTCATTTGGCCGATCGCTGACCTGCGCCAATCGCAGGCCCCTCCGGCTGTCGTCTTGCGATGCTAAATTGGTGCAAAGCAAATGGGGCGACGGCACAGAGCCTCGCCCCAATGGAGCGCGCCTATACAGATTCGGCGGCGGAAATCAAGCGCTGCCGAGCTTTTCCAACAATTCGCGACCGAAGTCGGTCAGCGTGTCGTCGCGCGCGCCGAGAATGAGGATGCGGTCGCCCGCCTTGGCTTCGTCGAGCATCGCCGCGCCGCAATTGGCGCGCGTGGTCAGGTGGACCGCATCGGCGCCGCCCGCGACGATGTCGGCGACCAGTGCCTCGCTGCCGATGCTGCGGTCGACGGTGCCACCGAAATAGACCGGGTCGCACACGAACAACCTGTCGCCGTCGCGCATCCCCTTGGCGAAGCTTGCGGCGAGTTCCTTGCCCATCTGGCGCAGCGGGCCGTAACCGTGCGGCTGGAAGAAGAGCAAAGCGCGGCCGGGTAGTTCGGCGACGGCGTTTAGAGTGGCGGCGACCTTGTCGGGGTTGTGCGCGAAATCGTCGATGACGGTGACGCCGCCTGCTTGGCCGAGCACCTCATAGCGGCGCGCGAGGCCAGTGAAATCGGTGAGCGCGGCCGCCGAATCCTTGATCGAGATGCCGAGCGCGCGTGCCGCCGCCATCGCGGCGAGCGCGTTGGACGCATTGTGGCGGCCGGGCATGCGTAGCCGGACCTCGGTCTGCGTCACGTTGAAATGGACGGTGAAGCGGCAGCCATCGGGCAGCGCCTCGAAATCGCTGCCGCGCATCCCGGCGAGCGGGCTGAAGCCGAAGCGCATGACATTCTCGCCGTTCATCAGCGGGCGTGATTCGGGATCGTCGACATTGACCACCGCGACCCGTGCTTTCGCCGCGAAGTCGCCGAACAGTCGGTGAAGCTCGTCGAGGCTCTTGTGGTCGAGGCTGATGTTGGTGACCACCGCGACATCGGGGCGATAGAGCGCGATCGATCCGTCGCTTTCGTCGACCTCGCTGACATAGGTCGCCACATCGCCGACCAGCGCGCTGGCGAAGGGCGTTTCCTCGTTCGCGAAATTGCGCATCACCGCGCCGTTCATCACCGTCGGCTTGCGGCCGGCGTGCGCGAGGATCCAGCCGATCATTCCGGTGACGGTCGATTTGCCGCTGGTGCCGCCGATGCCGACGCCCTGCGCGGCTTCGTTGAACAGCGCGGCGTTGAGATCGGCGCGCGTCATGCGCGGCAGGCCGAGCTTATTGGCGGCGGCGATGTCGGGCACGCTGTCCTCGACCGCCGCCGAGGCGACGAGCGTCTGGCCGGCGGCGACGCCGCTGCCGTCCTGCGCGAACAGGGCGATGCCCCGGCGCTCGATCCACGCGAATTTGTCGGGCGAGCGCCCCTGATCGCGGCTGCGGTCCGAGCCCGACACCTGCGCGCCGCGCGCCGCGACGATCATCGCCAGTGGCAACATGCCCGACCCGCCGATGCC
This sequence comes from Sphingopyxis sp. KK2, assembly GCF_001990265.1. Lineage (GTDB taxonomy): Bacteria > Pseudomonadota > Alphaproteobacteria > Sphingomonadales > Sphingomonadaceae > Sphingopyxis. Next base: position 15,608 of record NZ_LYVN01000052.1, read on the forward strand.
GCAAAAGAAATAGGATTTGTTTTCCGCCATGGCGCGGCGTTATGGCCTTGGCGAAGGCTTGGCAAGCGAAGGGAGGCGAAGGCTATGCGCATCGGGATCGTTGCCCCCAGCACGCCCATCCTGCCCGACGATGCCGAGGCGGTGCGGGCGCTCGCCAGCCTTGGTTATCCCGAGGTCGAACTCGTCTTCGATGAGCAATGTTTTGCCGTCCACGGGCATTTTGCGGGCGAGGATGGGCATCGCTTCGCGGCGCTGGTCGAGATGGCGAACCGCTCCGACATCGACGCGGTCTGGTTCGCGCGCGGTGGTTATGGTGCGTGCCGCATCGCCGAGGAGGCGGTCGCGGCGATGACCGATGTCGCGCGCGGCAAGGCCTTCCTCGGCTATTCGGATCAGGGCAATCTGCTCGGCGCGCTCTATCGCGACGGCTTCGACCATGTCGCGCACGGGCCGATGGTCGCCGACATTCGCAGGGATGGTGGCGATGCCGCGGTGCTGCGCGCGCTCGACTGGCTGGTCGCGCGCGATCCCGCAGCGTGCGAGCCGGGGCTGCAACATGGCGCGCGTCACGCGGCCTTCAACCTGATGACGCTGTCGATGCTGCTCGGCACGCCGCTCGAGCCCGATCTGTCGGGACATGTGCTGATCGTCGAGGAGGTCAGCGAATATCTTTACGCCTTCGACAGAGCCTTTTTTCATGTCGCCAGCTACCTCGCCGCGCGCGGGCTGGCGGGGCTGCGCCTCGGGCGGGTCAGCGCCATTCCTGAAAACGACCGGCCCTTCGGCGTGGATGCCGAGGAGATTGCGCGTCACTGGTGCGCGCGCTGCAACATTCCCTATCTTGGCCGGGCCGACATCGGCCACGATGCGGCAAACAAGGTCGTGCCCTTCGGCTTGCATCGCGCGGGGTGAAGGAATAGGCGCTTGCCCTTTCCGTCATCCCGGCGAAAGCCGGGATCGCTGGAGTGACAACGCAACCGATCCTAGCTTTGGCTGGGATGACGAGTAGGAATTTTCATGCGCGCATTCATCTTTCCGGGTCAGGGCAGCCAGTCGGTCGGCATGGGCAAGGCGCTCGCCGACGCCTCGCCGGCAGCGCGCGAGGTGTTTCAGGAGGTCGACGACGCGCTGGGGCAGAAATTGTTCCAGCTGATGACCGAAGGCCCCGAGGACCAGCTCACCCTCACCGAAAACGCCCAGCCCGCGATCATGGCGAACGCCATCGCGACGCTGCGCGTGCTCGAAAAGGAAGGCGGCGTGACGCTCGCCGCCAAGGCCGACTATGTCGCGGGCCACAGCCTCGGCGAATATAGCGCGCTCTGTGCCGCGGGTGCCTTCGACCTCGCGACGACTGCGCGGCTTTTGAAGACGCGCGGGCAGGCGATGCAGGCGGCGGTGCCCGTCGGCGTCGGCGCGATGGCGGCGCTGCTCGGCGCCGATATCGACACCGCGCAGAAGCTCGCCGATGCCGCCGCGGAGGGCGAGGTCTGCACCGTCGCCAACGACAATGACCCGTCGCAGGTCGTGATCTCTGGCCACAAGGGTGCGGTCGAGCGCGCGGTCGCGCTCGTCAAGGATTATGGCATCAAGCGCGGCGTGCTGCTGCCGGTGTCGGCACCCTTCCATTGCCCGCTGATGCAGGCGGCGGCGGATGCGATGGCCGAGGCGCTCGGTGCCAACCCGCCCACCGCACCGCTGGTCCCGGTGGTCGCAAATGTCACCGCGAGCCCGGTGAGCGACGCCGACAGTATTCGCGACCTGCTGGTCCAGCAGGTCACCGGCCGCGTCCGCTGGCGCGAAAGCGTCGCCGCAATGGAGGATATCGGCGTCGGCCAGTTCGTCGAATTCGGCGGCAAGGTGCTCGGCCCGATGGTCAAGCGCAGCGCGAGCGGCGAGGTCGAGGTGACGAGCGTGATCTCGATGGACGACATCGAGGCTTTGCTGAAGGCGCTGTAAGGCAAGAAAAAAGGGGGCGAAAGATGAAGTGGGCGGGGACAATATTGGCCGCGGCCGGATTGGCGTGCAGCGCTGCGGACGCGCAGGCGGCGGAGAATATCGCCTGCATGGATTCGCCTTTTGCGGGAGAGGATCAGAAGCTTCTGAATGCCTTCTACCAGTCCTTCAACCTTGATGGTTTCGCAAAGGAGGATCAGTTTCCTCAAATCGTCATGATCTTGACCGCGCGCGCCGGGGAATGTGCCGAGACGTCGAACTGGTCGCCCGAAGCGATCGAAGCGGCGACTTTCTATCGCGTGGGCAAGGTTCTGGAGGAGGCACTGATGGCCTCGTCATCCTTCACGCCGACACAATGGACGCGGTTGAAATCGGCCTATGCGAGCGCCGATAAGGCGATCCTCAACCGCATTTTCGCGCCGATGATCGATGCCGAGATCGGCGGAGGGGCGGCAGGCGACGCTTCGGATGCCGACCAGCTTTATCTCGGTCGGCTGATGCTGCGCACGGGGCTGCCGCTGACCGAAGCGAATAGCGAGTTCGTTGGCGCCTGGATGGCGGCAAGGATGACGCAGGAGCATTTTGCCGGCAAATTCACCAAATTCTGAGGGCCGAACCCGGTCATAGCCGACCGGGTCCCGTCGATATATAATCCCCCTACTACCCGTCTCGTACGACAAGATAATCAGGAGTTCCCAATGTTCGATCTCACCGGCATGACTGCCCTCGTTACCGGCGCCAGCGGCGGTATCGGGTCCGCCGTGGCCCAGGCGCTCGCCGCGCAGGGCGCGCGGCTCGCGGTGTCGGGGTCCAATGCCGACAAGCTGGGTGTGTTTCGCGACAGCCTCGGCGGCGATCATGTCGCGCTGCCGTGCAACCTTGGCGATGCGGCGGCGGTCGATGCGCTCGTTCCCGCGGCGGTCGAAGCGCTCGGCAAGCTCGACATCCTCGTCAACAATGCCGGGGTGACGCGCGACAATCTGATCATGCGCATGAAGGACGAGGAGTGGATCGACGTGATCCGCATCAACCTCGAGGCCAATTTCCGCCTCGCGCGCGCGGCGGCGAAGCCGATGATGAAGGCGCGCTTCGGGCGCATCATCTCGATCACCAGCGTCGTCGGCGCGACGGGCAATCCGGGGCAGGCCAATTATGCCGCGTCGAAGGCGGGCGTCACCGGCATGACCAAGGCGCTGGCGCAGGAACTGGCGAGCCGCGGCATCACCGCCAATTGCGTCGCGCCCGGCTTCATCGCCACCGCGATGACCGCCGACCTGCCCGACGCGCAGAAGGAAGCGCTCAACACCCGCATCCCGGCGGGCCGGATGGGCGAGGGGAGCGACATCGCCGCCGCCGTCGTCTATCTCGCGTCGAAGGAAGCAGGCTATGTCACCGGCCAGACGCTGCACGTGAACGGCGGAATGGCGATGCTGTCATAACCTGACGCCTGAGGATTGGCCGGGTCCGGCGGCGGTGCCGGACCCGGCTTCCCCGGGCGACCCTCCGGGGACCGGTCAGAAGCTCGCGCGGGCGGTCAGGCGGATATCGCGGCCGGCCAGCGGCACATAATCCTTGGTAAAGCTGGCGTGGCGGCGCGCGTCGACGTCGAAGATATTGTTCGCGGCGAGGCTCAGCGACAGATTCTTCGTGTCGGGCAGCGGGCGCCAGGTGATCGACGCGTTGACCAAAGTGAAGCCCTTGGTCGGGGTCTCATAGGCCGCGATGCGGTTCTGGTCGTCGGTCCATTCGACCTCGGCGCGCGCGTCGATCCGCTCGCCCTGCGCCTCGAGCCCGCCGAGCACGCGCAGCGGCGGAATGCGCGGGACGTTGCGGTCGGCACCGGCGCCTTTGATCGTCGCGCGCGTCATGTCGGCGGTGACGTCGCCGACGATGTTGAAACCGCCGATCTGTGCCAGCCGCGCGCTCGCCTCGGCCTCGAAGCCCCAGACCTTGGCGTCGCGCTGGAAATATTGGAACACCGGCAGCTCATCCTCCTCGGCGCCGGTCGCGGCCGAATAGATGAAGTCGTCGAACCAGTTCGAATAGCCGGTCAGCGCGAGGTTGAAGGCATCGGTCTTGATCTTGAACGACGCCTCGGCGCCCCAGCTCGCCTCGCGCTTGAGGTTCACGTCGCCGACCTCGAAGCTCTGCGTCGCGATATGCGGGCCGTTCGAGAACAGCTCCTCGGCCGACGGCGCGCGAACCGCTCGGGCGACCGAGACGCCGATTTTCGCGCCCTCGAACACATCATAGGTCGCACCGAACGCGCCCGAGAAGCTGTCGAAGCTGCGGTCGATGCCCAGCGTCGGAGCGCGCACGTCGGTCGTTTCGTAACGCGCTGCGGCTTCGAGCCCGAGCGCGCCGAGGGTGAATTCCTGCAGCGTGAAGAGCGCGAACTGGTCGGTCAGGTTGCGCGGGACAAAGGCCTCGGCACCGACCGCGTCGAAATCGCGGTGGCTGTACTGGACGCCGCTTGCGCCGCGCCAGCCGCCGCGGTCGTTCTGCGCCAGTTCGATCCGGCCCTCGACGCCCTTGTTGTAAAAGACGGTGCCGACTTCGTCGCCTTCGAATTCGGTGTGCTGGTAATCGGCATAGCCCGCGCGGATGCGCAGCTTGTCGAAGAAGCCGTCGCCCATTTCGACCTCGCCGCGCACATCGGCGCGCCACTGTTTCATGCCGATCGTGACCGGGCCTTCGCCATGCTCATGGCCGTGGTCGTCGCCTTCCTCTTCGCCGCCATGGTCATGCTCGGTGTTCGGACGGTCGGGGACGCCATAGTTGGTGTCATAATAGCTGACCGAGACCCCAAGCTGCCCGCCGTCGTTGATCAGCGACAGGCCGCCGGCAGCGGTCCAGGTCTCGCTCGCGGTGTTGGCGATCTTGCCGCGGCTGTTCGCCTGCGCGGTCAGTTCGGCCGCCTCGTCGGCATGGCCGTCCTCGACTTCATGCTCGGCGAGGTGGAGCAGGTCGCTGCGGATGCCGGGGGCATAGACATAGCCGCCGGCGCGCGCGTCGCCGGTCTTGCGCCAGCTGCCGTCGAGATGCGCGACGATGTTCGGGGCCAGCGCGACGTCAACCGAGCTGCCGAGGTTGCGGTCGTCGGCGTTGGTCGCATAGCCGCCGATCGCGTCGATATGGACATGGTCGGCGGGCACCTTGCGCGGGATGCGGCGGTCGAACAGGTTGACCGCGCCGCCGATCGCCTGGCTGCCGAACAGCAGCACCGCGGGGCCGCGCAGCACTTCGATGCGTTCGACGGTCAGCGGGTCGATCGTCACGGCATGGTCGGCGGAGGTGTTCGACACGTCGATCGAGCCGATGCCGTCGGTCAGCACGCGCACGCGCTCGCCCGAAAAACCGCGCAACACCGGGCGCGAGGCGCCGGGGGCAAAGCTCGTCGCCGATACGCCGGGCTGGCGGGTCAGCGTGTCGCCGATCTGGCCGCGAATGTCGCGGGCCAGTTCGTCGCCCTCGACGACCGAGACGTTGCCGAGGATGTCGAGGCTGCGGACATAGGGGGCGGTGACGACGATCGGGCCGGCGTCGTGCACATCGTCCTGGCCGGCGTCGGCGGTCTGGTCCTGGGCAAAGGCGGGGGCGGCAAGGACCAGCCCGAGGGAAAAGGCGGCGGAGGCAAACGAGCGCATGGGGAGATTTTTCCTGTTATGATTGGCGACTGTCGCGGCGGCAGTAATGATATACTGTTACAGAGGCAAGGGCCAGTTCCCGCCGTTCGTCGGGGCCAGAGTGCCGTCCGTCGATGAAGCGCGTCCTTGCCCCGTGCAAAAGAAGCTGTCTTGCGGGGCGCGGGGCGGCGCCCTAGATCAGCGACCATGACCATTGCGCAAACCAGCCTCGAGCTGATCGGCAACACCCCGCTCGTCCTCCTGAAAGGCCCCAGCGCCGCCACCGGCTGCGAAATCTGGGGCAAGTGCGAATATGCCAACCCCGGCGGATCGGTGAAGGATCGCGCTGCGCTCTATATCGTCCGCGACGCCGAAGCGAACGGCAGCCTCAAGCCCGGCGGCACGATCGTCGAGGGGACCGCGGGCAACACCGGCATCGGCCTTGCGCTCGTCGCCAATGCGCTCGGCTACAAGACGATCATCGTCATGCCCGACAACCAGAGCGCGGAGAAAATGGCGACGATCCGCGCATTGGGGGCCGAGCTGGTGCTCGTGCCGCCCGCGCCTTTCGCCAACCCCGGCCATTTCGTCCACACCTCGCGCCGCATCGCCGAGGAAACCGACAATGCGATCTGGGCCAACCAGTTCGACAATATCGCCAACCGCAAATCGCATATCTTCGGCACCGCCGAGGAAATCTGGGAACAGATGGACGGCCGCGTCGACGGCTTCACCTGCGCCGCAGGCACTGGAGGCACGATCGCGGGGACGGGTCTCGGGCTCAAGGCGAAGGATGAGAAGATCACGATCGCGCTCACCGACCCGCACGGCGCCGGCCTCTATAATTATTACCAGTGCGGCGAGCTCAAGCCCGAAGGGTCGAGCGTCGCCGAGGGCATCGGCCAGAACCGCATCACCGCCAATCTCGAAGGCGCGCCGATCGATACGCAGTTCCGCATTTCCGACGCCGAAGGGCTAGCGGTCGTGCGCCAGCTGCTCGACGAGGAGGGGCTGTGCCTCGGCCTGTCGTCGGGGATCAACGTCGCGGGCGCGATGGCGCTGGCGCGGCAACTCGGCCCCGGCAAGCGCATCGCAACCATCCTGTGCGACAGCGGGTTCCGCTATCTCTCGACGCTTTACAATCCCGAATGGCTCGCGAGCAAAGGCCTGGCGGAATGAACATGAAAAAACCCACGCGGGTTCCGGTGCCGCCCGAAGCTTCGGCGCATAATGACTCGATGCGGCGGCTGCAGATCGGGATCGCCGGGGTTATGGCGGTGCTGCTGCTCGTCGGGCTCGCCGGGCTGATCGGCGATCGCGCGCGCAAGCAGGTCGAAAATGACGCGGTCGCGGCCAATCCCGCCGCCACGGGTACGACCGACAAGGGCAGCGGTGCCCCGCTCGAGGAACTGGGGGTCCAGCCGGTGACGCCGACGGCTGCAGGCGCCGCCGCGACCGCGCCTGCCGCCGCCAAGACGGCCCCGATGCAGCCCGCGTCGGCGAAGGTCCCCGACCTCGAACCCGACCCCGAATTGCAACGCGCGCGGAGCAAGACGGCGCAGTGACGGCGGCGCGCGTCGCCGCGTCGGCGCGGCGCTTTCTTCCCGCCCTTTTCTATATCGGTACGGCGTTGCTGCTCGGCTGGATCGCCGGCGGCCAGATGGCGTTTGGGCGGATCGACGCCGCGCTCGCGATCCCGCTGCTGATGCCCGGCGCGCTGTGGCTTGCTTGGGCCGTGCGCGACGAGCGAGGGGTTGTACGCCTTTCGATCATCTTCGCAGCCCTGCTTGGCCTGACCATGATCCAGTTCGTGCTGCATCATCTGGTCGGCCACCAGATCGGCGGCATCCAGCTTCTCGCCACGGCGGCGCTTGGCGTGCTGTCCTGTGCCTTGGCGGTGCTTGCCATGCGGGTAACGCGGTCGTGGCATGCGGCATGGCGCTGGGCGACAATGCTTCCGGTCGTCATGCTATGGTTCGTCGCCGGACAGGCGGTGATCGGTATCGGCTCTACCGCGCCGGCCAAAAAAATCTCGCCGAAGCTCGCGATTCTGACGGGCCTTCCGCTGCGCTGGCAGGGCGACGATCTCGCGGCGATGCTGGCGTCCGGACCCTCCGATGCGCCCGCGCTCGCCGCATTGCGTCAGCGTTTCGACTTCGAGCTGGTCGACAGCGTTGCGCAGCTTCCGGACGGCGCGCTGCTGTTCATCGCCCACCCGCGCGCGCTTGCGCCCGAGGAACTGGTGCGCATCGACGCGCTCACGGCGCAGCCGCGTACTATCGTCATCCTCGCCGACGCGCTGTCGAGTTGGGAGCCGCCCTATGCGCTCGGCGACCCGCGCAATCCGCCGGTGACCAGCCTGCTCACCCCGCTGCTCGATCATTGGGGTGTCACGCTCGCCGCGCCCGACCCGGCGCGGGCAGGGGATGTCGACGTCTTCATCGACCCCGCCGGGCAAAAGCTGCGCCTTCATTCGGCGGGCCGCTTCACGCGCCTGCCGGCGCAATGCGCGACCTGGGGCGACCGCCGCGTCGCGCGTTGTCCGATCGGAAAGGCCAGCGTCTGGCTCGTCGGCGACGCCGACCTGCTCCACGAAAGCCTGTGGCAGTCGCCGATCCCCGATGCGCCTTGGCTCGCCCGTTCGGACAATATGAAATGGCTGGTTTCGGTCATGGGCGGTCCGGGCAAGGCCCTTTTCGAGCCGATCTGGATCCGCTGATCCGTAAAGCCGCGGATTTCCGGGATTTTCACTTATCCACAATGTCGCTGGCTTCGTCCGTCGTGGCCCCGCGTTGCCTGTTTGCGTCCGCTTTCTCCCCGATCCGCCCTAAATATGTGGTGGATTGACCCGGCTACACCCCAATTTACCCCTTTTCACCCCGGCGCAGACTTGATAGTCAGGAATCGGAGAGGGGCAATCTCCGCCTGAGTCTTTGGATTCGGAATTTCGCGATTCCGGGATCGGGGAAGTTTTGCCCGGGGTGCTAAGCTGGGGGCAAATCGATGGCGGTTGTTACGCCCGGCAGCTATTCCGGCACCGAATTCGCCGCGATCGATGGCAAGGGACGCATCGCCGTACCCTCCGAATTCCGCAACAATGTGCCCCTCAATGCGGATGGCCAGCGCGTGCTCTGGGTCGGCTTTCACGAAAAGCTGCCCTGCCTGGTCGCTTATGGCCAGGACCAGTTCGACCGCCTCAACGACGAAATCGCGCGCGACCGCGACATCGCGCGCGACCGCGACCGCGATTATGACGAGGATGCCGAATATAAGAAGCGCTTCGACTTCACGAAAAATTACACGCTCGACGAGAGCGGTCGCTTCCTCCCGACCTTTTCGCACCGCGACAATCCCTATGATCCCGACGTGCTGGCGTTCGACGGCAGCGCCTGCGCCTTCGTCGGCGCCGGGCGTCGATTCGAAATCTGGTGGCTGCCGCTGCTTGCCGCCTGCGAAGAGGCCGATCCGCGTCTTCGCCGCGTCGCCGCGGCGTGGGAAGCCAGCAAGGGGAAGGGGCGCAAATGACCGATCTCCCCCGCGACCCGCGCCATGATCCCGTACTTCGCGACGAAATCGTCGCCGCGCTCGCCATCGCCCCCGGCGAGCGCCATGTCGACGCGACTTTCGGCGCCGGCGGCTATACGCGCGCGCTGCTTGCCGCGGGCGCCGATGTCGTGGCCTGCGACCGCGATCCCGACGCGATCGCCGAGGGGCAGGCGCTCGTCGCCGAAGCCGGCGGCAAGCTCATGCTGATCCACGGCCGTTTCGGCGAGATCGACCGGCTGCTCGCCGAT